>JAOUMR010000065.1 GCA_029881435.1 Nitrospira sp.
GAGTTGAATGCCATTGCCTATCGGTTGAATACGCGTCCCCGCACATGTTTGGACTTTGCCACGCCCCTGGAGGTCTCTGCGCAGCTGCGCCATTATTCACCCGTTGCACTTGGAACTTGAAACCGCCGAGCTTTCCATTTATCATTCATTCTTCTCCGCGCCACCACACCCGATCATCCCCATGAGCCATTGCATATAGGGATGAAGAGCTTCTGCTCATGTCTTGCTAGCCCTTTGCGCCTTTCTCTTGCGCGTCCATCGCACCTGCTGGCGAGACGTTACTGCTCCTTTTGGCGGATCCTCATTTCAACTTCTTGCATGGTTAGGATGGCAAATGTCATACCAAATCCCAGGAGGGAACACGACCCATCTCCGGTTATGCCAACGCTCACGTCGGCTCGGCGATTGATAGCCATCTCAGTGGAATCAGACACGTTCCCCATTCACCTCGTCTTCGACAAGCCACTGAAAGAAAGCCGGTTTGAAGGGATGTGCGGTGAGACGTGTTAACCCAGTGCAGAACCTTCCAGTTTGGGATGTTGTTCATCACAAAGGTGTTTCACCATTGAGACAGCGCGTATTCTCACTGCACAGGATTGCGTGGGGTGAAAGCGGGCAGCCGGATGGACAGACTTGAGGCAGAAAGGGACAACACAGGCTGCGGTCTAACAACGAGATAGTTATCGAGGAGAAGGAGGGATCACGCGATCAAGGCCACTGCCAGAAGGTTCTCTTTGGAGCTGTACGCTATTCAGGGACGCTTACGGTGACCGACCGATGACACACCCATCCGGAAGCGGCGGATCTCTGGAACAAGATTCGCAGTTGGCTAGAGCAACACCCCAGGCCATCAAGCGCGCGAGGAAAGTGAGTGAGGATCGCTGATGTGGCAGGGGAGCAGCTTCTTTGTTTTGCCTCGTAAGCGAAATGTTTCTTGGTTTCTTCCACTCGCTGAAACGAAAGAACAGGGAGTTCTCAGCCTGCCCCCAATTTGGATCATGAAAGACGTAGGGTGAGTACTATGCGTGGGCAAACGCTGACGTCTGCAGTCCTTGTCATGTGCTTACTCGTGTCGTCTTGTACATCTCTTAAGGTGGTGCAGATTTCTGACAATATAACAAGTGACATTCATGAAGGCGATAGAGTCAAAATCGTTACAAAAGATGGTCGAGATGTAGAGTTCAAAGTTGTCTCTGTCACTTCGGAGGACGTTACCGGAGACAATCAACAAGTAATACGCTTCAGTGATGTTGCTAAATTGGAGAAGGAGGAAGTAAGTGCAGTGAAGACTGCTGGCTTGACAGGAGGTATAGTTCTGGGGCTGGTGGGCTTGCTTTTTATAATTGTGGCTGCAGTCGGAGTTGGGGCTATGTTGGCCGGCGGCCTATAGTAATCATAATCGGATTACCCTACATTCCTGAACATCACAGATGCGGTCACCTATGAAAATGTGAAAATGGCGTCAGGCCTGACTACTGACTTATTTGAGCGATCACCACCCCGGCAGAGCATTGAGGTGATCCTGCTCTTGTGCATCGCTACCTACGTGATCCGTTCTCCAAACTCCCGCACTCCCCTGGTGGATAGGACGAAGCATTCCGGCTGCTCCACGACCTGCGCAACCCACTGCTGTGGCGCCGAGAGGAATAACTGAAGTGGTTCTCATTGGCTGTCCGGCTCGCCACAGTGACGCACAATATGAGCACGGGCATCATCGCGCAGTCTGACAGCTGCATCAAAGGCATCGCGTGCATCGGCCACGGGCAGGAGGGGGGCGCCGAACGTGATTGTGATCGCGCCGCGCCGTGGCCACCATTGGCCGTCACGCAGAATGGACCGGGTCCCGCAGATCGCCACTGGCACAACCGGGACGCCCGTGTTGGCTGCCACAACAAAGGCCCCCATCCGGAAAGGCTGTAACCCGGGCAAACGGGTAAACGTGCCCTCGGGGAAGAAAACCAACGTACGTCCGGCGCGCAGCGCGCCCTCCAGCCTCCGAGCATCCTGCACACTCTCGTGGGCTGCGAAGCGTTCAACGAACTCCGTGCCCAAGCGCTGGAGATAGACGCGCGGAATGAATTGATCAAGGAATTCGCGTTTAGCTACAAAGCTAAACTGTTCTGGCAGCGCTGCCACCAGGACCATGCCGTCGAGGAAGCTGGCATGATTGGCCACCAGCACACAGGGCGTCCCGCGCGGCAGATAGTCCAGTCCGCTCACGCTCAACGGCGTTCCGGTCAACCACAGTAACAGCCGTGCACCAACTCGACCGACTGCCCAGGCCCAGGAAGGGCGCGGGGTGAAGATGGTCATCAGCCAAACAACTGGCACCACGAGGCAGAAGACCAACCAGGCCCAGGCCGCGAACCCCCCATCCGCTGCCCTTGTCGCCCAACGTTGCAACTGGGGAATCAATGCACCCGCAGCGAGACTGGCTACCTGCCACCACCCGGCACGCCTGTGCTCACCGACCAATCCTGCCTCGAATAGCGCTCCTGTGGCGGAGCGGCGCAATTTACCGCTGGAGGTCTTGAGGACGGTCCGCGGTGGTGCAAGCACCACTTGGTCAGCAGGTTCGCCCAACGCCTCGACGACGGCCTCGTTGATCGCCTCGTGCAGCTGCTGTCGTTCACGCTGGCCCCGCTCGCGTGTTTCAGCGAGGATTACTAGCCGTTCGGTTCCCGAGGCCTGATCATGGCTGCCGAAAATGACGACGCAGCCCTTTCTGACCCCCGGTATCTTGTTCACCGCCTCCTCCACTTCGTGGGGGTAGATGTTGCGCCCGCCCCGAATGACAATGTCCTTAACCCGTCCCGTGAGAAACACTTCGCCGCCGGCGAGGTATCCCCGGTCGCCACTGTCAAGCCACCCTTCCCTGAACAGCTGTGACGTGGCCGTGGGGTTATTGAAATAGCCGCGCGTGGTCGACGGCCCCCTGAACTCCACTCGGCCCTCTTGCCGCTCATCCAGCTCACGTCCGGAGGTATCCACAATTCGCAATTCATGGCCGGGCAAGGGCCGCCCACAGGAAACAAAAGACAGTGCAGAGGCTTGGTCGGACACAGCGGGGACCGCGCGGCCCGTATGCGTGAAGGAGGCTCGCTGGACACGATCGATGAGGGGGCCGCGGCCGGATGGCGGAAAGGCCAGTCCCACGGAACACTCGGCCAGCCCGTAGACTGGGGTGAGTGCTTCGGGGTGGAACCCGTACGGGGCGAACCGGCTGCCAAAACGCCTCAGCGTCTCCGGCCAGACCATTTCCGCGCCATTGAATGCCAGTCGCCACGAACTGAGATCAAGTCCGACGAGCTCCTCGTCGCCGATCTTCTTAACACACAGTTCATAGGCAAAGTTGGGGGCCGCCGAGAGTGTCCCGCGATAGGACTGGATGGCCTGCAGCCAGCGGACAGGCCTGGCGAGAAAGGCAAGAGGCGACATGACGACCAGTGGAATGCCAAAGTAGAGGGTGCCCAGCCATGCGCCGATCAATCCCATATCGTGGTAGAGAGGCAACCAACTCACAAAGACATCATCTGGACGAAGGCCGATCGCCTGCCCCATGGCACGGACGTTGGCAAGTAAGTTGGCATGGGTGAGCACTACCCCCTTGGGATCGCCCGTGCTGCCGGAGGTGTACTGAATAAAGGCCACATCCTGTGCCGCCACCGATACCGGGGTGAGGGAGTCTCGCGACTGCAGCAGTTCCTGCGCGCTCACCACCTTACCCAGTGAAGGCACATGAACCTTCAGCAACCATGCCACGGCTCGCGCTTCCGGTATCGTAACCAGCAGGACGGCTTGCGCGTTACACAAGATGCCGACATGGCGGCGGACGTGTTCTTCCACTTGGGCCAGGTGCGCCGGTGGATAAATGGGCACAGGAACCCCGCCGGCACGTAGAATGCCCACATAGACAGGGAAATACTCCGGACAGGTCGGTAACATGATGGCCACTGCTTGTCCCGCTTCAAGCCCACGGTGTTGCAGACCTGCGGCTACCCGTTCAGAGGCCTCTGTCAGATCGCGACAGGTGATGGACTGTTCGCTTTGTTCGCTGAGATGGACAATCTGGACGCGGTCCGGTTGCCGGCGCACATGCCAGTCGATGACTTCGAGTAAGGTGGTGGCCTCGGCTGCTTCCTCTCTCGCCGATTCCAAAGGTGCTACGGACGGTCTCGGCGCCTGACGTGCCGATCCGCGGGTCCCCCTGTGCAGGGCTTCGAGCAAGTCGCGGGGAGTTTCGGCGCGAACCAGGGTGTCCTCCGGCAGATCAACACCGAACGCACGATGGATACGCAACATCAGTTCCACCCGCGCTAAGCTATCGAGACCGAGATCGCGGTCCAGTGAGCTGTCCAGAGTGATGGGCCTATCATGTCCGGTTTGCCGGTGAAGTTCAGCGAACAGTGTGCGAACAATGTCGAGAAGCTCCGACGCAGGTTCGGGATCCGACCCTGTTTCACTCTGCCCGTGCGATGTCTTCAAGACCTCTCTCCCGATGAATGGAATCTGCCGCGCTTCACGTTGGGGGCATATGCCCGGTGTAAAGATCGAGAGTGTGTTTCACGAAACGTTTCTCGATCGCAGGACGCTTCAGTTTGAGCGTGGGCGTGAGCAAGCCGTTGGCAATGGTCCACGGCTCGAGCGTCACCCAGCAGCGACGGACCTGGGCATACTCGGGAAAGCGTGCCAGGGATTGGCGACAGAGGTGCTCGATATGCTGCTGGAGACGCACATCGGTCAGCGCGGCGGGATCCTCCGCAGGTAACGACCATCTTTTGGCCATGGCACGCCAGGCCCCGGCGTTCAACACCAAGAGCGCGACCAGATAAGGCTTGCCCTCGCCGACCACCATCGCCTGGTCGATAAGCGGGTCCAGAATGAGCGCCATCTCCAAACCCTCAGGCGTGACTTTCTCCCCGGTGGACAGGACAACGATCTCCTTGAGACGCCCAACGATGAACACATGGCCGTTTTCGATGCGGCCTTGGTCGCCCGTGTGCAACCAGCCCTCGGCATCGATCGCCCGAGCCGTATCCTCAGGCCGGTTCCAGTAGCCCATCATGACGTTGGGGCCACGCACGAGCAATTCATTCTGCTCACCGAGCCTGACCTCAATCCCGGGGAGGGGGGTGCCGGCCGATTCCGGCACATTGTCGTCCGGCCGGTTGACGGAAACGACAGGAGCTGCTTCGGTCAGGCCGTAGCCCTGCAGCAGAGGCAACCCCAAGCCAACCAAGTACCGAGAGAGCGGGACCGACAAGGGCGCACCGCCAGACACCGCCAGGCGAAGCCGACCGCCGAAATGGGCCAGAAACGGACGGGCGACCAGGTACTGCAGCACGAGCCGCCACAGACGATCCCAGCTTCCCGGAGCGGTGCCACGATGCTGGCGTGCTTGGAACTGCCTCCAACCAAGCTCCTGCGTCCAGCGGACCAGCACACGCGGCAGGGCGCCCCGTTCCGCCAGTTGCTGTTGCAGGCGCGCGTAGACGCGTTCATAGATGCGTGGCACGGATACGAGAATGGTCGGGCGCACCATCGCAAGGTCCTCGCCCAATGTACTGATCTCGCGTGCATAGACCACGCAACTGCCCGTCAGCATCGGTAAGTAGCACCCGGCGGTGCGCTCGAATGCGTGAGACAGCGGGAGAAACGACAGAAAGAGATCGTCCTGATCAATCTGCACGTGCCTGACGACGGCTTGTATATTGGAAAGAATATTGGCATGCGACAGCATGACACCTTTCGGGTGGCCTGTGGTCCCCGAGGTGTAGACGAGAGTGGCTAACGTATGCGGCTCCTTGGCCACATTGATCTGGGGAGGAGCCTCGCGCGGCAACCACTGCGCGACGACGCTGACCCGGACCCTGGTATCTGAGACCAGGGTCAACGGCATTTCCATGCACAGCACGTGAGACAGGTGCGGGAGTCGTGTGCGCAGCCTGGCCACGGCTATCCATTGATCGAGGAGGCCGACCAGCAAGAGACGCGCTCCCGAATCGGCGAGGATATTGGCGGTGTTCTCTGCATGGTCGGCGGTATACAGCGGCACCACAGCCAGTCCGAGCGATTGTGCCGCCAGATCGAAACAGACCCATTCCACGCTGTTCTTGAGCAGCACGGCCACGCGGTCTCCTGAAGCAAGATGTTCTCCGGCAAGCGCCACCTGCCAGCGTGCGACGAGCCCTTCCACGTCTCTCCAGGAATAACTGCGCCATACCCCAGCTTCCCATTGCCGGTAGGCCTCGCGCTCCGGCGAGCGATGGCACCGCTGCCGCAGCAATTCTGGCAGAGTCGCCACTTCACCGAGGGTCATGCTATCCGGAAAGATGTGACTTACGTGCTGAGCGGGATGTCCGTGCATAGTTTGTGAACCACCGCCTACCGTCGCGTGATAAGATCGTTTTTATTATATAGCTCTGCCCTCTGCGTAAGACAAGGCGGAAAGGTTAGATCTGGACGATCGGGCAGCTGTTCCGGTCGGAAGTCAGGAGGCAGATGTTGCGCACTCACCACAGGGAAACGGTGTCTATCGACGAATTGGATGCGCAGGAACGTGCGACGCTCTCGCAGGAGCTGTTTCGCCTGAACCAGCGCATCTTCGCCGGCGTGGAGCTGGAGGAGTTTGAGCGCTTGGTGATCAATCCGTCGGCCCGCTGGACCCGAATACAGATCATGCGCAACGGCGACGGTAAGGCTGTCGGCTACTGTGCCGTGCATCTGTTTGACATCGTGCTCTCTGATCGCGCGTACGCCGTCTTCCGTGCACAGGCAGGCATTCTTCGCACCTACCGGGGTGAGGGGGCCACCTTTGCCTTCGGTTTCCGGGAGGTGATTCGGTACAAATTGCTGCATCCCCTCGAACGGGTGTATTTTTTCTGCACCCCTATCCATCCATCCAGTTTTTATATGCTGTCTCGACACTTCCGTGAGATCTACCCCACCTATCGGACTCAGACCCCCCCCCGCGATACAGGCCTTGATGGGTCAACTGGCTGCGGCCTTTGGCGAACGCCCGGTGAAGGCTACAGCTCCCGAGATATTGCAGGTGGGATGGATCACGCACGACAGCGCGGAGGAGACCGCGTTCTGGCAAACACAGAGTAATCCAGACATCCAATTCTTCTTGAACGTGAATCCAGGCTATCGGCAAGGCCATGGTTTACGCACCCTGATTCCATTCACGTTGGGAAACCTGTGTGTGACAGCGTTCGCGCTCGTGAAAAGAAAGCTCGTCGCCTTACTAGACGTCGGCAGCAAGAGAGGATGAAGAAGAACTGCACACGCTCGTGCTCGGCCCATATAAACCTCTAAACCTCCAACAGCTTCATTAGCGGTCAAGATGGGGTAGCAGCCTCAATTGATTTTTCACGAAAAGCGGTTATCTTATAATTGAGCGGAGGCGTCGATGAGAGGAACACTCAAGGGAATCGAGGTCGGGCGCTGGGGCGGTGAGCAGGCCCACCGATGGGTGGGAAGCCTAAGACCCCTCCAAGGCCTCTACACAAGTGAGAAAGAGTTCTCTGGACCCGCCTCCGCTTTCGTTTTATTTCCTTTTTTCTCGTTTGACTTCGGCAGACAAATTCAAGTCTCAATGTATTGATGTCGCCTTCTTGCAACCTATGTGTTGGGGTGATCGGAGGACTTGAAAGAAGCTCTCTCGCAGCAAGAACGCATAAAAAACGGCCCGCTCTTGTGTGGAACCACGGGGCTGTCATCTGACCGGAATCACGTTCGGCAATCCTTCAGTCGCTTCAGGCTGATTGCCCCGCGCCTCAGTCTTCGTTCTGGCTCGCATCCACGGCCATGCCTAGTGGCACCGACAATCGATAGCGCGTCCCTTGAACACCCTGACTCCGCTACTGAAACAACACCCGCGCCCTTCGCACGCTGGCTGCACAAGAACGAGTCACGAACCTGAACCTACCGCACTCTCTCGGGCTACGCACCTCCTTCAATTTTTTTTATTAATCACTGGTTCTCAGAAATCAATGTCGCCTCATGCCCCATATCAGGCAGGTGGTGGCAAGATGCCCCCTTCTTTCATCACGAGACGAACTGTTTCTCTGACCTGTCTGATTCGTTCGGCTGCTCCCTCCATCAACTGCATGTTCGTCCGGCTCAGCTGAGCCAACCCCTGCTCTTGCGCCTTGAGCGCGGTGGCGGCGGCAATGCGCGGCACAACCTCCCATTCGTCCATGGTACAGATGATATTGCTGTCGCTGATGCCTCGTGCTTCGGCGCAGGTCGCCAATTCCATCGCTGCTGCGATCGCCATCTCGTCCGAGATCGTGCGGGCGCGCACATCGAGTGCTCCGCGGAAGATGCCTGGGAACACCAGGGAGTTGTTGACTTGGTTGGGGAAATCGCTTCGACCGGTCGCCACAATCCTGGCCCCGGCTTCTTTCGCTTCCCACGGCCAGATCTCCGGAACCGGATTGGCGCAGGCAAACACGATGGCATCCTTGGCCATGGTCGTGATCCATTCCGGCTTGATAATTCCCCCCGCCGAAAAGGCGATACAGACGTCCGCGCCCCGAAGCGTCTCAGGAATCCCACCCCGGCGGCCCTCTCTGTTCGTTTCGAGGCAGACATTCCATTGTTCGGCGAATTCAGGATTGTCCCGATGGTCGATGCGGTGAGTACCGAGAATGCCTCCAAGGTCACAAGCCACAATCGACGCCGGCTCTGCTCCCTTCGCCTTCAGGAATCGATAGGTGGGCACATTGGCCGCGCCCATGCCGATCATGGCGATGCGGACTTTCCCGAAAGGTTTCCCGACGATTTTCAGCGCATTGATCAAGGCGGCCAGCAGCACTGTGGCGGTTCCCTGCTGATCATCGTGCCAAACGGGAATCGAGCAGATGCGGCGCGCTTCTTCGAGGACACAAAAACACTTCGGCATCGCCATGTCTTCGAGGTTGATGCCGCCGAACGACGGCTCCAGCAGTTTGACGGTTCGGACGATCTCGTTGGGGTCTTTGGTTCCCAAACAGATCGGCACGGCATCCACCCCGCCCAGATACTTGAACAGCAATGCCTTGCCCTCCATGACCGGCAAGCCGGCCTCAGGGCCGATGTCACCCAGGCCCAACACCCTCGTCCCGTCGGACACGACCGCAATGCTGTTGGCTTTATTCGTAAGGTCGTAGACCAAGCCGGGATTGTCTTGAATGTCACGGCAGGGAGCCGCGACTCCCGGTGTGTACCACAAGGCAAAGTCGTCGAGACTGCGAATGGGGCATTTCGGGAACGTCTGAATCTTCCCCTTGTAAAAAGCATGGAGTCGCCGAGACTCCTCGGCCGGTTTCTGCGCCCTTGCGAGTAACTCTTCTTTGGTCGGCATCGGAGTCCTCTCAATCAATGAGTGCGATCGAATCGAACGCCACACCCCTCGGCCGTCCCGAACACAATACTTCGGTGTCGAGCCGCCGCATCATGTGGAGGCGGTCCGAGGGATGACAGAGCATGATCCGCCTGACGAGTCCATCCCTCCGGGACAACGGACTGTCTGTTGATAGGCCGCTTGCGTATGGAGACCGACGTTCGGTTTGAATTGGATGGGGGCTGTAACGCCCCCGATTCCAAGAAGGAAGGTTTAGTTCAGGCGGCGCTTGCCGTGATCGACGGAGAGTTTCTTGACTTCCTCGCGCGCGAGATCCTCCAGTGGATGGACCTGACGATGGGCGAGAATGACGGGATCGATCCGTTCGCCGCAGCTCACACAGTGCCAATCGAATGAACCGATTTCGAACACTTTCTCTGGAACCATGAGCCCGCCGCAGCGATGGCAGCGGTCGGCCTGCCGCTGCTTTTGGGCGACGAATGATTGTGAGATGTTGACCACAGACATACAGCTCCTCCTTGATGAATTGTGGGGTGACGCTTATGAGCCAGAATCTTGGGAAAAGATTCATCTCAGTCTCCAATTTTGCGGCACCACCGGATATAAAGCACGAGACCATAGGCAAGACGGTGGTGCATCCCCTCTTCCCCACGCTCCTTGCTGCATGTCTGCTCATCGCATCGTGCGCTTGAGTAGCGGTTGTAGCGAGTGCAGAGGCCTCGCGTTCAACACATCGTTCTTTTCTAGCCATCCCCGCCGTGCTTGCCCGACCCCATACCGAAGATTCTCGAAGTCTAGGACGCTGTGGGCGTCGGAATTGATGCTGAGCATGACGCCTTCCTCTTTCGCCATCTGACAATCGGTGTCGGTTAAATCGAGTCGGACCGGATGGGCATTGACCTCCAAGAAACAGCCCCGCTCTCGGGCATGATGGATGATACGAGCCATATCCACGTCGTAGGGCGCTCGTTCATCGATGAGCCGACCGCTGGGATGGGCCAAGAGCGTGAAATAGGGATGATCCATAGCGCGCATGATCCGCTCAGTCTGCTTCTGCCGGGAGAGCCGGAAGTGGCTATGGACAGCCCCCACCACCAGGTCGAGCCGGCACAGGTCTTCATCGGGAAGATCCAGGCTGCCATCTTCCAGAATGTCGACCTCGATCCCCTTCAATAAAGTGATACCGCTCAGAGTCGCGTTCAGCCGATCGATCTCTTCAAGCTGTTCGAACAGCTGCTTCGGGTCGAGGCCTTTGGCCATCGTCAGGCGTCGTGAATGGTCGGTGATCGCCAGATACTCGAGGCCACGCGCCCGTGCCGCTTCCGCCATTTCTCTTATGGAGTTCCGACCATCGGTCGCTTTGGTGTGAGCGTGCAAATCTCCTTTCAAATCGGCCACCTCCACGAGCGCCGGCAAACGCCCGGCCCGCGCCGCGTCGAATTCTCCGCGATTCTCCCGCAGTTCCGGCGGAATCCACGGCAGCCCGACCGCGGCATAGACCGATTCTTCGGTGGCCCCCGCCACCGATCGATCGCCCTTGAACAGGCCATATTCGTTGAGCTTGAGCCCCCGCTGCTGTGCCAATTGACGGAGCGTCACATTATGCGCCTTGCTTCCTGTGAAATATTGGAGCGCGGCTCCATAGCTGTCCTCAGGAACGACTCGCACATCCACTTGCAACTTGCATGCAAGGCGGACGCTCGCTTTAGTTGTGCCCTGCGCCAGAATCTCTTCGACTTCCGGATACGACACGAATCGATTCATCACGGGGCTGTTGGAAGCAGCGGTGACGAGGATATCGAGGTCCCCGATCGTCTCTTTGGCCCGTCGATAGCTTCCCGCCACCACGACCTGTTTCACTCCGGGAGACTCCTTCAGAAACGCGATCAGGGCTTCGGCGTATTGGGTTGCGATCGCCAATTGAAAACGCTTCTCCTCCCCGGTCCTAGCTTTCAGTTGATCTAGAATATATCGTTCTGTTTTGCCTCCAAACCCGTGGAGCGATCTTACCAGTCCGTCCTGCGCGGCTTTCTGAAGCTGATCGAGCGTCCGGATGCCGAGATCGTGATACAGCGCTTTCACTCGTTTCGGTCCGATGCCAGGAATTCTTAGCAATTCCGTGAGAGTCTTCGGAACCTTCTTGCGATGTTGTTCGAACATGGCGGCGGTACCGGTTTCGACGACCTCCTTGATCTTTGCCGCGAGGTCTTCGCCGATACCAGGCAGTTCTGTTAGATCCTCTCCCTCGTCAAGCATCGCGGCAACCTCACGAGGGAGGTCACGGAGGGTGCGTGCTGCATTGCGATAGGCGCGGATGCGGAATGGGTTAGATCCTTCGATCTCGAGTAGGTCTGCCATCTCGTCGAACACCGCCGCGACATCGGCATTATGCACCGGCATGTTGCACCGCGCCTTTCGTATGACGACCGACAGGAAACGGCGTCACAGGGCTCTTAGCCTCCTCTGCGTGGAGACCGTTTCTTGACTGGCTGGACTCTCGTCCGTCTGGCTCGCTGCCGTTCCTTTTCCAGTCTCAGCTTCTTGAACCGCTTTGCCTGGATCTTCGGCAAATTCTTAAACGACGGGCGCTGCTTCATCCGGCTCCCTCTCGACTCCCGAGTAAGTGGGATCGATCGCGCTTTTCATTCGCCAGCAGTTGCTCCCGTTTCTTAACCCGTACGACGAGGCCGCAAGCTGATCCCTATTCTTCTTTGTCTTCTTTGCCCATGCTCGGTGGTTTAGGCCCTGCAGGACCCATACTCGACATCCATTTTTGCGCCCTGGACGACGATCATCAGAACCCACTCAGGACAATGAGCTCGTTTATTCACAGTCCTCATCCCTGAGGAATACCCCGGCGCCTTTCAATCAATGTTGAACGAGGCAACATCCCTACAAATGCCTCTGCCCCATAATGCTACAGGCTCACTCGTCATATTCGCGGGACTTAAATTTAATAACGTTCTAACCCACTGCATTTTCTAGGGGACGCTCGCGATCGTTCATCTCTTCCACCTCTGGCACTGTCGATGCACAGACCTCAGAGCAGGGCTACCGGCCCTTCATCAATCACACAAGGAGGCTATAGACATGAGTGCATTAACACGGTGGGAACCAGCATCTCGTTGGAATCCGTTCAAAGAAGCCGAAGAAATGGAGAAGCGTCTGTCGAACTTCTTCGGTCGGACATCTGTACCGACCGGAGGCGATAAGAAAGAGGCCATCACGGTCGCCGAATGGTCGCCACTGGTGGATATCACCGAAGATGAGAAGGAATACCTCATCAAAGCGGAAATCCCGGAAATGAAAAAGGAGGACATCAAGTTGAATGTCCATGATGATGTCCTCATGATCACTGGTGAGCGTAAATATGAAAAGGAAGAGAAAGATAAGAAGTACCATCGAGTGGAACGCGCCTATGGCAGCTTTATGCGGAGTTTTACTCTTCCTGAAGATGCCGACGGATCCAAGGTGAACGCCGAGTACAAAGACGGCGTGCTGAAAGTGCATCTTCCAAAGTCAGAAAAGGCCAAACCGAAGGCGATTGAAGTAAAGGTGAGTTGACCTCAGGAAGAGCAGTATTTTGTTTGGGCACCCCATCTCCGATGGGGCGCCAAGCTGGCTTATCGTGTAGGGCCGCGAGCTTAATGAGCGGAAGGGAAAGGCGTGACGTTCAAGAATCGCGAAGAGGCAGGTCGTCGGCTCGTTGAGCGGTTGATCCAGTACCGTGATGACCCAACAGCCATCATCATCGCGCTCCCACGAGGCGGGGTCGCCGTCGGGTACCAGCTGAGCCTTGGGCTGCATCTTCCGCTGGATGTGTTCATCACTCGCAAACTGGGAGCGCCGGATAACCCCGAGTATGCACTCGGTGCAGTGGGCGAAACAGGGACGGTCTATCTGAACCCTGAGGCAATGCGCGCGTACGGTCTTTCTCGCTCGGACGTCGAGGAGGTGGTTCATGTGCAGCAACAAGAGATCGCTCGACGGCAGAGCATGTACCGACAAGGTCGGCAGCTTCCCACGCTTACCGACCGCAACGTTATTCTGGTGGATGATGGGATCGCCACCGGTTCCACGTTCTTCGCAGCTGTCCAGTCGATCAGACACCTCAAACCGCGCCGCCTGATCGGAGCTATTCCGGTTGGCCCAGTGGACACTATTCCTGAGGTTCGCGAACAGGTGGATGAGTTAGTAATCCTTGCCACACCTGACCCATTCTGGGCTGTGGGCAATCACTATACCGACTTCGCCCAGGTCAGCGATCACGATGTGGTCGAGTATCTGAACCTCGCGGAAGAGTCGCAGTTGGAATGGAAAGAGCGGACACATTCCTCGACGGGCTTACCGTCACAATAAGAGAAGCTCGCATGAAGACGAAAACCAAGACACCCGCAAGTTGGTGGCTCGACTCCAGAAGGAGGCTTATGTGAGCGTACGAGGTAGCGCAACGTCGACGGTCGTCTCACTGGTTCTCCTCATCGCATGTGTCGTCGGAGTCGGCACAGCTTCGGCGAAAATCGTCGTTCCGTCCGGGTCGGTGATTGAGGTAGACAAGGCGACGGTCAACACCGTCGTCGAAGCCTTTGAGCAGGCGGAACAAGCGATCAAAGCCCATGACCTTGAACAGGTCATGGCCATCTATTCCTCCAAGTACAACTACCATGGGTTGAAGAAGGACGATATTCGCAAAATCTGGAACGGGCTCTTTGATGAGTACGAAGAGATCGCCAGCACCCATCTCTTCACGAAGATGACCAAGGTTGGAGCGGGGAAGGATGCCGTGCTGGAGGTCACCTGTACGGGGCATCTGTGGGCCAGGTCAAAAACCAGCGGTCTCTATATCCCCATCGACAGTTGGTATGAAGAAATACACTACCTCGTCCTCGAAGACGGGGCTTGGCGTCTTCGGGGCAACCTTGGTGAATCACCACGCGTGCTTCCGTTCGGCACTGCGCCACATCCACTGTTTTGACGTTTGTATGGGAAAGGTCATCGCATGAGAGTCGTCATTGGTGTTGATTGGTCCGATCAGGCCTTCGCCGCGGTTACCCAAACGTTCCAACTCTATCATCCAACCGACGTCGCGCTGGTTCATGGCGTCGATTTAGGGATTTGGCAACATCCGGTCGTAGCCCAAGCCGGCAACGTACAAGGATACGATGATTTCCGAAACGCGATGGTCGATGCAGGACACAAGGCTCTGGATCACGCCGCTACCATGATTCCACCAGAGATCGAGTCAATCAGGAAGGTCAATGAAGTCGACAGTCCCGCTCAACTCATCCTCGACAGCGCTGACAACCTCTCGGCCGATCTCATTGTCGTCGGCGTGCGCGGACGAAACCGTCTTTCAGAATTCGTCCTCGGAAGCGTGTCCCATCGTGTGCTCCTGCATAGTTCACGTCCGACGCTGATCGTCAGAGGCGCGGCGCGCAAAGTTCAGCGGGTACTCATCGCGATTGAGTGCCGAGAGGATGCCGACCGAATCGTGAAATGGTTGACGCAACATCCATTCGCCGACCCTGCCGAGCTGTGCGTGCTCCACGCCGTCGTTCCGATCGGAGTGGATGACCCCTATGACGCACTGGGAACCAGGACCTGGTGGGAAGGAGCCGAGCGCTATGCAGAGGAACTGGTCGCATCGACCGCCAGCAAGCTCTTGAACTCCCAATATAAGGTGAGCACGAAAGTCGCCATGGGCAATCCTGCAGCAATGATCGAACAGGAGGCGAAGGCCATGGATCTCGTGGTTGTGACCTCCCATGGACGCAAGGGAATTTCTCGCTTTCTCATAGGGAGTGTGTCCCATGCCGTCGTTCACCATGTGACCTGTCCAGTGCTTGTTCTACGGTGAAAGGAGCGAAGATGAAGGCGCCGCTGACTCTCGCACTGCTCTTCGTTGCTCTCTCGACCTCTGTGGTCTTGGCTCAAGCGATTCGAGGGGATTCGAAGGCCGGACAGGGTGTGTATGAGCAACAGTGTCTCCGTTGCCATGGGGCTAACCTGGATGGGAATGGGCCTGACAGCCAAGATTTGATCGTCCAACCAGCCGATCTTCGATCTCAGATCAGTCGTTCGAAGACGGATTGGGAACTGCTCGTGGCGATTTCGAACGGCGTCTTATTCAGCCCGATGCACAGCTTTCGCGGTAAGCTCACGGATGAGCAAATGCTGGATGTGCTGTCTTATATTAGATCCATATCACCTCCGGACATCACCAGTTAGTACGGGGCCGTGTCCTTCCAGCAAGCAACCGGTAATCATTCTATTCGGTGGCTAACCTACTGCCTGTTCGTTCTTCTGATCTTGTGCGCACCCAATATTCCGGCTGCGGAAACTACTCCGGACATCGAAGTCTTCGTGCGCGCAGGCTGCCCTCATTGCGAAGCCGCGAAGACCTTTCTCGATGAACTTCTGCAGGAACAGCGTTCACTTCACATCGTGCTCTACGACATCGCTGAGGACGACGCGGCGCGACAGCGACTGGCAACATTGGCAAAGGACCGGGGCATCACAACCATCGGTGTTCCGACATTCCTCATCGGCACGGAGGTCATCGTCGGGTTTCGCTCATCCGACACGACTGGTGCCGAGATTCGAGCCAAGCTGGGCCAGGAGGCCTCAGGTGCCATCCATCCACCGGTCGAAAGCATCGAGACGGGATGGTTCGGCCCGCTTCGTGTCCATGATCTGGGCCTTCCGTTGTTCACCGTCGTTATCGGTTTGCTCGATGGCTTCAATCCTTGTGCGATGTGGGTCCTGCTCTTTCTCTTGTCGCTGCTGGTCAATCTACAGGATCGGCGGAAGATGGCACTCATCGCTGGAACGTTCGTCATCATGAGCGGATTGCTTTACTTTGCCTTCATGGCGGCATGGCTCAACGTGTATCTCGCAATTGGCCTGTCGCGCTCCGTTCAGATCGGGCTCGGCGGTATCGCGTTCTTCATCGGAGTGGTGAATGTGAAAGATTTCTTCGCTCTTCACCGAGGTATTTCGCTGAGCATCCCCGAGTCCGCGAAGACTGGCCTTTACGCTCGTATCCGCCGCATCCTTCAGGCCGAACATTTAGCCGGAGCCTTGGTGGG
This sequence comes from Nitrospira sp., assembly GCA_029881435.1. Lineage (GTDB taxonomy): Bacteria > Nitrospirota > Nitrospiria > Nitrospirales > Nitrospiraceae > Nitrospira_D. The sequence goes on from JAOUMR010000065.1 coordinate 16,438, forward strand.
CGTCATCGTTTTGGCCGGGCTGGTGAATACGATTGAATTGCTCTGCACAGCGGGATTCCCAGCGATCTATACTCAGATCCTGACGATACAGCAGTTGCCGACATGGGAATACTATGGTTATCTTGGATTGTATAACATGGCCTACATTCTTGACGACGGTCTCATGGTGACCATTGCGGTGATCACGTTGACTCGCAGGAAGTTGCAGGAACGTGCCGGCCGGTGGTTGAAACTGACCGGTGGAGCTGTGATGTTAAGCTTGGGCCTCGTGTTAATATTGAAACCTGAATGGCTGGCCCTTTAGATACACGTACGATGCGATCCGTTCGCCCCCTTTACATTCCGCCCCTGGAGACCGATCACAGTGAGTCCGGTTCGCTCATCATGCGTGATGGATCGACCGCCGCAATCCGACCTGCTGAACCGTCGGATGCACCGCTGATGCAACAGTTCGTCGATCGGCTATCCCCTGAATCGAGACGCCACCGATTTTTCTCGGAAAGCTCTCCGTCTTTGGACAGTATCGCCGCCTTGTGTAATTCTTCTAACCCACGTTCGCAGTTCACGCTGATCGTGACGCGAGTATGGGAAGGCATACCACGTATCATCGCCGCTGGGTCTTACTGGGCGAGGAACGGGCAGACGGCGGAAGTGGCCATGGCCGTGGACGATGGGTTTCATGGGAAAGGCCTAGGGACGCTGCTGCTGGAACGACTGGCCTTAGTCGCCATCCGACACAGGTTTACTCACCTTTGGGCTGTCACTCACGCCGATAATTTGGCCATGCGCGAGGTATTCCGAGAATCAGGGTTTACCACCCATGAAGCCTACGAAGGCGAGGCCATGGAAGTGGAGTTGTCACTGATCCCCACGGAAACGACTGTCACTCGTGCCGAGGTCCGTGAACGGCTCGCCACAACCGCTTCACTCCGCCCGTTTTTCCACCCCCGCTCCGTGGCCATGGTCGGTGCATCGCGCGATCCAAAGAGCATCGGCTATCGACTCCTCGATGCACTCCGAACCAATCAATTTGCGGGTGCCATTTATCCGGTCAACCCACATGCTTCAGAGATCGCCGGAGTTCCTGTCTATTCCTCAGTACACACGATTCCCGAATCAGTGGATCTCGCCATCATCGCTGTGCCTCGGCAGCACGTGTTATCCGTTGTCGATGATTGTGCAGACAAAGGTGTCCGGGCGTTGGTGGTCATTACGGCAGGCTTTGCGGAAGTGGGAGCTGAAGGAGCGGAGCTCCAGAGTCAGCTGGCCGAAAAGATCCGGCAATACGGCATGCGCATGATCGGGCCCAATTGCTTCGGAATCTTGAACACGGACCGCGACGTACGAATGAATGCCACTTTTACCACGCTGTTTCCCCCTCAGGGCCGTGCTGCCATGTCGTCGCAAAGCGGCGCCATCGGGATTGCAACCCTTGCCGGCGCACGGCGATTTCACTTGGGCATCTCTTCCTTTGTGAGTGTGGGAAACAAGGCCGATGTGTCCACCAACGATCTGTTGCAATATTGGGAAGAAGACCCTTCCACGAATGTCGCTCCTATACGTGTACGTGGAGTCCTTCGGCAATCCTCGAAAATTCGCCCGCCTCGCGCGTCGCGTGAGCCGCCGCAAACCGATCATCGCGGTCAAAGCTGGACGCTCACAATCGGGGCGGCGTGCGGCAAGTTCTCACACAGCGGCGCTTGCAGCCAGCGATGTTGCCGTTGATGCCTTATTTCATCAAGCCGGCGTCATTCGCGCAGAATCGCTCGAGGACTTATTGGCCCTAGCTTCTGGGCTATCAAATCAACCCCTCCCACTGGGTCGGCGAGTAGGCATCATCACGAATGCGGGAGGGCCTGCCGTTCTTTGTACTGACGCCTGCGAGGAAAGTGAGTTGGTTGTTCCGGAATTGTCTGCCCAGACCAGGGCAACTCTCTCATCCTTTCTCCCGTTGGCCGCCGCGCTGAGCAACCCCGTCGACTTGATTGCTTCTGCCACACCGGATCAGTACGCCAAGGGGATTGAAACTCTCCTCTTGGCTGATGAGATCGATGCGCTGATCATCCTCTATATGGCTGTGACCGTGACAGATACGGCAGAGATCGCCCAGGGCATCATGGCTGGAATTGAGAATGGGCGAAAGGCTGGGGCGAATGCCAAGCCTGTGCTCATTGGCTGGATGGCGGAAGGTGACATGGACCGTACGTTTAGTTCTCAAACAGAAACCCTTCCCGCCTACCATTTGCCGGAGACCCCCGCACTCGTGCTCGGCAAAGCGGCGACTTACGCGGAGTGGCGACAACAGCCGGCTGGCATGGTGCCCGACTTCGATGATCTGAATCTTCCAGCCGTTCGGACAATCTGTGCCGACGCTCTTTCGCGTCGCGGAGCGGGCTGGTTGTCGGTGGAGGAGACACGAAATGTCCTGAGTGCGATCCGACTTCCTGTTCAGCCAGGAGGAGTGGCTAGAACCGCTGATGAAGCAGCGGGCTTGGCAAGGCGAGTGGGTTATCCGGTCGCCGTCAAACTGGCCTCACATCAGATTGTGCACAAAACTGAGATCGGCGGCATGCAATTGAATCTCACGAACGAAGAGGCGGTTCTCAAAGCGTTTGACTCGATGAGAACGCGACTGGCCGAGACCAATCAGCTCGACGCCATGGAAGGCGTGCTCGTGCAGCCGATGCTCACAGGCGGCGTGGAGGTCATGATCGGAGTCACGGATGATCCCCTCTTCGGCCCTCTTATGGCTTTTGGCCTCGGTGGAATTCACGTCGAGATCCTTGGCGATGTGCAGTTCCGCATCACGCCCCTCACCGACCGTGACGCTGTAGAGATAATCCGAGGGATCAAAGGCTATCGCTTGCTCACCGGCTATCGCGGGCACCCCCCGGCCGATCTTGATGCCTTGGAAGAAACGTTACTGCGAGTATCTCGTCTCGTTGAAGAAATTCCGGAGATCAGCGAACTCGATTTGAATCCGATCTTCGCGCTCCCACCAGGCCAAGGCTGCCGAATTGTGGATGCAAGAATACGGGTCGTGAGACAAACCTGATGCTTACGGTAACCTAGGAGTCCCGCAGATAAGGCTATATGTGTCCAAATTGGAAACGAGGGTACAATCCTGATGTGATCACTACGGGTTTAGAGAGGGCGGTTTCAAGTTCCAAGTGCAACGGGTGAATAATGGCGCAGGTGCGCATGGACTTCCAGCGGCGTGGCAAAGTTGAGACATTTTCGTGGGCGTGTGTTCAGGCGATGAGCGATGGCGTTCAACTCGCGCTGCGTGTATCCCGACAAGTCCGTGCCCTTAGGCAAGTACTGGCGCAGCAGGCTATTCGTATTCTCGTTGGTGCCGCGTTGCCAGGGGCTGTACGGATCGGCAAAGAAGATCTGGATCGCGAGCCGCCGGGCCAACTGCTCGTGCTCGGCCATCTCTTTGCCCCGATCGTACGTCAGCGTTTTGCGCAGCGCGGCGGGCACATGCCGGAGTTTCTTCGTAAAGCCCTGGCGGGCACTCGTCGCATCCGTCCCCTCCATCCGAGCCAGGATGACCAGACGCGTCGTCCGCTCTACCAGCGTGCCGACCACCGAGCCATTACGGGCTCCCTTGATGAGATCGCCTTCCCAGTGGCCCGGCACTGTGCGGGTAACCGCTTCGGCAGGGCGCTTAGCCATCGGCGTCATATTGGGAAGCTGGCCCCGTCGATCCGTTCCCCGCGCCCGAGGCCGCCGCGCTTTGCGTGCCTGACGCAGTGCTGCCCGCAGTTCGCTCCGCAGCGTGCCGCGGGGCAGCACATAGAGCCCCGCATAGATCGTCTCGGCCGAGAGGTGCTTGCTCATGTCGTCAGGATACGCACGTTGAAGCCGCCCAGCAATCTGCTCAGGAGAGCAGCCCTGCACCAGATGTGTCTGTGTCAAGGGCCATCCAAATGTCCCCAGTTCGGGTCATCGACAAGTCCCCACCCGGGTTAGGTGGTTGTTGCCGTTTCCTCCAGTCGCACGAGCCCTGCTTTGAGCTTCTCCTTGAGCCGATACGAATGGCCCCGGATATTAATGGTGATCGCATGGTGCAGCACCCGATCCAGGATCGCAGTCGCGAGCACCCGATCGCCAA
>JAOUMR010000006.1 GCA_029881435.1 Nitrospira sp.
CCTCTCTCCCATGGTGGCGTATCCTTTCCCCTCGGCGGCAACCGAGGCGTTGGTTGATTGCTCAACCAAAAGGCTACGCCGCCTTTCTCCTATTTCCACACCTAAAGATGATACCTCCTTGGCTCTCCATACGCCAACCGTCTCAGCGGCCGAGGTCGCCATTTTCAAGTCGGCCGACGTCACCTATTACAATCACGCTATACAGGCCTTTCGTGAGACGCTGCCGTCGAACACGGCAATCACTGAATACAATTTTGAGGGAAACCTCGTGCGAGGCCGGGAGGTTGCCACCTCGTTGCGCGCGGCGCCACCAGCCCTGGTACTGGCTGTCGGCTTGAAGGCGGCGCTTGTCGCAAAGTTGGAACTCGTCGATACGCCCGTGCTGTTCTGCTTGGTCCTGAACCCGGAATCGCACGGGCTGTCCACGCCGAACATGACCGGAATCCTCACGCGCGTCCCTCCTGGCGCCCAACTTGCAATGATTCAAAACTTGGCGCCACACGTCCGCCGCATCGGGCTCTTGTACGATCCTAGCCAGACCGGAGCGCTGGTCGCGGAGTCGGGTCGCGCTGCTCGCAACCTGGACCTCCAGCTCGTTGCCGTCTCCGTCGAAAACCCATCGGACGTTCCCGGCGCGTTGCGCCGGGTGCTGCCGACGATCGATCTGTTCTGGTTGTTGCAAGACCGAACGATCATCACCGAAGGTTCCATGGAATTCATCGTCCAGGCCACGTTGGAGGCCAAGGTGCCGATGTTCGGATTCTCACCGACACTCGTGCAGCAGGGGGCGCTCGGCGCTCTGGTGATCAATGCACACGACATCGGTCGGCAGACAGGGAATCTGGCGACAGCAATCTTACAGGGCGGATCTCCGTCTCGGCATCCGCCTCAGGATCCCGCGCATCCACAGTTGGCTCTTAACCTTAACTCCGCCGAATATTTTGGGTTGGGTCCATCCAAAGAAATACTGCGTGTGGCCACCCTGTTGTACGGCGGACCGGGACCCCTGGCTCAGCGAGAAATGACCACGAATCTCATTCCATAAATCACCTTGTTTCTGTTAGCGCGACAAGGAGCCGCCCTCATGACAACCCTCCCTACATCGGCATCCAGCACTGTCCGCCTGACCCTGTGGGCCAAGTTGGTCCTGTTCACAGGCGTGATCGTGGTGTTGACCTGCTCCGCGCAAGGCTGGTTCTTCATCAAGGAACAGGCTGCCGTCGTCACAAACGGGCTCATCGACAACGGCGTGGTTCTGGCTCGGCATCTCGCCGCAGGCAATCGGTATAGCATCCTGGTCGGCGACTCGACGCGGATCCGTGAACAAATCGATGGGATACTCACCATCCCACATGTGGCGTATGTCGTAGTCCGGACTTCGGATGGCCTGGTCTTGGGTGCCGACGGCACCGGGGATTGGCACAGGCTCTTCGTCGATCAGCACGGCGCCGATCTTCTGTCGCCTCCTTCCGATCCGCTGCCGAATTCTGGTGAACCGGTGACGCGCCCGGTCCGTTTCGATCAAGGCGTTCCTCACCTCGTGGAGTCGGCCCCCTCACTGTTGAGCAATATCCCCGGACTCGTGCTCTACCACCTTGGAGTCGAGGTTGGATACTTCGACGTGGCGCTGCCGGTTCTCAGTCTGTCCACAGTCTACGACGACGACCCCGCATTGAGTCTCACCTTGAAGGAAACACCGGACGTATCGGCGAAGGAAGCAGGCCTGCCGGGGACTCGCCTTGGGACCGTCCAGATCGGATTGTCTGACGCCCATGCCCTGACCGTGCTTCGCTCGCTGGTTGTTCAGGTCTTGATGCTCACCGGTTTGACCATCGTGCTCGGCACCTTCGGCGTGATCTACCTGGCCCGGCGGATCACTGCCCCGATTAAGTCGCTCACAGCGGCGGCGTCACGTCTCGAAGCCGGTGATTTCTCCGTCCACTCACCACCCGCTTCGTCCGATGAGATTGGGGACCTAACGCGCACATTCAACAACATGGCCCACTCGATCGAGCAGCATGAACGGGATCTTCGTGAATTGAACCAGACCCTCGAAACACGGATCCAAGGGCGCACCGCCGAATTGGAAGAGGCAAACCGCCGACTTCAGGAATTGAATCACCTCAATACAGCGTTGGTGTCAAGCGCCTCGCACGAGCTACGAACGCCCATAACCGCCATGGCCGTTCATCTCTCCAACCTGCTTGCCGGGATCGCCGGTACGATCACGCCGCATCAAGGGGAGTCACTGCAGCGCATTCAGGAAAATACCGAGCGACTGCGGCGAATGGTCGACGACCTGTTGGATCTCTCCCGCCTTCAAGGTCGGCGAGCACCATTCAGTCCGACGCCGGTGCGACTCGACCGGATCATTCATGACACGCTGCTCGTGTTTCTCCAAGACCGGACGCAGAAAAAGTTGTCGCTGCAAGTGGACGTACCCCAGTCGCTGGATTCCGTCTGGGGCGACGGCGACAGGCTGCGGCAAGTGTTTGCGAACCTGATCCACAACGCCATCAAGTTCTCGCCTCCTGGGGGCGCCATCCGTGTAACTGCCATAGGCTCCTGCGTAGGGGTCACAGTCTGCGTCGCCGACTCCGGCTGCGGGATTCCCTCCGAAGCGATGGGCAGGATTTTTCTGCCGTTCTATCGCTGCTCGAACGGCCCTCGCGCCAGGGGCGCGGGACTCGGTCTTTCCATCGTGAAGGAACTCGTGGATCTACACGGAGGGTCGGTACGGGTCGAAAGCACGGTCGGAACAGGCACCCGGTTCTTTGTCGATCTTCCGGTTTCTGCCCCCTCGTGTACACCGGCCGATATCTCGCTTATAAGTCGGTCCGCTTGATATCAATGTCTTTCTGTTTGAGTAATTTCGTGAAGTAGGTCCGCTGCAGCATTAGCAGCGCCGCTGCTTTAGTTTGATTTCCTTCCGCCTTCCGCATGGCTTCCTGAATTAACCATCGGCTGTGCGACTCCATCGAGTGATGATACGAGATGGGTGTCGCATGTTCGGCATTATACGCCTTATCGATTGCCGGCCCTACGGCCGGCAGCCCGAGAAGCTCGGCCGGGATGTCTTGGCAATCCGAGAGAATCACCGCTCGTGCAACTACGTTCTCGAGTTCGCGGATATTACCGGGCCAATGGTAGTGGCAGAGCGCCTCCTGCGCCGGCGTGGTGAAGTGCTTCCTTTCGGCCCCATATCGTCCTCCCTGACGCTCGATGACGTGCGCGGCGAGGGGCAGGATATCTTCCTGCCTGTCGCGTAAGGGTGGCAAGGTTATGGGCAGCACGTTGAAGCGGTAGTAAAGATCGTCACGGAATGTGCCTTGCCGGACGGCTAGAACCAAATCCTTGTTCGTTGCTGCGATGAATCGAACATCCACTTGAATCTGGTGCGTGCCGCCGACTCGGTGAAATTCCTTGTCTTGCAACAGGCGCAACATCCGGCTCTGGAGCGCCACCGGCATATCGCCAATTTCATCGAAAAAAACGGTCCCTCCCTCCGTGGCTTCGATCTTACCTTCCTGCATCTGGCTCGCTCCGGTGAAGGCTCCCCGCTCATGACCGAATAGCTCGTTCTCCAGCAGATATTCTGGCAGCGCCGCGCAGTTCACGGCCATGAAGCAGCGGTCGGCGCGCCCGCTCCACCGATGAATCGCCCGTGCCAGGAGTTCTTTGCCGGTCCCTGTTTCGCCCAGCACCAACACGGTGGCGTCCGACGGAGCGACTCTTTGCGCAAAGGCCAGCACGTCCCTCATCTTCCGACTCTCGGCCACGATTGTCGTATACCGAGATTCGACCTGGGAGCGCAGTTGTCTCACCTCCTTCGCAAGCGATTGCCGGTCCAGGACATTGCGAATAAGGCATTCCAGGTGATTGAGATCGAAGGGTTTCGTCAAAAAATCTACGACTCCCAGCTTCATGGCTTCGACCGCCCGATTGATGGTCCCGAATGCCGTCAACATGATGACTGGAGGCGTGATGGTCTGGCCAACGGCTGGCGCGTGGTGGATCGGCTCTGCGCCGGGATTCCCGTTTCTGAGACGTTCCAGGACTTCGATCCCGGTCATGATCGGCAGTTCAAGATCAAGCAGAACGAGAGACGGCCGTTCCTGCTGGATAGCCGACAGAGCTTCAGCTCCATCTTTCGCCGTTATGGTGTGATGGCCGGACCATTCGAGGCGTTCTTTGAGACCAGAGAGGATATCGGGGTCGTCATCGGCGATGAGAATTCGCGCCGGCATCATGGCACCCGTCTATCGTGGAGATAGAACAATACGCAGGACCCGGTCAAAAGATCAAGTACAGCCGAGAACAGATGGACACCGGCATCGGGACAATGTACGGACCAGAGGTGCACAGGTATTAAATGGCCTATACACGCTTAACAAGGGGCCTGGAGCAAGATGTGTGCTCGAGGTCATCATAGAAAGTGTGATGCGGCAAGAATGTGGGCATCCAGGATCGAATGGGAACCGATGCCCATGAATCGAATACGATTCATCTCATGACCCGGGCTTGGGATGTATTGGACTCATTCCTGGCTAGGCAGTTTCCCGTCGATCCAACATGGAATGACGCTATCGCCGTTCGTAGAACAGCTCAAGCGCCGAGGCAACGCCGTGGACTCGGCCTTGACGAAAGGCCGTTTCGAGACCATTCCGAAGCGCTCGAATCCCGCCTTCATCGACGGGCTTCGTCACCCCCTGTGACACCATCATCTCAACCGCCACTTCAACCAGACGTTGTTTTCGTCCGTCCATTACTTCTGTGATGAAGTCACCCATAATTTCTGTCGCTCGCACCGTGACTACAGATTCCAAGAACGAATCATACCCCTGTTCGGCCACAGTTCGTTCTCGAATAATGGCCAACTCCGCCTTCACCCGCTTCACATCTTTCATCAAGAGTGCGAACAGTTCTTTCCTTCCTTCGTCGAACAGCTTCTGCTCCATTTCCTTGAGAATGATGCCGGGATCAGCCGCCGCAGCACGTGGCTCATCTCCCCAGGACAGTCGATCGTAGCTCTTACGCTTTTCCGGGTCACCGACGATTTCATAGGCGGCATTGATCTCTCTGATGCGTTCGTCCGCGTTCGTCTTGTGCGGGTTACGGTCGGGGTGGTGGGCAAAGACTAGCTTCCGATAAGCCTTTTTGATGTCTTCGTCGGAGGCGTCACGGGAGACACCGAGTACTTGATAGTAATTCATTCGTGCCACGCGAAAGACTATAGCATGGAGGTTCGGCCGCTTCACCTTGACTGTGGCCAAGATCCTCCTTAGCCTGGCGCAGGCGGTCATGTGGACCATGGAACAGGTTGGAGCACCTCAAGTAAGAGGCACGTCGGCAGTATGAGCAGTCCCTCCTGGCGATTCGGCGTGACTCGTTACCAATGGTTGGTGCTTTTCGTCGCCTGGCTTGGTTGGGTCTTCGATTCCATGGATGCGACGATTTATGCCATCGTCTTACATCCCGCCTTGCACGAATTGTTGAATGCGGAAACCGGACCGCCGACCACCGAACAGATTGGTTGGTACGGCGGGATTATCTTTTCCATCTTCCTCATCGGATGGGCGATCGGTGGCATTACCTTCGGTATTCTGGCTGATCGATTCGGACGCACCAAAGTTCTGATCGCCACGATCATCATCTACGCTGTGTTCACCGGAGCTGCCGCGTTGGCGGAGACCTGGTGGCACCTCGCACTTGCTCGTTTCCTCACCGCCCTTGGCATCGGCGGCGAATGGGCGGCGGGGGCCGCGATCGTGGCTGAAACATGGCCAGAGGATAAGCGTGCCAAGGCGGCCGGCATCCTCCAGTCGGCTTGGGCCGTTGGATTTTTTCTGGCGGCCGCGCGATAAACCTCACCTTGAAGGAAGCCTATGGATGGCGCGGGTTGTTTCTGGTTGGTATCCTTCCCGCGTTCGTCGCCCTACTCGTTCGTTGGTGGGTCAAGGAGCCGGAACGCTGGACCCATGCGCATGAGCAGCAGGCCATCCCTCTGACAGCCATCTTTCATGGCGACTTACGGCGTGCGACATTGGTCGGTTCAGCCTTGGTGTTTGTAGCGGTTTTTGGCTTCTGGGGGTCGACGAATTGGGCTCCGACACTGATCCGTGAGCTGCCGGACTTAAAAGGACAGGACCCGGCGACACTCACCAAATATGTCAGCTACGCCATTATGGCGCTGAATGCCGGGGCAATCTTTGGATACCTCGGCTTCGCTCCCCTCGCCGATCGCTTCGGACGGCGACCAGTGTTCGCCTTCATGTGCCTCGGAAGTGTTATCATGTCGCCCGTCACGTATCTGATGCCGTCGAGTTATGTCGGGGTGTTGATGCTTTTGCCGATCTTAGGGTTCTTTAATAGCGGGATTTTTAGCGGATTTCCAATCTATCTCCCAGAGCTGTACCCGACGCAGTTACGGGCCACCGGATTGGGCTTCTGCTTCAATGCCGGTCGCGTGTTGGCGTCAGCTGCTCCATTCTTGACCGGCTGGCTGGTCACGACTCTCGGCACCTTTGGTCGCGCGGCCAGCACCATCTCCTTGATCTATCTACTTGGACTAGCAGTACTTTTCTTCGCTCCCGAAACCAAAGGCCGACGCTTACCAGACTAACCGTACTTCTAACCCTTGACTTTCCATTTACCAGACTTATTATGAGATCCATGGATACAAACTTGACTCCCAGGATGCTCACTCATGACGAACGAAAGGCCGCCGAAGCGGCATTTGCTGGTCGTCCATTCAATCCTGCCTGGTCAGAATCCGCCAAGAAAGTCTACGAAGGATTGACCGAGGCGATGCCGACCCTGCCGAGCGAGGCAGGCACACCAGGGACAGAGTCTTTGCCGATAGCTTCAGAGTCACAGACTGATGCACTTCAACCATCAGAAGAGATCCCAATTAAAGCCGCCACCCCTGAAACTCAGATGGCCTCTCGGCAACAAGCCATCGACTCAGGAGTGTTAATCGATGTCACGACCGATGCGAAAAAACTCGGCCTGAGTTTCTCCGTCACTGTCACCAAACCGCTGTGGGAGGTCGGCATTGCTCCGAGTCAGGAGCTTTCTGAGGAAGACAAATCAGCTCGGCTTCGAGATGTGCTGATGGCGTTTCGGCTTCGGCTCGCCAATCAAGGAACACTCTCACCGTTGCTCGACTTTCCGGCGATGTTGTCGATGCCGCCGGGAGCAATTCCTCAGCCAGTACCATTGTTCGCATTGATTCAACCAGGCGAGCACAATCAGGCGATGGTCACGCTCTTGCTACCGAATGAAATATCAACGACAATCATTCCGATGAACTAGCAGGTTCTTTCTACACTGGCTAGTTTGTTCGCGAGTTTCCGCTCATCAGACTCGGTTGTCACCTCTCCATTCAAGCGCGCGTCCAGTAACCGGGCGAGGATCTTCTTGAACTGTGGGCCGGGTCGCAATCCCATGATCTTCAGATCGTGGCCTGTTAGGACCGGTTTCACGTGCTGGTACGTCGTGAGAAAGGCCGAAACTTGCCGCTTGACTGATTCTCCTTTGCTCTTGGCCATGATGATCAAAAGCGTTTCATCCGAGAGTTCAGACAACACACGATACACCTCTGCCGGTTTGAGCGGCGATCGCGTTCCGAGTCGGCGAATCACCGTATGGCAACCCCTGCGAGCCGTTCTTAGCTTGGTCTCTTCTGACTCAGAAAAAGGAAATCGTTTCAGAACCTCGGAGACGGCTCGCTCCGGCAAGACTTCCAACAGTGCCATGAGATACACCACCCACACGTCCATTTTCCGATCGAGATAGGAGAGTCGATACCAGTCGACCGCCTGATCGACGGCATTGAGCAGCACACTTAAACGATTCGACCACGACAGCTTGGGATGGAAGAACTTCAGCAGGTCCAAATCTGCCAGTCGTTTGATGGTCAGCTTTGGTTCGCGTTCTGTGAGGAGCAACTTCAGTTCTTCCAGTACACGATGTCCGGACAATCGATTGAACAGGTTCATCTTCACGGCTCCCTCGATGAGGGCCGTGGTGTCGCGCCCTAAGCGGAACCCATAGCGAACCTCAAAGCGAACCGCGCGAAAGACGCGGGTCGGATCCTCAACAAAACTCAGTCCATGCAGCACCCGGAGAACCTTGTCATTCAGATCCCGTTGCCCACCGTAGAAGTCCAGAATTTCTCCAAAGCCATTCCCGCTCAAGCAGATAGCTAATGCATTGATGGTGAAATCTCGTCGGTACAGGTCCTTTTTGATTGAACTTTGCTCCACGGTCGGCAGGGCAGTGGGATATTCGTAATATTCCGTTCTCGCCGTAGCGATATCCAACCTGAACCCATCCGGTAACAACAAGATAGCCGTGCCGAATCGCTCGTGCGCCTTCACGCGGGCATGCAAGACTTCAGCGAGTTGTTTGGCGAACGCGATTCCATCACCCTCCACGACCAGGTCCAGATCGAGGTTTTCAATGCTCAGCAATAGATCTCTGACACAGCCGCCGACGACATACAGCGATACCTGGTGGCGATCAGCGAGGTGCCGGACTTCTTCCAGCAAGGTCATGACGTGCTTCGGTAGACGGCTCCGAAGCAGTCTCGTGACGTTGCGATGTGGTCCCCTGCCGGTCTGCGGGGAAGCGACGGACAACGTGGGCAAACCAGAAAACGTGACGACATCCTCATGCATGGTCCTCAGCAAATCCGTCCTTGTCAGCACCCCCACGACTTTGTCTCCTTCCAGGACCGGTACAAACCGCTGATTCCGCTCAATCATGGCCATTTCAATATTATGAAACGGTGTCTCCTGTTCCGCCGTATAGGCGTCGGTCTGCATCATGTCCCGAACAGCCGCCTTGCCGAGCCGGTGAAACAAGGCTTTTTGGATCAACTCTCGGCTGATGATCCCGACGAATCGCTCGTGCTCATCGACGATCGGAAAGACATTGACCCCATACGTCGTCATTCGCTGTCCGGCGGCGGAGATGCTCATCCCCGCCTCAATGGACTTGACCGGCTTAGTCATGACGTCGCGGGCGAAAAGCGTGGGGCGATAGCGAGTCGTGAGTAATTCGACAAGGCGCTCTCGGACTTGCACGAGGGTCTGTCCTTTGATTGTCGCCGCCGCAGCGACGGCATGACCTCCGCCTCCAAATTCTCGCGCGATCCATCCAACGTCGATTTCAGACCGGCGGCTTCTTCCGATCACCTGGACTCGGTCTTCCATCATCACGGCGACGAGGACGGCATCGATGTCGTGCATCTCAGCGAGTCGGTGAACGACGCCGGCCGCTTCACCACGGAGCCGATCGCTGGTGCTGGTTGCGATGAGAACTTTGCGCCCCTCCAAATAATGGATGTCGCTATGTTCCAACAGATCGTTCATGAGCGCCACGGTATCGGCATCCAGTGGACGGCGAAGAACGTCCATGACAACCGTCAGATCAGCTCCGGACTCCAACACAAACATGCCGGCTTGGAGGTCTCGAGCAGTTGTGGAGACAAAGCCGAACGAGCCGGTTTCTTCGTAGAGGCCAAGTGCCATCACAGTCGCTTCGAAAGGCGTGACCGTCATAGTTCTCTGGCGAAGTTGTTCTATGAGCAACGTCGTCGTTGCGCCGACGGTCTGCACAACCGACAACGAAGAACGACCGGCGCATGGAGAGACCTCGTCAACATGATGATCGAACACCACCACCTCGACGGAGAGATCATCGACACAAGCCTTGAGTGATCCGATTCGATCGGAATCTTGGGTATCGACGAGGATCAGTCTGCTGATTTGAGAATGGTCGATCGTTTTGAGCTTGACGATGTCTAGATCGTGCTCGGCGAGAAAATTACGAACCGTTTCCTGTGCGCCAGCCGGCAAGACCAGCTTGGCTTCCGGAAAGAGTTTTCGCGCAGCCACCATCGAGGCCAAGCCATCGAAATCGGCATTGCTGTGCGTGGCAATTACTTCCATGAGGGCATTCTAGCAGGGGATTTCATGAGGTGAAATGGATCTTAACCTTCCGCAGGTCGGGAAGTCTCTTCTGTATGCAACGGGGTGTTTCACATACAATAGAACCCACAGCACATTACTGGGAGGCGTGAGCGTTGTCGGAATTCTTGGCCAGCAGGAAACAACTGATTCTGGCCTGGTCAGTCTCTGCCGCGGCCCGAACGATCCAAACGATCAGGTCGTTCTATTTTGTCAGGGTGCTCTATCCGGTCCGGCCTGTCCCCGCGTCCGGACCGATCCGACCGATCTGATCGATCCAGCCGCTCACGGTCTGAGTCATCCCTTCCGCCACGGTCTCCACGATCATCGCGGCCGCCCCGATCGCCGCGCCCTGATCCACTATGGTCATCCCGGAAGAGACGATCGCCGCGTTCTCCGCGGCGGACTTGCTCACGAAGGACTTTCAGACTTGCGCGCCCCTCTTGAAAATCTGATCCACGCCGTTTCACTTCACGACTCAAGTCCAGAAGGTCAGAAGGACGATAGCCTTGTTTGATGCCTTCACCGACCAATGCTGTTCCATCCTTCGACGGAATCTTACCTTCTTTCATCACGGCGAGGCTTTTCGCACCGGCCGCCAGGACTTCTTGAGTCGCTTTGTGTTTGCCGTCGTGTTGTGAGATTCGAGCCAGTTCGCGGACTTCATCCAGGGTGGCTCCTCGTGCGAAGGCCTCTGCCATTGTTTCGATGGCGCGATGGTGATTCCCCTCCTCGACTCCACGGGAACCAGCTTCTTGTAACACATCATGGGCAGACTCAAGCCGGGAAGTCATTTGTCGAATGACGGGGTCGATCCGTTTTGGGTCAATCCCTTTGGCTAATCCTTCTTTAACTTTGTTGGCCAGCGATTCGACAGGGAGCCCTCGTTCACCCGCTTTGTTCACGTGTTCGAGTAATGGGCTAATATCGTCAGGAGAATGACCTTGCGCCGTCCGCAGTCGATTGATCTCCGCTCGATCTTGAGCCGAGAGGGATTCGGCCTGGGCTGGGTTGGCACAGAGCGTCAGTGCCAGACTCAGGACGATATTTCGCATGACGGTTCCATTACCCATTGCATTACCGTACGACCACTACTCCGTTTGTTTGCCCGAATCCATCGGTGACAAAATCGTCAGCCTGTGGAGGTGTCACCCATTGATCTTGGTCGATGACGTACATGAAGAAATACTCGCCTTCCTTGAGCGGCACGATCACTGACCATAGGGTCCCGCCCACACTCGCCATTGGTGTCGCGCTTTGTACCCATCCATTGAAGGATCCGACCAGACAGACGGCCTTGGCCCCCGGTGCGGACACCGTGAACCGAACACCTTCGGGTGTGAGGCTCGGTGGTTCGGGTATCATGGTCCTGGCACAGCTCCACGTTCCGAGTAACGCGACGAGTAGGCTCAAGAGCGCGATTGAATTGAAAAAACCATTGCGCCTCTGTTCTCTGCGCATGGGTGCAAGAGTAATGTAGGTGTCGCATGGTTGCAAGGGACCGGTGAGAGACGTTAGATCGCTACATCAAGCACCGCATTGTGTGCACCGAAACCATCGGTAGTTTCTTCAGCTGCCAGCGGATCGGCAATCCATTCTTTTCCGTCGATGACGAACATATATTGGTATCGGCCGGGATTTAGCGAAATCGTGGCAGTCCACATTCCGCCATCGGACCGTTCCAATGGGGTTCGCGCTGGATTCCATCCGTTGAAGTCTCCCGCGACAGAGACCGAGTGTGCCTCCGGCTGCAGTAGGATCAGGCGGACAAACACCTTCGGCTCCTTCTGCTCCGTACGAGTCGCGATCGTGTGTGCCGGGGAAGTAGGCACCGTTACCTCCACAACTCGTGAAGGCATCACGGCGAACAAGCCCACCACCGACACGATGGCAACACAAGCTGCTGCGATGGCACCGGCAAGGTTCCACTCCAACGTCCGTGGTGCACGAACAACGGAGGACAGTCGTTCCCACCAGCCAAGCGGGCGCGGCTCTATCTTGGCCCTGAGCTCGCTATAGAATCTGGCTGACGGGGTAATTCTGGGCAGCTGACCCGCTTCCGCCACCACCATTTCCAAATTGAGCCAAGACCTGCGCAGTGCGGGATCTGCGTCGATCATCTGCAGAAACGTGACTCGTTCATCCGGAGCAAGATCGTGATCGAGAAAACGTTGAATCAGGAGTTCTTGTTCGTCCATATGGCCACCGTCCGGACTCGAGATTGCCTATTGGGTGGGGTCCAGTGCCGCCAGTTCCCGACTAAGCTGCAATCGGCCTTTATAGACCCTCATTTTCAACGTGTCACTACTCACACCAAGCACTGCTTGCATCTCTTCGTAACTGCAACCTTCGACGTGCTTCAGCACAAATGCCTCGCGATAGAGAGGCGGCAGTCGCTGGATCGCCTGTTCCAGCTCTTGCGCCACCTGCTGCTGTGAAAGCAGCCGCTCAGGCGTCCGCATTTCGGCGACATGAGTGTCCAACGCCTCATCCACATCCAGATCGGCTGGTCCCTTTCCCGGACGCTTGGCTCGCAGCCAGTCCTTACACTTATTGACCCCGATCCGGTAGAGCCACGTCGAAAACTTGGAATCCGAGCGAAATGTCGACAGGGCCTTGAATGCCGTGAGAAATGCTTCCTGCGCCAGATCTTCTGCTTCCGCACGATTGCCCACCATCCGATAGGCCAGGCTCACAATCGTAGACGCATGTCGCTCGATCAGTTGTCCGAACGCCTCATGATCTTGCTTGAGGCTGCGGGCAACTAAATGCGCATCATCGGGTCCTACCTGTTGATCCTGTGGCATGCTCCGATTCCGGTTAGTCTGGTCTGATGCCACAGGACCGTCTGCTTTGGCCTACACATATCATTAGACGCAGAGGTCTGAGGGGCGTAAACAGCCTTACACGATGTAGAGTTTGGCTAGAATCGATAACTGGTACCGATTGAGACGACATAGTCTGGTGCGCCATTGGAGACGCCGACCGCCACGCCACCGTTGAATCTCCAGGCAGCAGACGCTTTGTAATTCATCGCGAAAAAGAAATCTCGAATATTCACAAGGCCCGGTACCAATGCCCGGTACTCTTCAAAATAGACGCTCGCCAGGAGGTTCTTGCTGAAGTAGTAGCCGGCACCGACGTCATACCAATACTGATTTTGTAACTCTCGACCATCTGGATCCCCGATGAAGTTGTACCCGCCGTCAAGGAATGCCAACCACTTCTCCCCTATGAGCTTGGACATCTCGATGCCATACCCGTGATCAAGGGCGCCGGTTCCCAAGCCCTTTCCTTCACTGGCGGTGGGAAGCTTTAATCGCCCCGTAATCGCAATCAGTGGAACATAGTCACGTTCTTCCACGAGATAGTAGCGCCCCCTGAGGATGATATCGCCCAGGCCGGAATTCGTCACTATCTGTGCCGCCTGTCCGGCAACTCCCTGACCAGCATTGAGCAGGGCAAGACACTCTGGCTTGTCGGTATCAATTTCTGTCCCGCCCTTCTTGAGACACCTTCCAGGCAACGTCTGAATAGGTTGACCTCCTACCAACGTTACCGTGCCATCACTTGTGACAGAAACAAACGGAATAACCAACGACACATCGCCGTCTCGAAAGTATCGACGCACCGAAAACGGGAGGTACACAAATTCGCTGGTGGTAGTGGTGTCAAAATTGCCGCTGCTGTAACTGGGAGTCACCCCAATCTGCCAGTTTCGTTCAGATGTGGGCTGCGGTCTCTTGTCGGTTAGATCTGTTGCATGCGCATGTTCTATCAGGCATCCAACGATTCCCAGCATTGTCACCACTGCGACCAACCACCTCTGCATCTTCACTCACCATCCCTTTCTGAGTGCAGGAATCTTCTGCCATATCATATCTTACAAACAAATACCTAACTTGTAGATTAGCGACGGACCTTGCAAGGTGCAACCATCCGACTCCGACAGACAGCTAGCAGACACGGCAAAACGGCGTCGAGACGGTCTCGGCGCCGTTGCCACTCAAAACCGTAATGGTCGACAGTATTTAGTTTCTTCCAGAACGTTCGGGTCTCTCCGGGCGTTCGGGCCGCTCCGGTTTTTCGGGGCGATCCGGGCGTTCTGGTCGGTCAAATCGCTCCATCCGTTCTGGTCGGTTCGGCCGATCCATCTGCATCATGCGGGCATTCTCTCGACCTTCCCTGCCATGCTCGCCGGCCACATAGTCGGCCCGATCCAGTCCGCGGAGCTCGCCGCCCGCGTTCGACCTAGGATTGTCCCGGCGATCCTCTCGCCTGTCCATCCGCCGATCTTCTCTCCGGTCTTCCCGCCTGTCTTCCCTCCGATCCTCACGACGATCTATCCGGCGATCTTCTCGACGGTCCTCTCTTCTGTCCACCCGTCGGTCGTCGCGCCGATCTTCTTGGCGCACGTCATTGGCTTGGGCCACAACCCTATAGTCCCTCCCTTGTCTCGCTCCCGGATCTCCGCCCTTCCGACCACTGTTTATGGATCCAGGACCACTATGCAGCGATCCCGGCCCGCTATTGAGCGAACCATGCCCTCGGTTGTCGACCCGTACGTCCGATCCTTCAGCGGGACCATTCATCTTCCCCACGGCCGGTGAGGCCATAACCGAGAGTGCCGCTAGAGACCCCACAATAATTTCTTTCCAACTGATCCGGTTCATCATTCTTCTCCTTATGTGAATCATAATAGCCACAGTCTAGCTCGCGTACCGACTGACGACTAGCTAATCTTCCAATTCTGCTTCGTCCCAGACCGCCACAGTTCCGTTCCGCTCACCCTTCACCTTCACAAGTGAGTTCACTCTCACCGCTGCCAAGAATCCCTCACGGCTCATGGACGTACCGCTCACGCTCTCGAAATGATTGATCGCGCTCGTAACCACTGACACACCCAAGATCACGATCTCATTTCCGGCGATCGACTGAACCGGCCCTTGGAGATCCACATCAGTATCGGGTGAGCGCAGTTGGATACGGGTCGCAATAACAGTATTCTTACCTGTCACCCGGCCACGCACCCTGACATGATTGCTCTGCAGATCATTCAAGGTTAGTGTATTCCCACCGTCCTTCACCTCCGTCTGGCTGTTCACAGCAATGGTCACACCAGACAGTCCTGTGAGTCGCAGCGTGCTGCCGATGACCGTTGCATCTCCTTCTAGCCGTACACTGTCATGGAACTTCACATGCTTCGCTATAAGCGTGCTGCCATCGAACCGGCCTTCCGCAGACATCTTGACACCGACCACGATCTCATCAACGGTCCCACCCCGGAATTCCGTGTTTTCCGTCGTCCTCACCGGAGTGGTCCCAATGGTGAAAGCAATGACGTTGCCATTAGACGCACCGGCGCGCGTGACGAACCCCTCGACCTCAAATTCATCGATCGCCTGACCGATACCCTTGGTCTCAGGTTCGACCTTCGTTGCAATGAGCGTCGTCGAGGCGCTGACGAAATTCGTTCCTTTGACCTCCACAAACAGACCATCCCAGTTGTTGACATTAGGGACCGGCATATCACTGATGTCCGCTCCACTGTAGTTCACCGTGAGGTTGCCGATCCGGAATGTCGTAGATCCAGAAGCATGGTCGTTCACGAACCCACGCACCTCCGGCGTCACCCCGACCAACTTCCTTTCAATGAACGTCGCCTGAATAATCCCGTTCGGACGGATATGGCCGTTGACTTCAACATTGTCTGTCCCAGGCACAAGATTCAGGATGTTTTGCCCAGGGATGTTGTTGTCAATGATCGTGGTGGTATCCACCAAAACGGTCTGTCCCATCACCACGAGGCTCAAGCCATCCACTGCTACTGAGTGCACCAATCCTTCCACCGCATCCTTTTGCTGAACCAAACTGGCCGTATGGTGATCGCCGTTGAACGAGCCGTGAACCGTGACTACCATCCCCTTCTTGACTCCGCACGTCGTAACGGGATTGATGGTGCATCGCTCCGTTACGCCGTCATGCCGCACTTCTACGTTTTTCGTCTCGAACTTCTTTCCATTGACAAACAGGCTCCCAAAATTCGTGACTGTCCCGGATGCTGACGCCGACCCGCTTCCTGATCCGCTCGCCGATACAGATGGCGCCCCATCGCTGCCACAGGCCCCGAGTAATCCGGTCAACCCGATCACGCCCACCAAACGGAAGACACAAGATGATGTTCTCATGTGGTACTCCTGGTTAAGACAAAGCGTCGTTACGACTTGTGGTTTCTAGAGTCATTGATCGACACACCTGCCGGCGGTGGCATATCGGCGAGAACGTCCGCGGACCATGTAATGTGCGCGGGGCACCATTGCCAGACGCCCAGGGTGATAATCCTGGTTAGACTGGCCGGAATGCAGGCAAGGCGATTGACCGATACATCGCGATTGACGATCCGGGTGGACGCGCCACAGCGACTCACATAGAGCTCACTGGAAAGGTTGCGGAGATCGATATGAGGAGTCACAAAAGCAACAACCGGGACCGGCAGGACGGCAATGGAAGAATCGTCCACCCACTCACTGCCGGAACAATGCCCCTCTAGTCCGGCCGTTCGCTTCACCTCATCACGGACCAAGGTCGAGGTACAGCCAGATAACAGCAGCGTAGTGGAAAGAATAGACGCGCACACTCTTGAACGGAATGGTTGCATAACCCCCTCCATCAAACCTTGTCTAGTTGGTTAGACGGAGAGGAGAGCAAATTGTAAACAGGAGTCTAGGAAGCGTTTATCCCCGCTGAGGTAGGGGCAAATGGAGGTGGCAATCCAGCCGGTCCATTGAACGCGGCTCGATTGCTGCCCCGTCCATCGTTGGGCTATGGCTGCGCTCCATTGGCTGAAAGCCGGTTAGTTATTTCCAGGTCGGACTTGCTGCGATTGCCAGGCAGCCGACCGAATCATGTTGCCCCATTCCGCTTTGGTCCCTCGAACCCAGCGAATCAGGCCCACTAGTCTCCAGTACGAATTGAGCTGCCGATAGCCAAAGTTTTCAAGGAAGGCGACCAGCAACATTTTCCAGAACTCCGATCGCCGTTGGTACAGATGAAACGTCATTTCTTCCATGAGGAAGGCACTCAACGACAGGGTGACGCCGAGTCCGACGACGACGCCCAGACAGGCCAACCAGACTTGCCATGAGACGATTCCCAGGATCAGCCCGATCACCAGGAACACGTATCCAATAATCTCGAACACGGGCCCAAACCACTCAAAGATGGTCATGAAGGGAAAGGCGAGCCAGCCGACCGCCCCGCTCTTGGGATGACAACATAACTGGAAGTGGCTCCCGAGGCTGTCGCATAACCCGCGTTGCCACCGGATGCGCTGATTCCTGAGGGTGCGAAAATCCTCCGGCACCTCGGTCCAACAGACCGGATCCGGCACGTAGGTGATGCGATAGGGTTGCCCGCTAAGCCGGTAATGGTGATGCAGGCGCACCACCAGTTCCATGTCTTCCCCGATCGTGTTCGTGCGATACCCTCCGACTCTCAAGACGGACTCTTTCCGGAATAACCCAAAGGCGCCAGCAATAATGAGCATCGCGTTGAGAGGCGACCACCCCTGACGACCGGACAAGAAAGCACGAAGATATTCGACCGTCTGCAGAAGTGCTAAGAAGCTTGACGGTAGGCCCACTTTTTTTAGCAACCCATTTTCAACCACACAGCCATTGGCCACGCGGATCGTCCCGCCGGTCGCGATGGTGCGGTGATCAAGCAAGAACGGCTGCACGACTCGATACAAACTATCTTGGGCCAAGATGGAATCGGCATCGATGCAGCAAAAGAGCGGATACACGGAAAGATTGATGCCGGCGTTCAGGGAATCAGCTTTGCCCCCATTGTCCTTATCAATCACACGCACGTTGGGATGTTTTGAAGAGTGATATATGGCACGCACCGGCTGAGTCGGAAGATCATGACTATAGGCCTCGGGAAATGGTTTCAATCCAAACTCTTGCCTCAGCACGTCCATAGTATCGTCTGTAGAACCATCGCTGACCACGATGATCTCGTACTCAGAATATTGGAGCTGTAACAAAGATTGAATAGAACTCGCGATCGTGGCGGCTTCATTGTATGCTGGCATAATGATGCTAATTTGCGGCTCGTACCCAGTGAACGCACCAGGCAAGCGATCACCGGTCCGCTCTTCAAAATACTGCCGGAGCGACATCAGTGAGATGACATTGAGCGCCAAATATCCCCCGGTCAACGCCACGAGGTACAACAGAAACGACAATTGGACGAGGCTGTAGACAACTTCAAGGGTCATGAGCGATCGCATGTGGAATCTGGTTGCAATTCAACTCGTTCCCACTATCTGCATGTCACCCTGCATGGTCCTGCCCCTCTGGGCAGCCGGGCTGGTGATGCTGCTGACCGTCTGGCTCCAGCCATCACCATGCGTGGCCCAAGACATCCCTGTTCCAGGGCAGAATCCGCTGGCTGAGACCCAGGAAATCGAATTGATCTATATTGGCACTGGATCCGTCCCTAAGATTATAGTCCGTGGTCGGCAGCCCACAAATGTATTTCCAGCTTTTTCCTATCGTCCAGCGCACGACCATCATGTGGATTTGTTGTCCCTCTCCGACGGAGGTCAACCGGTTGGTATCTGCCGGGTAAGACAAGAGAACCTGCTGCCGCAGCTTCAACTTCACTTTGATCAGGTTAGGACATCCCCCTGCGGGTTTGTATGGTCCTTGCAGTCAGCAAACAAGAGCTTGGATGTCTTGTCCTTCCAGTCTCTCCGAATACGCGGGACAGCCACGAGCCTTGTGACGATTGAACTGGTTGAAGGTTCTGTTGATCAGCGGAAGACCCCTACGGTGGTGGGCCGAGTCCTTGGGCCGTTCGACGTCGAGATCCCCCTTGCCCCACTCGCGCGACGAATCGATCTTCGGCGACTCACACAGGTAATGCTGTCGGTGGAAGCTGATGCGGAGGTGGTGTTGCGGGAGAGCGTCTTGCTGCCTCACAAGTCGACCAGCTATCCATCCCCCGCCGTTGGATTTTGGTATTGGGATTATCGAGCGGCGATACGCGACCCAGAGGGAATGGTAGCCGTCTGTCGGCAACTGCAGTGCCGACGGCTGTTGCTCCAGCTTCCTGATCTGCGTGATTCCGATCAGGTCTGGGCGGACTACGCCACGCTGTTTGCCCAGACCAAAGCGGCTGGGATCGACTTGTATGCGCTCGACGGCGCTCCAGACATGATCGATCACCCCACCGTCGTGACCGATAAGCTATCCCGGCTGCTGAGGCTGGTGGATGGAGGAATCCCCGGTCTGCAACTGGATATCGAGCCGTACCTGCTAGACGATTTTCCAGAGGATGAGACCATCTTTGACCGATATCTTCGTACGATCGAGCTGGTACGAGGGGCGCTATCCGGCCACGGACGATTGTCCGTCGTCATTCCGTTCTGGTTTGCCTCGGCGATCCATCAGGGACGTTCCATGGCATTCTCCGTCATGGACCGAGCTGATGATGTGTCCGTGATGAGCTATCGAACCGATGTCGACGAATTGGTAGCCATTAGCGACGACGTGCTGCGCTACGGCGTGCTTACAGGGGTTCCTGTCTGGCTTGGTATGGAGACGACTCGACTGCTGCCAGAACGGCATATGCTCCTGAAACGTGAACCCGATCCTGCCCTGGCCGACGGAACACTCGACCCGGTACGCAGGATGTTGACGTTGGGGAGGCCTACCGAATCTGAGAAGCATGGGGTCGATCAGATCTGGCTTCGCATCCATCACCATACAACCCTACGCCCCGAACGCATCTCGTTTGCCGATCGCCCCCAGCACGAGGTCCGTCACGCGATTACTCAGGTCTTGGACCAGGTTCGACTGCCAAGTTTCTCCGGGCTGCTCATTCACGACCTCCCCGGTTATCTGGAGCTTACCCAGTAGCATGCTGACCCTGTCCATCTCACCACGAACGGTTCCACATGCGAGGGTGGTACTCCTCTTCTTCTGTCTGCTGTTCGAGAACGGCGGAGCGGATTCTACCCTCGCTCAGACCACGGATGCACAGTCCGCACGGATGCTACGTGAACAGGCTCAACAGTTCGAAGCCACGCAACGGTATCAGGAGGCCATTGCCCTCTACCGAGAGATGCTGCGGCGTGAACCGGAACAGGACGATGTCCGTGCCGCCCTGGCGCGGCTTCTGTCTTGGCAGGGCTCCTATGCAGAAGCCGTTGATCTGTACCGAGACATCATCCAGCGACATCCCGTGGACTTGGATGTGAGGACCGCGCTCGCGCGCGTGCTCTCGTGGCAGAAGCAGATGACAGAGGCGAAGTCACTCTACGACGCGGTGGTCCGCGAAGAGCCTCGTCATGCTGAGGCTCTCCAAGGACTCGCAGACGTCTTATTTTGGGAAGGACGATCTGAGGAGGCTCTGCCCTACTACGAACGAGCCTATGCTGTTTCACAGGATTCCGCTCTTGCAGCGCGTATGGCGTCGATCCGCAGCGGGTTGGCTGAACAAGCGAACAAGTCTTCGGCTGCGGGCCAGTCGGCCGTCGCTGAACGAAAGGCTGGGGTGATCGCACGGGCGCGGGCATGGGAACACCAGGCCGAGTACGCTCAAGCCATTGCGGCCTACCAGCAGGCACTCGCGGAACATCCGGAGGACGACGAGTTGCGCAGTCATCTCGCGCGTACCCTGGCGAAAGCTGGACAATTCGAACAAGCCGTTGCACTCTACCGAGAGATCCTGACGCGTCATCCCACCGACGTCGACATCCAAGTTGAATTCGCTCGGGTGCTCTCCTGGCAGAAACAATTTGATGTCGCAATCCCTCTGTATCAGCAGGTGCTCAAGCAGGACCGTGAGAATCGAGACGCCTTGCGAGGATTGGCCGATACCCTGTTCTGGAGCGGAGCCACCCAGGACGCCCTGGCTCAGTATTCTCATTTATATCGATTAACCGGCGATCCCGATATTGCAGCGCGCGTACAGGCGCTGACAGCTTTGCTTGAAACCTCCCCTCGGGCACCGCTTGGCCTGCGGGATTCGATCGTCCGTTTGCCCTATCGCGACTATCTCAAGGTTGGTTACGGGCAGTCTTCCTACACGCGCGGGATTCCAGACGAACGGAATGGGGTCATCGAGTTTTCGAAATCACTTGGCGCGCAAACGCTGATCGGGAGGGTTGAACCGCTCCACCGATTCGGCTTCCAGGATACTCCCGTATCAGCCGAGCTCTACAGCCCGCTGTGGCGGCGCGCGTGGGGATACGTCGCTGCACAGGGGACAATCAACCCACACTTCTCACCAAATTACTCGGTTGTTGGGGACGTCTCGCAGGGTTTGGGACTCGTCCATCCACTACTCTCGGCGATTGAAGTCTCCATTGGCTATCGACGTCTTTCGTATAAGACGGATGACATCAATCTCCTCATGCCTGGCCTGACCGTCTTTCTCCCGTTCAATATGTGGCTGACCGAAAAGCTCTATTATGTCCCGGAAACCGGCGCGATCACCCTTGCCTCCAGGCTCACATGGCGCCCCACCGCTCGTCTGCAGCTCTTCGCCTCGGGGTCATTCGGTACGTCGGGCGAACGGATTTTGGCCACACAGGACGTGACACGGATAAGCAGCCGGACAATCCAAGGAGGCGTGATCCTCCCCGTCACCGGACATATTTCTCTTGAAGCGACGGGATACTACGAAGACCGGGGTGACCTCTATGTGAGACGAGGAGGCAGTTTCACTATCATTTATCACTGGTAAAATGGCCCGACGTTAGGACGGATGGTCCCGTGCTCGCTCTCAGCCACACAGACCTCACACTTGAAATCTGGCAGTTTGCCGCCCTGTCCATCGGTGGCGTTGTCCTGCTTCTCGTGGTCTCGATTCTCATTTTTCAAGCGCAACGACGGGCGAAGGCATGGAGACGACAGCGCGTCACGCGCGTGTGGCAACCTCTCTTGGAACAATGTCGGCGCGATCCATTGGAAACACTGCCATCCCTCACGCGTCGAGAACATATTGTCTTCCTCTACCTCTGGAATGACCAGTATGAGTCCTCACCTGACGCAGCGAGTGCTCACCTGATTCGCATGGCCTGGCAGGTCGGTACCGATCGCCTTGCCAAGGATCTCCTGGGCGCACGGCTACTGCGCCGCAGACTTCTCGCCGTCGTGACCCTTGGACGGCTACGAGACCGATCGGTCTGGTCACAGGTGAGTGCCCTAGTGACACACCAGAATTCGTTCTTGGCATTCAATGCGGCCCAAGCCCTACTCCTGATCGACGCACAAGCCGCCATTCCGCTCATTTCGCCGCTCATCGGCCAGCGAAAGGATTGGTCTCCCCTCCGAATTGCCTCGATGCTGAGCACCGCAGGGCCTGATCTCGCATCGGAAACGATCGCACAGGCAGCGATTACCGGTGACCCGGTCATCAGGCCACGATTGATTCGCCACCTCCCCATCACACATAGCCCTCGCGGCCTCTCGATCTTACGCCAATTCATTCGTGAGCAATCGCCGTCGGATGACACGCTTGCCGCTTGCTTGTATGTGTTCGGAGAATTTCGAGACCAGATGGATCTTCCTTTCGTCCGTCTCCACATTTCCCATCCTGCCTGGTATGTGCGGGTTCAAGCAGCCACCGCACTTGGAAAACTGGGGACTCAGAACGATGAGGCCCGATTGATTGCCCTTTTTGAGGATGAACAATGGTGGGTGCGGTATCGAGCGGGCGAGGCCCTCGCGAGTTTACGTTCCATGACGGAACACAAGCTTGAATTGCTACAAGAAACTCTCACCACCCCGGAGGCACAAGAAATCCTAGCTCCTATCTTGGCGAAATTCCGCGCCCGCCGTTCACCCACCTCGATGGCAGCATAAACCTCCACATGTCTTGCTCCTGCCGTCAACGATGGTTTTGCAAGGGAGCACTCCCCTCTTCACGTGCAGCCCCCAGCTACAGCACTGGCGTTCAGGTGATCAAGTATCGGTCAGCGGACGTCCTGAAAGAACACGCGAGGCAGAACCGGCAGGCGATATTCAACATGGAGAATGATCAACAAGACTCGGACAAAGCTACGCCAAATGCCCATCTTCATGAATTTACGAGCGTCGGTCACCACAGGCGGATAGAGCAGGAGCGGCTTGGTGACCTTGATGAGTCGTTCGCAAAAGGCAACATCCTCAAGAATCGGTTGATTGGGAAAACCACTCAGATCCTCGAACAACGTTCGCCGAACGAACAGGGCCTGGTCACCATAGATGATCCGACTGCAGGTGCAGCGAAAATTATCCAAGAAGGAGATGAATCGAAGCCGCCAGTCGTCTCCTGAAAATTGGTGCATGAAGCCGCCGGCCTGAACCGTCAGATCGTGCTCCATCCCATTGAGTCGTTGGAGCGCGTCAACCGGCAGGATGGTATCGGCATGGAGAAAGAGGAGCCATTCACCAGTGGCTGCTTTTGCGCCGGCATTCATCTGCAAGGCTCGTCCCTTCGACGCAGTCAGCACACGGATCTGAGGAAATCTCCGAGCGATTTCGCATGTCCGATCGGAACTCTTTCCATCGACCAGGATGACCTCAAAGTCGCCGGTTTGGGCGAAGAGGGCTGCGAGCGTGCTCGGCAGTACCTTTTCTTCGTTGTACGCGGGTATGACGATGCTGATCATGCCACGCACCAATCGGGCAAGAAGATGCGTACATCGGCTGCCCAGGCATCCGCATCTTCATCGATACTGTCGAAAAGATCGCACAAGGTCAACACCATCGCATCCGTCAAGGCTAGATAGCGCTCAGCCTGTCTCCTGAGTGTCTGCGGATCCGTCTCGCCTCGCTCAACGGCTCGTTCGAGTTGCCGCCGTCCGAAGCCGTGATGCGCTTCTTCCTGTCGCAACAAGATCCGGCGGAGGCGTCCAAACGGTGCAGCCCGCTTCGCCAATCCTTGCTCTATACGTGTCAGGATGGCTTCACCCAAGCCTTCGAGGACCACTTGCTCGCCAAGGAACGTCTCCATGAGATCTCGGCATGCCAGCGCATCGTTCAGCATCCTCCGGTATTCTTCTAACGCGGGAAGAAATGGAGAATCACGGAGGTGTTTTGGCGACAGCCACACAATGGCTCCCTGAAAGACCCGTGCATGCATGGCTTCCTGCCTGGCCTGGCTGAGAAGGAATCGGCGCGCTCCGGAGTCTTTGGACAAGGCGGCTTGGGCCTTTGCGCAATCATGGGCCATCCGCTCGCCATGCTCCAGAAAGGTCAAGAGGCGCGCGATCGGGACTTTCTCATCAGGATGGGCCAACATGATTTTGCTCCTTGGGTGAGATTCCATTGAGGTTCCAGTCATACTCGAGGTACTCGATGCGGTATTCCGATTGCAGGAGGTCCTGAACCAGTTCCGGATCGTTGACGTAACGCGCGATGTAGACCAGAACCGACCCCGCAGCTCGTGTGAAATCCTCATCAAACCACTTGAAGATCATCGAGAGCGATGCCACCTTCTTCACACGATCAAACCGATTCCGCGTCGGGTCGTTGATAAACTCCCTGGCGACACGATTCAGCTGGAGTTCAAGCTGTTCCGGCTCGAACGCCCAAGATTGAAGCCTCGGACAGGACAACGACGCGCATACGATGGCGAAGTGGATCCGCGGCTCATGGAATTGCGCAATCAGCACCTTTCGTTCCAGATCGTAGAGATTCAGGATTCCTCCGCCGACATGATAGTCCCGATCGATAAAATAGCGATACCGTCCCCAATAACTCATGGGTGAGTACCTATCGAGAATGCCCTTGATGGCAAAGGCGTTGTAGGCATTGATCCAGAAAGCCAATCGCTCATTCTTCGTCTTGAGCGCATTGGGGTCTACGCGGTCGAGCTGCGCGAGATAAATCGATAGCCGATCATCAGACTGGATCGCAGGATAATCGACGCTGCCATCTGTAACATGGGCCTGTACCACATCATGAAGCACCTTGTGCGAGAACTCTTCTGGCGGAATCGAATTGGGAGGCGTGAAGGATGTCGGAACCGTGGAACATCCCGCGAGGACAATCGCGAGGCTCACAGTGACGCATTTCATGAAGCCCGTCGTCTTCGTCACCATTGCACCGGGGTTTGCCATGCCGCAATGGGGTGTCGTAGTACCGACCCGATCACGCGTCCGTCTAGCCTGTTACAGGACGATCGATCGGAACAACGTTGAATTGCTTGTCGATCAAACCGCGCCAGGATTTCGCTCAGTGAAGACTCGAGAAGATTCCCGGCCTCAGGGAGTGACAAGCAGGGGGAGACATGACCCGATGCATCGATGGCAATACTATACCGTCCGGCATCGCACGGGCTGAGCGTTTCGCCGCTGAGCCATGCTACGTTGTCCTTCGCGTATTGCCGCAAATACCCAGGTGGGAGGGCATTCTCTTTCAGCAGCCCCTCAAATACGGCGCGTGCCTGTTCACGCTCATACATCAACAAGGGTTCCTGCTTTCCGTACAGTCCGACGTCCCAATGATAGGCGCCGACAACCGGTAAGAAACCCCGCTCTTGAGCAAACCGAACCATCTGGGTGACTTCCTGGCGATTGATTTCACTGACGATACAGGTCAGAAACTTGGGATGACGATAGCCTTCCAGTAGCTTGAGACCAGCGAGCACGTGATCAAGTTGATCGGCACCTCGGATACGTTCATATGTGAGAGGGTCCAGCGTATCCAGGCTAATCGAAAGTGTGACCGCAAGGGCATCGAACGTTTGCACGAGACTCTCGGTCAATCTGGTGCCGTTTGTAATGAGTGTAATGTGAAATCCAATCTGAACCAAATCTTGAAGAATTGGCACTAAGTCCTTTCGTAGTAATGGCTCTCCACCCTGCATGAAGACGAACCGAACGCCCTCCCTGTAGAGTCCTGTAAAGACTTGCCGAATCTCCTCGCGGGACATTTCATACCGACCAACGTTCAAGGGAAGGTTGCAGTATCCGCAAGAGGAATTACAGCGAAGGCACGCCTGGAAAATAGCAAGCACCGGTCGTTGACAAACCAGATTGGTTAACCCACCCCAGAAGGCTTGGAGGAGACCAGGCTTCTTGCCCTCGAACGTCGAAGGCTGGCTACCGCGATCATGAAGTGTTTGCTTAGCTCGTCCAATTTGTATCAGCATGCGCTCCGTCGGGATACCCTGCCCAGATCTGTACAATCACGGACCGTTTTTTTACCACGCTTCAAAGGCTGTCTCTCGTGTCCCTTCTAACAAGCCTTGTAACACCTTGAAATTCATAGTCCATGGGTTTTGTGCTACCGGCATGTGCCTTGCTGAGAACTTCCCGGCCAAGATGATTTCTTCCACAGGAGGTTCATCATGAAGCAAGATCAACAGAAAATCCACCTCGTGACAATCGGAGGACTGACCGCAATCTTGTTGGCTGCACCCTCTTTCACCATGGCAGGCCAACAGCATGAGAAAAGGTCAGGTGCCGCGTCACCTTCATCTCCTACCGCACGTCACACCCCAGCTGTTGCGCACCATTCCGACAATAGGCCAGGCCCAGCCTGGAGGACAATCGACGGGACCGTCACGCACATGAAAGATACGGTGTACACAATCGAGGACTATGAGGGAAACCAGGTGCAACTCTTCGTGAGCCGAGAAACCAAACAACTGGGGGGTCGTAAGAAAGTTGGTGATCATGTTCGTGCTGAAATCACCCACGGCGGTTTTGCCAATTCAATTCACTGATCGGTTCATACGCAGCCCGGCTCGATTGAGCCGGACTGCGCTGTCCCGAGTGTTTGTCGGCCACTGATTCAATTTCTTACAGAGCTGTTTCAGGCACGCTGTGCACCGAGTGAGTAGGTCAATCTCTCGGTGAGTCGTTACTGCGCCACAAGGCCGTTTACCCCTGCAGGCAGACCAGAGATGCCGGTCAGAAGAGTAAGCTCCCCGCTGCCACGATTGACACGAAACACATCGATCGTACGTGCAGTTGCATTGAGCACATAGAGGAACTTGCTGTTTCGGTTTAAAGCCATATCGATTGGAGTGGCCCCGGTACGTCCTGCTTCGGATGCGAGCAAGGTCAGACTTCCAGCGCGCCCCACGCGATAGCTCGAAACGGTATTGCTGCCCGTATTGCTTGTATAGGCAAATTTCCCATTTTTGGTTATGACGATCCAACAGGCTGCTGATTGAAAATCGGGGACCGACCCGCTGCGAAGTGACAACTCGCCGTTTTTCAGCGTATATGAAGATACTGCACTGGCATTCGGCGCTCCACCAAATGCTTCGCTTACAATGAGGACGCCTCGTTTATTGAAGGAAAACCCGAATGGAGTGACGCCGGACGAGGGTTGAGAGGCTGGCCCCACCGCAACGCCGTCGTCGTCCACCGTATAGGTGTTGATAATTTGAGTGGCTTTTTCTGTTACTACCAACGTATTTCCTTCGGGATTAAACTCAATTTGTGCTGGCGCTGTTGCAGGGCCACTGAGCGATTGAGTCGACCCAGGGATCGGCTCCAACGTATTGCGACTAGTCAATGTAAACCCAGTAATATTGCCAGGTCCGCCCGCGTTTAACACGTAGACCCAGTCTTCGTGCAGCGCGATGCTGATCGGACGCACTCCACCGGAACTCACCTTACACGTGAGCGTTAGGCCGTGATCATGGATCTGAAACACCGACACCTCGTCACTTCCTGCATTCACAGCAAAGAGGGTCTCTCCGTCGTCGCTAATCGCGATCGCACCTTGATTGCCTAGGCCATCTCCTGATCCGGCACCCTGAGTGGGAAAGCTTCCAGCTGGAATCAATGTTTCACCACGCTGTTCAAACGCCAAAACCGCATTTCCGGAGGTGGCATTCGACATGGTATACACCATCCTCCCATTCTGACCGGCAAGGACGTCGCCGATCATCCACTCAGATAGGGCTATTGCCACTGCTATCATGCGTACGAACGTTTGTCCCATGAAGAACCTCCTGTGTTGACTAAGTGCACTGTCACCCTTGACGAACCACCATAGTGATGAGATGTCACAAAACTTTCACATCTCGATCACATAACAGTCACAAACCGAAACACTCAGATTGATTAAAGGGTGGTCACGCGCTCAGCCGTGAGGGAGGCTTGGGAACAGTTTTGCAGGTGGTTGGTAGCGTCATCCCAAGAGTGAATGCAGACCCTCTTGATCAGAATCTCCTTGAGGAGCTACGCCTTAGGTGACGAATCACGAATCTCGATGGATGGCTGAACCGTATGCAGATGAAATGTGAAGGTTGTTCCGTCATTCAGGATACTGTGAGCTTCAATGGAACTTCCGTGAAGCTCGAGGATTCGTTTGGAGATGGCCAGACCAAGTCCTGCCCCAGGTGCTCTCCCTTGCTCACTGTTGCCAACTCGATAGTAGCGATCAAAGATGTACGGGAGGTCCTCTGGTGGAATCCCGCAACCGGTATCCGTAACCTGAGTCACCAGCTTCTCATTCTCAAAACTCAGGGTCACGATGACAACGCCTCTTTCGGGAGTATGTCGTATGGCATTGACGATGAGGTTTTCAAGCACTCGTTCGATCAGCCCAATGTCAGCCGAGACAAATGGGAGACCGTCCCGTATATCCGTCTGAAGATGCACCTGCTTCTTCTCGGCCATAAACCTGAGCTCTTGAACCACATCTTGGACCAACTCGCTGAGGGAAAACGGTTCGATATGAGGCATCATTTCCGGAGAATTCAATTTGGCCAGTTCAAATAGCTCAGCAATCAACTTACTTAACCGCTCGCCATGCTTCGTGGCAATTTCAAGATAGGTGCGCTGCTCCTGTGGGGACAACGTGCCTTCCTTCATGCTCAGGGTCTCAAGATAACCCTGGAGCGATGTGAGAGGCGTGCGAAGGTCGTGGGAGACATTGGCGACCAGTTCGCGCCGTAACTGATCAGTCTGATTAAGCTGCGTGACTTGCGTGTGAATGCGATCGACCATTTGGGTAAAGATTGTACCCAATTCGTCAATTTCATCTCGCGGCTCAGCGCGCATCGGTTGCAGATGAGATTGGTCGGTCACCACTGATTGTTTCAAGAAATCGCTTCGTTTGAAGCGCTCCATCGTCACGGCGAGCGCCCTGAGCCGGTGAGTCAAGACCCTGAGTGTGAAGAGACCAGTCACAAGAGCAAACAGCATCGTTGCCAGCACGGCCCACAGGCTCAATCGGAGAATGTAACTCCCTTCGAGCATCTGCGATACGGAGTCAAATTCCTCTCCGCCCAAGATTACGTACAGATACCCCTGGATTGAACCACTCAGAGATTCGATGGGAAATGCTGAAAAAATTTTTTTGCGACTGAGATCACGAGGGTCGTCACCTAAGATGGGGAGGTCCTCGGCTCCCGACAAGAACTGTTTGAGTGGGTCGAGAGTGATACTCTGTCGCTTCACCTTTGAGGGGGGGGCCGAAAAGGTCAGGATCCTTCCCTGATCATCGAGCAGATAGACTTCGATACTGGGATTGATCACCATGAGTATGTGAAAAATATCCTTGATGGCCTCCTCATTCACCAGTCCTTCCTGCATCAAGAGCTTTTCAGACACGATGCGTTCGGCCAACGTCCGGTTAAGCTTTTGGTTCACCTCTTGGAAATGCAACCTGGTCGTATACAGAGTCAGTACAATGGCCCCAGCGCCTATGAGGCAAAATAGCCCGATGAGAACACTTGCAAGCTTTCCGTACAGAGTAGTGAACATTCAGCTACTCCTACTGGTGTTCCTCGGTAAAGCTGTAGCCAATACCCCAGACCGTCAAAATATACTGAGGATGGCTCGTATGGCGTTCGATTTTGGCTCGTAGACGATTGATGTGAGAGTTCACGGTATGTTCGTAGCCGGCGTGTGCATACCCCCACACCAAATCGAGTAATTGCGAACGGGTATACACCCGACCTGGGTGTTGGGCGAACTGAAGTAAGAGATCGAACTCTTTGGCTGTCAGGTCTAGGACGTTGCCGCATAATGTAACTTTACGTTTCTCGCAATCAATCATGAGATCGCCCGCTTGAATTATGTGGTGCTTGTCGGAGGCTCGTTGCGCTTCAAGCGCCTCCATGCGACGAAACAATGCCTTCACCCGAGCCAGGAGTTCACGAATGCTGAATGGCTTCGTCAGATAATCATCTGCGCCGACCTCGAGACCAAGGACGCGATCCAATTCAGTCGACTTCGCCGTCAACATCAGAATGGGTGTGTAGTTGGGTTTCGTGCGTACATTTCTGCATACTTCCAACCCTTCCATCCCTGGAAGCATGAGATCGAGAACGATTAAATCGTAGGCATGAGACAGTGCTTGTTTGAGGCCGGTCGCGCCATCCTCCGCCAGATGGACGTCATACCCTCCATCATGGAGATGGAGCTCCAGCAGACGAGCAATGTCCCTGTCATCTTCAATTACAAGAATATTTCGTGGCTTTACGCTTTGCCGATGCGGTGCTTCATCTGCCATGATTGCTAGGATATCAGGCGATTATCACGAAAGCATCACAGATGGCCGGAGCTGATGAGTAAGATATTCACACGCTTAGGCAGGGATCGGTGGAAGGATCAGACACCGACAGCTTAGTGGGCCGCTTTTTCAAAAATGATATCACCGTAATAGGCGGTCGCTCGTTCCTGTGTATTATCCGTATCGCTCATGATGGCGATGCCGTTGATCATCGGCGGTTCTTCTCCGAATGCTTTTGTATAATCTTTGTAGATATTGCGCGACTCTTTGACCCATATGCCGAGATTGTGTGGACCACTTTCCACGACCACCATTTTGACAAAATCGGTATAGGCGTTATCAATAATCTCGCCGACCGGTGCCTTCCGTTCCCAGACATAGTTGATCGCCCCGATCGGAATGTCTCCGAACAATACTTGGCCCGCCTTGTACTTGAGCTTCTTCCCAAAACTCACCTTATCGGGGTCGTATTCAAAGGTGATGTAGAGGCGGGCTGGATAGTCGTCGCCGTCTTTGCGCGTGGCATCGCTATTCTGCAGCAGGTTGTCGACTTTCCAACGCCATCGCACGATGGGAAATTCCTTGGGGTCGATCTTGACTTCCTTGGTCAATCCCGATGCGGACGCATCGCTCGTGGCCTTGATGACGACATGTTCACCGTCTCTCACCAACTCGTATGATGTGAGCGTGTGGATGTTTTTGAAGGTTAAGGGCTTCCAGCCATCCGGTAGACGGCCGCCTGGTTCGCTTACGGAAAACTTTCCGACTTCAAGCACAGGCGGACCCTGCGCCAAGAGCCATGCTGGAGCGATAAACAGCCAGATGGCAACAACTACGCCTATGACTATCAGCACCGTGCTGCCTCCTTCAGGCGCCATCCCCTCATCCTCTTCTCATCCAGGTGAACAACTTCACCAGGATATTCTTCGTACCCTGTGAGAAGTGCGCCTTGCGCCAAAGATTGACGACTTTTTTGTTTACCTCGGCCTGGGTGGGATAGGGATGGATTGTACTGGCTACTATTTTGGCTCCTCCTGCTTTCATAGCGACGGAGAACTCGCTGATCATGTCGCCGGCATGACGTGCGACGATCGTCGCCCCCAGGATCTTGTCAGTCCCCTTTTGGATGTGAACCCGTGCAAACCCTTCCTCGTCTCCATCGAGAATGGCCCGATCGACCTCGTCGAGTTTGTAGGTATAGGTTTCCACTTCGAGACCCTTTCCCTTGGCATCCTTCTCGTACATGCCGACGTGAGCAATTTCCGGATCGGTGAAGGTGCACCATGGCATATTCAAAGACTCGACACTGGCGTACCCCAAGCCGAGGGGATGAGGAAAGAGGGCATTCTGAATGACGATTTGAGCCATCGCGTCGGCGGCATGTGTAAACTTGTATCGCGAGCAGATATCGCCCGCCGCGTAGATCATGGGATTCGTCGTTTGCAGCTTCGCATTGACCTTGATTCCGTTCCTATCGTAGTCCACCCCCACGGCTTCCAACCCAATCCCCTCTACATTCGGCGTGCGTCCCACTCCAACAAGGATTTCATCAACGGTGACATCGTACTGTTGACCATGTGAATCGATTGTTAGGCGTTTGCCAGCAGCGGTCTTCTCCACATGCAAGTCCTTCCCGCAGCAGAGTAGCGTCACTCCATCTCGAACCATCGCGTGCTCTACAATGTCTGCAACATCTCGATCCTCATTTGGCATGATGCCGTGTGTGGTCTCGATGAGATAAACGTGGCTTCCGAACCGAGCGAATGACTGCGCCAGTTCACAGCCAATAGGACCGGCACCAATCACACCGATGCGTTGCGGCAGCTCGGTCAGTGAAAAGACGGTTTCATTCGTCAGATAGCCAGCCTCCTCCAGGCCAGGGGTGTTCGGGACTGAGGCTCGTGCCCCAGTGCAGACGGCGGCTTTCGCAAATGTCAGGATTCGATCGCCAGCAGGACCAACGACTTGGATCGTATCGGCACCGAGGAACCGTCCACTGCCGACATAGACATCGACTCCAAGTTGTGCATAGCGATGGACAGAATCGTTCTGGCTAATACGTGCCCGCAGTCGTCGCATCCTTGCCATCACAGCGCCGAAATCGTATTTCACACCAGGCGGGATTTGCAGGCCAAACTCTGTTGCTTTTCGCAAATCTGCCCACGCTCTCGCGGCTCGGATCACACCTTTGGATGGCACACACCCGACATTCAAACAGTCGCCGCCCATCAGGTGTTTTTCGATTAAGGCGACTTTCGCTCCGAGACTTGCGGCCACGACCGCCGTGATCAAGCCCGCAGTTCCAGCACCGATCACCACGATGTTGTACCGACCGGTCGGTTTCGGGTTGACCCAGTCGGAAGGATGCACATTGGCGACAAGCTGTCGGTTGTATTCATCGTCAGGACGGACCAGATGCTGATCAGGCTCAGTCATTGCGGCGATCCTTGAGATAGGCTGAATGATCATAGGGTGTCACCATTCTTTGTGTACCGTCAATCGGTGTCATTGGGAGGATTGTGCCATGTATTTCTTGTAGAGCACCGGCATCAACGCAAGAAGTCCCAGCAACACAAAGGCTGCGATCACATTGGGCGATGCGATTTCTTTCAAGGAATTGATGGTACCCAGTTGTCGCCCCGCATAGGCGTAGACAAACGAGCCGGGAATGATTCCGATCGCCGTGGCTGCGACATACGTCCCGACGCTCACGCGTGTGAGGCCCGACACAAGGTTCACGATGAAAAATGGAAACAAGGGGATCAGTCGCAGGGTCAACAGGTAACTGAAGGCGTTCTTGGCGAATCCTTCTTGGAACGGCCCCAGCCATTTCCCGAATTTCTGTTCCACGGTGTCCCGTAGCAAATACCGTGCAGTTAGAAACGCCACGGTTGCTCCGGTTGTCGCTCCGACATTCACAAACACAGTCGCCAAGCCAGCGCCAAACAAGAAGCCGCCTGCCAACGTGAGGATGACCGCCCCTGGCAGCGACAACCCTGCCACCATTGCGTAGGTCCCGATAAAAATAGCCACAGCCGCCACAACGTTCGCATCTGTGAACGCCAATAAGCTGTCCCTATTTTCTTTTAGCACGGTCAGCGATAAGAACCGTCCGAGATCGAAATAGAAAAACGCTCCAACAGCCGCGGCGATAACAAGGACGATAACAATTTTGCCAGCATTCGAACTGTTGGATTCAGGGTGATTCGAGAGCTGCGTCATGGCGATATCCTGCGGTATCATGGGGGCTCCTCTTCGTTGTGTCAATGCGCTAGACGGTTCGGTGTTTTGTCGGGCGAGATTGCCAAATCTTACGTGCTTTGTGAAAACTGACACCTGAGCTCCCATTGGGACTATATTGGGGAGAGAACTTCAGCTCGTCTGAATTCCGCCGCAACCACCACCACCTAGAAAGGAGTTGCCAGATTGGCTGGAATTCTCGTAGTCTGTCAGAAGGAGATCACAATGGATGAATCGAGCAGACTGACCAGGACCAAAGAACAGTGGGCAAAGGCTCGGCGGGGTGGAGAAGAACGAGAAGTCTTTTATGAAGGCGATGATCGATTACCTCCAGGCCAACACCTCGTCGACAATTTTCCTGTGCTGGACCTAGGCTTCAAGCCGGAGCTTCCATTAAGTGAATGGACGCTCAGTATCGGCGGGTTTGTTGCTGAGCCCATGACATGGACCTGGGAGCAATTCTTGGCACAGCCCCAAGTCAAAAATCGGTCGGATTTCCATTGTGTCACGTCATGGAGCCGTTACGACAACGATTGGGAAGGTGTCAGCTTCAAGCACCTCATCGCGCTTTTGAAACCGCTCTCACTTGCACGATTTGTCTTGTTCAAGTCCTACGACGACTACACCACGAACCTACCGCTTGATGCCTGTGACGATGACGATGTGTTGCTCGCCCATAGCTGGAACGGCAAACCGCTCTCCCGAGAACATGGCGGGCCGGTTCGTGTGATCGTTCCCAAACGGTATGCATGGAAGGGAGCGAAGTGGGTGAAGGAGATTACCTTTTCAGATCGGGATGAAAAGGGGTTCTGGGAAGTTCGTGGCTACTCCAACACAGCGTTTCCCTGGAAGAACGATCGTTACGGTTAACCGTTATTTTTTTATCCAGCCGCCCGGACCTTCGACGAAGTTTCCCGGTTTAGTGTTCTGAATGGCTTTTTCGCCTGCCAGTGTCTCTACCGCGGTCCGTGGCGTTCGGTTTTTCTTGGCAATATCCTCATATGCCTGCCGACGTTTTTGATTGATATCCGAGATTAGTGCTTGGGCGTCGGCATTGGGCGTATTGACCGCCCCAAGGTAGCCGTTGGTTCGTTCCCCGACCACCCCCATTGCTTTGGCTTCGTCCAGTGACAGTGCGGAAACCGGGGATGCCATCGTTGCCCATAGGATCGCAATACATGTTGCCATGACTAACCGCATTATCAACATCGTTCCCTCCCGCAGCTAAAACAATCCGCTATCATTCGAGATGACTTCATCGAGATCTTTCTCTACTTTCAGTCGGATCTCATGATCAATCTTCACGTTGAGATTGATCGTAATCGGCTTGTCTGATGGAGCTACCTCGACACGTGGAGTACATGCGCCCAGGGTGGTGAGCAGAGCTCCCCACAGCAGCACTCCGGCACTGATCAGTCTCACGCGACTCCGCATATTGCGCCTCATGATGGTCATAATCGTCCATACTTTCTCTCAATAGAGCCACGAATCTCATCAACCAGACGCAGACTCTTCAGGAGCGTGGGAATGTGTTCTTGCACGGTTAAATTGAAATGAATCGGCGGAGTATTCTTCAAATCCGGATTCTTCCCTTCGAGCCGAGCGCTCAGATCTAACATCCCCGTTTCTTCGTATTTCAGACCGACTCGTAAGAGTGTATAGTGAAAGTTGTTCAGCGCCTGTTCTACAAGCTGAAGTTGATGGCCTGATTCCGAGACATCTCTTGACGGTTCTGCTGCCGAGATATACCGCAACACTCCTCCCGGAGGTTGCGCCTCGATGCGACCATCTTTCACAATGACCCCGCTGGACGTGAAGGTCACAGGTACCGTCCCATTGAGCGTTCCAGTCCCATGAAGTCCCCGTTGCTGTTCCACGCTCAGAACTTTCGCAAGATCTAGTTTATGTAAGAAGAACGTGCTTGAAAAGGGCGGCCTGTCTAAGTCTACCACAAGACCAGGGTTCGTGACCCGTCCTCCGAGCACGTCGCATCCAAAATCTTTTACATCGATGACGGGCAACGTATTTGCGAATGGCCATCGGATCTGGTATAGAGCTGCCAGATTGGATATTTCAAGGCCGCTGCGCATCGATGTCACGACGATGGCGGCCGGTTGAATCATGGCAACTGCATCAGCTTCGTCCATGTGCAGAGCCATCGTGGTACTGAGACCCTTCACAACATAGTCCGAGTAGTATCCCGACAGTTTTTCCGCCACGACCTTGGCATCGGTTGAGGTGATTTTCATTCCGCTCATTGAGTTGCCGAAGTCGCCGGACCAGGACGCATCAGCCGTGACGCTGAATGTACCTTCGACGATATCTGTCGATGGAGGGAGTCCCGTGATGATGTTGCTCAGCCGACCTTCGGCATCGTTAAACGTGAGCGGACCAATTGTCCCGTGGAACATCCCCGATTTCCCTTGCAGTGGCTGTTCGATCCTTCCCGTCATAAATTCGGCCTGTGTCGGCAGATCAATACGAAGGTTGGCATTGATCTTGGTCTGATCTGCAGCAAACTGAACGGCCCACGTACTTGGTGACATGGCCCAAGCGCTTGAAT
Source organism: Nitrospira sp. (assembly GCA_029881435.1). GTDB lineage: Bacteria > Nitrospirota > Nitrospiria > Nitrospirales > Nitrospiraceae > Nitrospira_D. The sequence continues at coordinate 36,258 of JAOUMR010000006.1, forward strand.
TCAGGCGTACGCCATCGACTGATACCGTCCCTTCCGCCTGCCATTCAGATCCTCTGGTTTTCATGTGCTCGAAACGCAGGAGGCCTTGACTGGTGTGAACATTCCGACCGTTTATCGTAACAGTGGGTGCATGCACGGTCGCGATCATCGGTCCTCCGTCACAATGCAGCGCCGTCAGATTGCAGTCAACCGTCATCGGCTCCAAAAGCTGTAGCGTGAGACCTGGAATGTGTGTCGTCCCTCTTTCGATCTGCTTCATTGTCACTGAAGACTGAGGCAACAGCACTCCCTCTATCTGCGTGCTGCTCATTTTCACGGTGCCTCGAACACCTCCCATCGCTTCTTTGGCCGAGAAGACTTCAGTGACGGCTTTTGGAAGGGCTCCCTCCAGATCATAGGTTCCTTCGGCCAGGACCAACTCATGGCCCACCCCCTCAGCACGGGTGGATTGGAATTGTGCGACCAATGAGCCCAAGCTCTGACCATAAGTGACAAGCAGCGGGCCCTGAACGATCATTCGAATGGGCGTTTCTCTCCAGTATAAAGTCCCTTGCACGGGTTTCGTATTTTCCATCCGTACGGGTTGATCACCATCAGGAAGAATCAATCGAATCATCTCAGGGATGATCTGCGGTTGGGTGTTGACAGTCGCTGTCAGTAGAACACCAGGACTCAGAGACCATTCGAGCTGAGAGGCATTCCCTCCAAATGTTCCCTCATACGCAATGGCGATATCCTTCGCAACCTCCTTCAGACCTGGCAGTGTGGCATTGACTCGAACAGTGCCTTCCACATGTGTTTGTGCATCCTGCTTGAGAGCACTGAGGGTGGTATCTGTGTCGGCCTGTCCAGCCCAATCGATTGCTACGTGGCCTGTCACTTTTCCCAGTTCTGGGCCGATAGGGACCAATAGTGCGATAAATGGAGCGAGTTCCTGTACGTTGACCTGTAGACGTCCGGTGATCTGAATCTGTGAGCCGCTTGGATGGGCCTGCGACTGCCATGCCACTATCGGTGTTGCTTGCGGCCGTTGGGATGCCAAGATTGCCGACCACGTGCTGGCAGAATTCCCCACGACCACCAGTCCATACGAGGCCGTATCAAGGCCTCGAAACGATAAACGACCGCCTAACTCTGCGCCACTGTACGTCAAGCTTCCGGTAATCGTGACCCTACGGAGGGGGCCGGTCGCTTGCTCGCGAAAGATGGTGAGATGATCAAGCTGCAAAACATCGAATGGGAGAATCGGCAAACTTCGTAAGAGATCACCGGCTGTAAGCCAACTCCAGGGTGGCTGTTCGTGATCGGGCTGGTTGACATGTCTGCTGTCTTCGTTGAATGATCCCATTGAGGGAGCATTCAGCACCTGAACGGCTGCGTCTCGAAGCACAATGCGGCTCACGCGGCCTTGAAGCAACTGAGACAGGTCATATCGGAGTTCCGCGTTCATCACCGAGACAATCAATCGCTCCCCATTCAAATCTTCCTGGAATGAGACGACGGGGATGTGCAGTTGTTTCCATCCGGGATAACCCAATTGCAGAATCACATGGCTATATCCGCGGTTACGAAGGCCTTCTGCCAGAAGATAGGACGCTCCCAACGGCAGCAGAAGATAGCAGCCAATGATGACGACTAGTCCAAATAGTACGGCGACCTGGTATCGTTGAGTCAGCATGAATCGCTCTCTTCTAGAGAGCTACTCGGTGGTACTGTGGCAATGGTTCTCGGGCAAATGCACAGGCTCTGTCAAGAGGTCCAAACGGCTCTGACCTAGGACAAGGCCCAATCGGGCCTCCCTCAAGCCATCAGATTCGAGATCACATGATCGTCTGATCACCGTTCCGTACAATACATATGCGGAAAGAAGAGCTTCTTATGCAACACCTATTATTTTTCCTATCCACTTTCTTAAGGAAGGCCAATGACTACGGGAGTGTCTGCTGTGGGAGTAGAGGCGTGTTCGAACTTGGTTCCTCGCATTTCTTGCAATTGAGATACGTACCGAGATGCTCTTCGCGTCCGGCAGCGCCAACCACCCATGGACGATTGATAAACGGTGGCTGATGTCGCACATGCTGTCCATGGCCGCAGGCCAACTCAGCCACCCAGTCTCCGTATTCGTCTTGGTGATACCCAGTGATCGCTTGGTGCATATACCAGTACGTGTTCTATTGAAGGAATCGATCGAGGCTGCTCAACATGCAGCTCAGACTCATGACTGGTCCATTGTCAATGTCATAACTGCCAGCGCATCTAGCGTTTTACAAACGGCAGTTCAGGACGCTGAGCAGAGGAGAAATACCTCCATTGCTTTTCCTCATCCTGATCAAAGCTTCCAAGGAATATCACCTCTCGATCGAGATGCCGAAACTCTGAGAGACTTGTTCGACACGTCTGGGCATCAATGACTCGCGCATCAAACTGTCCCACGACATACACCATGCCCTTGGCAGCCTGATACACATTTCGCCTTCCTGCGTAGCCGGTATCAGGAAACAACTCGGTTGAGGACGAACACCCTTCGGCTCCGCTGATATTCATGGTGAGATTGAAACGCTGGAGGAATGGGTCGGTCGCCATCCTAACGATTGTCAACCGAAGTCTCGCAGAGGGGATGTCTGCTGATGCAGGCTCAGGCGTATTACTATTGCACCCTATGCACAGCAGTAGCACGCTCCCAATGATAAGCAGACCTGCTGGTGTGCTCACTGTGCCGTAGGCACCTTGGGAGCCGCACCAATCGCATCAAGGCCTTTCTGAGCGCAGGCATCATCCAGGTGGGTACCCGGTGCTCCACCGACGCCAATCCCTCCAACCACTTCCCCTCCGATTTCAATCGGAAGCCCACCACCCAAAATCAGAATCTCGCCATTCATGTCTCGAAGAGCCTGCAGCGTGGGAGCTTTTGCGATCAGCTCAGCTAATTCGCTCGTGGTGCGGCGCACACTCGCCGCCGTATAGGCTTTCTTTCGGCTGCTATCGACCGTATGTGGCCCCGCTCCATCAGCACGTCCCATTGCGCGAAGGACGCCGGCACGATCCGCGATGGAAACGCTTACTCGATATCCATCTTTTTTACAGGCATCGACGGCCGCTTGAATTGCCGTATTGGCAAGGCCAAGTGGCAACTGAGATTCTTTCAGTAGTCCATCAGCAGCCCCAACGTGAGGTGTATCGAGACTCCATGTCACGCATGCCAACATGCCGACTACGAAGAGTCGACTCAATTGTACCTGTCTGAGCGACTGTGTCATCTGGCGACCTCCGATCTTCGTGCTCACACTACGGCTGCAGGGGAAATGCTGTCAAGAGTGCGGTAGGTCACTCCCCTCGACGAGTGTCCGATACGGTCGTGATCGGTAGTCCAAGATCTTCCACCATCACACGGAGAGGCTCCGCGATGGACCAGGCTTGGGCCGGACATCCTCGCGGACGGTGTGGAGGTTCTCCATCGAAGATTTCGGAGATCTGCCCCAGGCAGGTTTCGTGTATGTGATCTTCTAGTCCGTGGAGAAACGACCGCGCCACGTTTTTGCCATCAACCGTCGATCCGAATATCCTCACCCAGGAGGTGAGGAACGGCCCCAAAAGAAACGGCCAGACAGTTCCTTGATGATACGCGCCATCTCGTTCCACCGGACCGCCTTCATATCGTGGACAATATCGCGCATCCTGAGGTGACAAGGTTCTTAATCCGACGGGGGTCAGGAGGTGTTCTTTGACAATCTGAAGGACCCGACTCGCCTGCGCTCTCGTGAGTACATCATCACAGAGAGAGACCGCATATACCTGATTTGGGCGTATCGATGTATCGTCGCCCGTCGGCCCATCTATCGTGTCGTACAAATACTGGCCGTCCTCATACCAGAATCGTGTACGAAAGGATTCCACCGCTCGCGCCCGATCTTCGCGACAGCCTCTGGCGTAGCTGGCTTCCCGAAACCGTGTCGCAAGTCGGGCTCCAATGTCCAAGGCTTTCATCCATAACGCTTGAATCTCGACCGGCTTCCCATGCCGTGGCGTGACAACCCAGTCGCCGACTTTTGCATCCATCCACGTGAGTTGGGTGCCTGGTGTTCCACCTGCGATAAGCCCATCGATGTCCATGTGGATGGAATATCGCGTACCCCTTCGATAGCCGTCGAGAATCTGTTTGATCGCGGGCCAAGCCACTGATTGCACGCGTCTCACATCATGGCTATATGCAAGGTATCGGTCAATGGCGTCGATGAACCAGAGGGATGCATCGATGGAGTTGTATTCTGGGTCCTTGCCAGCGTCGGGAAAGCGATTCGGGACCATGCCTTCTGACACAAAGGAGGAAAACGATCGAATGATCTCCCAGGCCACCTCGTACCGACCGGTTACGAGACAGAGGCCTGGGAGCGAGATAAACGTGTCTCGCCCCCAATCTGTAAACCATGGGTATCCGGCTATCACGGTCTGCTTGGTCCCTTGTTGAACCACATAGTGAGTTGTGGCTTCACGAAGCGATTCAATCAAGCAATCAGCTCCTGTCGTTCCCGTGTGTACATTCATTCGCTGATTGTGTTCACAGTGAATGAGCTTCATCACGTCGCCGGTATCCATTGGTTCACTTGTAAATGCGAGCACGTGCTCCTTGCTCGCACCGAACTCGAAGGCAAACTCACCTGGAGACCACCAGTCTTCTTGAAAATCCAAGCCCCGTTCTTTTTCAAGAGGAAACTGCACCTGCCGGTACCAGTCAGGAGTATGGCGGTAGCGTCCGGTGTGAAAGCTATGCACGGGTGGGAGACTGTGATAGGGCTGCCAGCTCACCCATTCTGGTGTCACTGTGGAGACTGACAAAAGGTGTCTGTTTTCGTGGTGCAGGGCATGATAGTCACGGCCTGTCAACATTGGCCGTACCATGAGGGTGAGGATCTGACTTGCTGATTCGACGACCGTCCAACGCACAACGACGAGATCGTAGCCCTGAATACAGATGATTTCACGCCGACATGCCGTGCCGTTATACATAAACATCCATGTTGGCCATGGTGTCGATGTAAACGAGATGCAGTGACGGTATCCGTGAGGATGAACTGCTCCAGGATACAGGTTTGTTGAGAGGGACCACGCCTCTCCGTCGATCTGGAGCCATTCCTCAATCTGATTGACCAGCACGTAACGGGTGCGTCCTGAGTCCGGTGATGTGAGTAATAGGGCATGGTACCGTCTGGTATTGGCGCCCGATATCGTGCCAGACGAAAATCCTCCACGACCGTTTGTCTCTAGCCATTCGAGACTGAGCGCACGATCCAATTCCTGACAGTCTTGTTTCCCAAGCTTCATATCCTGAGCCGTACCTTGGATTACACCCGATTCAGCCGTATGTATTGGCTGAGACATACCACATTGCGATGTATGGTAGTAGACCGAACAAGTCGCTAGACACGTGAAGATACAATGGATCTGGGCTGTAACCTATTCCCCGGATTGCTGGATTAACTTGGCGACAAGCCCGGTCCATCCTGTCTGATGGCTGGCTCCGAGACCGGCGCCATTGTCGCCATGGAAGTATTCGTAGAAAAGTATCGCATCGCGCCAGAATGGATCCTCCTGAAACTTCCTGGCCCCTCCAAAGACAGGGCGTCGTCCAGTTTCATCACGAAGGAAAATATGCGTCAGTCGTCGCGAGAGCTCTGAGGCAACTTCGTTCAAAGAGATGAATTGGCCGCTTCGAACCGGGTACTCAACCTGGTAGCTATTGCCAAGAAAGTAATGGAACTTCTGGAGCGATTCGATCAACAGATAGTTGACTGGAAACCAAATGGGACCACGCCAGTTTGAGTTGCCTCCGAACAACCCGGTCCTAGACTCGGCAGGCTCATAGTCTACACGGTACTCACTTCCCATGATGGAGAGTACATAGGGGTGGTCTCTATGGTAACGAGAGAGCGCGCGGATGCCATAAGGCGACAGAAACTCCTCCTCGTCGAGCATATAGCGCAACACGGACTTAAGACGCGTAGGATTGACCAGTGATAAAAATCTTCGTACCTCGCCATTAAGGGACTGGGCCTCCACGTGGGCACTAAAATCGGGACGGTGTTCGATAAACCACTGCATGCGATGCTTGAACCGTGGAAGCTTGTCGATCAACTCGGAATCCAGCGTTTCGACGGCAAACAAGGGGATCAATCCGACCAGAGAGCGAACTTTGAGTGGGTAGGTTTGTCCATCAGGCAAGTGCAGCACATCATAGAAGAAACCGTCTTCCCTATCCCATAATTCGATCTTTTCCCCGCCGATGTTGTTCATCGCCCTGCAGATATAGACGAAGTGTTCAAAAAACTTGCTTGCGACATCTTCATACGCTCGATTGTCACGTGCCAACTCCAGTGCGATTGAAAGCATATTCAGGCAATACATCCCCATCCAGCTTGTTGCATCCGACTGTTCGATATGGCCACCCGTTGGCAAGGGCGCACTTCGATCGAATACCCCGATATTATCGAGTCCCAAAAATCCACCTTGGAAGATGTTCTTGCCCTCGGCATCCTTTCGATTGACCCACCACGTGAAGTTCAAGAGCAGCTTATGAAACACACGCTCGAGAAAGACCCGATCACCGACTCCTTTTCGCTTCTTCTCAATCTTATAAACTCTCCAGGCTGCCCAGGCGTGGACCGGAGGATTGACGTCGCCCAAAGCCCATTCATACGCCGGGATCTGACCATTCGGGTGCATGTACCATTCTCGCAGCATCAGAATCAGCTGTTCCTTGGCGAACGTTGAATCGACTAGGGCCAAGGGGATGCAATGGAATGCCAAATCCCAAGCGGCATACCACGGGTACTCCCACTTGTCCGGCATGGAGATCACATCGGCATTGTAAAGATGAGACCAGTCTGAATTTCTTCCATGCAGTCGTTCAGGGGGAGGGTCCGGCATCCCCGGATCACCCACAAGCCAGCGCTTCAGATCGTAGTGATAGAATTGTTTGCTCCACAGCAATCCAGCAAAGGCCTGTCGCTGGACTTGCTTTGCATCGTCGGAGAGATCGGGTGGCGCGAGTTCGTCATAGAACTCATTGGCCTCCTGAATCCGTTGTGTAAAAAGACGATCGCACTCCGCAGCATCGAATCCACCCACCCCTACCTTGTTCGTTAATCGTAGCCGAATCAGGTCAGATTTCCCTGGGGGTAAGGTGAAGACATAGTGGGCGGCAGCCTTTGAGCCAAACTTCTCATGGTTAATCGCATCAGTTTGGCCTCCGATCACATAATCATGAAAGCTGTCTTTCACGTACTTCGCACCCTCTTGATCGCCGTATAAGCGTCTGGAGTTTGTCTCATTTTCGGTGAAGAATATCGGAGGGTTTCGTTCGCACCAGAGTCGGCGTTCACCGTAGTACTCATGATCCAGCTCGATCACACTCCAGTTATCGACTGCGATGCCCTCACGCATTCTCGGTCGGCGAGCATCCAGTCCCCACGACCAGGTATTTCTGAACCACAGTGTGGGCAGAAGTGTGAGCTCCGCAGAATCTGGCCCGCGGTTGGCGACGTGTATGCGGACATGTATCTCCTCGGGTGTTGCTTTCGCGTACTCCACGGTGACATCAAAGTAGCGATTCTCGTCAAAGACGCCGGTATCAATCAGCTCATACTCCAATTCTCCGCGTTGGCGACGTCGATTCTCTTCAGCAAGTTGTGCATAGGGAAACTCATTTTGCGGATACTTGTAGAGATACTTCATGTACGAATGGGTCGGGGTTGAGTCGACATAGAAATAATATTCCTTGGGATCCTCCCCATGGTTACCCTCGTTTCCCGTCAGCCCGAAGGTCCGCTCTTTCAAAATGGGATCGCGTCCGTTCCAGAGGGCAATGGCGAAACAAATATATTGATGGCGGTCGGAGATGCCGGCGAGCCCATCTTCGTTCCAGCGGTAGGCGCGTGAGCGGGCATGATCATGGGGAAACGATTCCCATGCCGTTCCATGGGGACTGTAATCTTCACGTACCGTTCCCCAGGCACGCTCGCTCAAATATGGCCCCCACCGTTTCCAATGTTGTTTACGGACGGCGTCCTCCTCGAGCCTCTGACGCTCAGCTCCTTGAGCGGCATTAGCTTGAGCCGACGTCCGATCTTTTTTTCCCACGAGACCTCATTCAGCGGTGCCATGACGAGCCGACGCTGGCCACCATGCACCTGCTCATGACGAGAATCAAGCCGAGCCTCAGTTGATAGAAGACCTCGTTCGATTCTTCTTCGGTCTTTGAGGCGTGTGACTGAATCGCACAGTAGGAGGGGGGCTCAGGGAAGAAGCCTTCGGCTCGCAGGATACAATCTCAGCAACGAGAAGTGGGAGTCTCTAGTGTTGTGCGAGAAGTCACGGAATAGGAGGGCCGACGAATCGAACGGTCAACTCCAGACGACGCGTTCCTGATTTAAGAGGTAGTCGATCACTTCGATACTATTGCGCATCTGGATCTGTGCCTGCTCAGACATAGGCAACACTGCACCGACCAACTTGCCGGATTCCATATCCATGAGCGAAGGAATTCCCTCACCCGACAGTTTTTCAAGATCGCCGCGGAAGCTAGCCAAGGGAGACCTCCTGGTTGAATCCTTCTCGGCACGCTTACGTCGATACTTTAGGGAGATGACTCAGAAGCTCATCCACCACTGGGAAAGCATACCATACGCATTCCCCCCAGCATGACAAACCGCTATCCAATTGTTTGTAATAGGATATTAGCGTTTCGAGACAGGTGGAAGGACAGGAGGGAGAGCGCCAAGGTAACGAAACCTACCGCGATCGACCAGCGTCGTGTCGGATTTTAAGCGGAAGTCATCATGCTCTGCATCGACAAAATGCGGATCAGCCGTAATATCCGACTCGGCCTTGAGCTCCGGGGCATGAAGATTTGGCGATCCGGGCCTCATGTAGTTGGCCTCTTTATTGAAGAGTGCGTTATAGGACGTCTTGGTGTGACTCGAGGAAGCGATGAGAAAGCCGATGTTGTTCAGACTCAGAATGTTCCCCGATGCCTCATTCGTTGACAGGCCGAGAAATGCTGCTCCTCCGCCATTCTTTACGAGGGTGTTGTTAATCAAGACCGCTTTCGCCTGATCACTCACCACAATAGCCTCGAACAGACTTCTTGTGATGATGTTTCGTTCAAGCCGAATGGTAGACTTCCCGCTCACATGGACGCCATGATCGTTGTCGTGGATAAAATTTCCGATCAGGGTGGCCTGAGAATCAGCGAAGTGGACGCCCGTCGTCTCGCTCCCGCCGATCACACAGTCTTCGATGCGAACATCTTGCACCTGCTGACCGAAGACCATTCCCCTCACACGAACCTGACGTAGTGTGATCCGGTTCCCATTGAAAATTCCGAGGGCGTGCCCTCCACGTTCGTTGATCGTGAGGCCGCTGATCTCGATATCCATTACCCCATAGGGCCACCTTCCGACATGCAGCACTCCAACCATCTCTCCCCGTCCCTGTAAAGTAACCTTATCGACCCCGGCACCAATAAGCCTGATGTTCTCTTTACTATGGATGGTCACGTGCTGCGCGTAGGCTCCGGCCTTAATCATCACCGTATCGCCTTTCCCGGCACTGTCGACGGCCTCCTGAATGGATGTGAAATCTCCCGAGCCGTCAAGCGCAACCGTGATGATCCGTGATCCAGGCAGGGTGGCCTCGGTTCCGGCGAGGCCTAACCCAGTCCCGATGAACCAGAAGCCGATCATTATCAGGAGCGCTGTTCGCATACAGAAATTCATACAAGCTAGAAACTGGGGATGTCAATCACGGTTTCGTGCAGGATATGCCACGTGATAAGCTCTTGGACCATGATTCTGATCGGACTTACAGGGGGTGTTGCGACTGGGAAAAGCACGGTGGCGAAGATGTTCGAACGGTGTGGTGCCGTCGTGATCGACGCTGATCAGTTGGCGCGGGAGGTCGTCCGGCCCGGCAAACCAGCCTGGCGCGAGATCGTGAGCACGTTCGGCAGAAGCATTCTCAACCCAGACCGCAGCATCAACCGTCATGTGCTCGGCACGATCGTGTTCCACGACAAAACTAAACTGCGCCGGCTTGAACGCATCATCCACCCCCGCGTAGCTCGCGAGCAGGCCAGGCTGACAAGGCAGGTTGCACGGAAAGATCCCGATGCAGTGGTGATCTATGATGTACCACTCCTCTTCGAATCCGGCATCGACAAACGCGTGGATAAGACCATCGTCGTGACCGCTGATCGAGAGACCCAGATCACCCGTCTCAAGAATCGCAACAGCCTCACACGCTCTGAAGCCCTTCGACGGATCAAGAGCCAGATGCCGCTCAGAATGAAACGACGTCGTGCAGACCACGTGCTCGACGGTACGAAGCAGCCTCGAAGACTTGCCCGAGATATTAACCAGCTGTTCAAGTACGTTCAGTCCCTATGATACATACGCTGGCCCGGTCCCTGTACAGACGCTCCGCTTAGGTACACCTCGAACATCCTTCTACCCTCTCCCTTCTACCCTGTGATAAAGTCAGGGACTATGCGCAATGTTGCCATCATTGGTTCCGGTCCCGCCGGTCTGACCGCTGCAGTCTATGCGGCGCGAGCGAATCTCTCGCCCTTACTCATTGAAGGCTGGCAATCCGGTGGCCAACTCACTACGACGACAGAAGTCGAAAACTACCCCGGCTTTGCCAAGGGCATCATGGGGCCGGAACTCATGAAGGAAATGCGGGGGCAGGCAGAACGGTTTGGCACAGAGTTTTTGACCGGTGACGTCACGGCTGTAGACTTTGCACAGCGACCGTTCACCATTACCGTTGATGCTGAACAGACCATCCATGCCAAAACCGTCATCATCGCCACTGGGGCATCGGCCATTCAGATTGGACTGCCGAACGAAAAACGGCTGACAGGACATGGCGTCTCCACATGTGCCACCTGCGACGGATTTTTCTTTAGAGGAAAAAAACTGATCGTGGTCGGCGGGGGTGACAGTGCGATGGAAGAAGCGACGTTTCTCACCAAGTTTGCGACAAAGGTCTCGATTGTCCACCGGCGTGACAAGCTTCGGGCATCGAAAATTATGCAAGACCGGGCCATGAAGAATGAGAAAATCACGTTTCTTTGGAATTCAGTGGTGGACGATATTCTTGGCTCCGATGTTGTGACGGGGGTTCGGCTCAAGAACACGGTGACCGGTAAAACGTCGGAGCTGGCTTGCGCCGGCGTCTTTGTTGCAATCGGCCACAGACCCAACACCGCATTGTTCAGCGGCCAACTTGACATGGATGAGAAGGGCTACATCTGCACTCACGCCGGGACAGCCACAAGCGCTCCTGGTGTCTTTTCTGCCGGAGATGTACAAGACTCCACCTATCGTCAGGCCGTTACCGCTGCGGGGTCTGGCTGCATGGCTGCCATCGACGCGGAGCGGTTTCTTGAGGGGATGGGTCAACACTAAGCTCAACCGTTCTCCAAACCTTTCCCTACACCAACACATGCGTTGCGCTATTGTTCACTATCATGAGCTTGCACTGAAGGGGCGCAACCGCGAATACTTTGAGCACTGCCTCATCCGCAACATTCGAACCGCCCTCAAGGATGTCGGAGTCCGACAGGTCGAGAACCTCCATAGTCGCATCCGCATCCGACTCCCGCTGGAGGCACCTCCCGAAGTGGTACGAGACCGGTTACGACGTGTCTGCGGTATCGCGAACTTTTCACTAGGGCGAGTGATTCCGCTCCAACTTTCTGATCCCAATCTGGATACGCTCATCGCCGCTGTCATTGAGGAGATCGCCCCACACTCATTTTCGACTTTCAGAGTGACAGCCAGACGAGCCGACAAGCGTCTGACTTTGACTTCAATGGATATTGAACGAGAGATAGGTGCGGAAGTTTGTAGAAGAACCGGAAAGAAAGTCAGTTTGAAGACTCCTGACGTGACTATTCATGTCGAACTCTTGTCGAAAGAGGTGTACTGCTCCGCAGAGAAAATCGAGGGGCCTGGTGGTATGCCGGTTGGCGTCAGCGGCAAAGTTGCCTGTTTGACCTCGGGTGGAATCGACTCCCCGGTTGCTGCTTATCGAATAATCAAGCGCGGGTGTGCTGCGAGTTTCATACACTTTTCAGGTCGCCCTTTGGTCAGCCGAGCCTCCGAGGAAAAAGCCCGTGACCTCGTCCGAACCCTGACTGCCTACCAGTACAATTCCCGCCTCTATGTTATTCCGTTTGGAGAAATCCAACGTGAAATTGTCCTAGGCGCACCCGCCCCGTTCCGGGTCGTGCTGTATCGGCGGATGATGGTGCGAATAGCTGAGGAATTGGCCAGAAAGGAGCACTGCTGGGCGCTCGTGACCGGCGATAGTCTCGGTCAAGTTGCTTCACAGACTCCTCACAATTTGTGCGCGATTGAAGACGCAGCAGAATTTCCGATTCTCCGACCGCTGATCGGAATGGATAAACGCGAGATCATCGATGAGGCGAAACGTATCGGCACCTACGACATTTCAATCGAACCAGACCAAGACTGCTGCAAACTCTTTGTGCCTCCCCACCCGAGTACCAAAACTCGGATAGACGATGTGAAGAAGATTGAGCGCATGCTGGATATTCCTACCTTGGTCAAACGAGGGCTGGAGAATGTTGAGCTGACCGAATTGTCGTTTCCTCCAGCAACAGGATAGATTTGAGTTTTTCCATGCAGCGAGTCAATCGTAAGTGAGCGAAGTCAAGCCATTGCAAAACCTCATCGGCCAAGGTAAGCTCAACACGCTCCTTGACCCCACTGGCTTCACTCTGGCGATAGGCCAACCAGCCGAGCATCGACAAAACGGAGAGGTGCGAGAGCGGCCGAATCGGGCAGTCTCGAAAACTGCTGTCGGGGTAACTCGACCGTGGGTTCGAATCCCACCCTCTCCGCCATAATGGCTTAAGATAAAATAACGCTGATTCTATCGTTGAACCACGCACGGCTCATGGATCATTACGGCCCGACTTGTTTGTTCTTCTTTGCCAGCGCCCTCCGCAATTCCACCATGGCCAACGTATCTCTTGCGCAATAGCGCAACAACGACTCCCGTAGCGCAGCCTGTTCCACCCAATCGGTTTCGACGAAGACCATGCGGTAGTATTCGGCGGCGGCTTGCCCTCCTGCTTGAATCGCAAGATCATCGTATCCAAGCGATGGCACAACAGCCGGCAACACCGATTTAATCGAGTAGGATCCATTGAAGTCGGGATGGTAATAGTGCTCTCGAATAACAGGGAGGAGATCCCACAACCGTTTCAAAATTGATTTGAATGCCGATTTGAACTCAGGGAAGGTCTCTGCAAGTTGTCGGATGATTGCTTCTTCGTACGCGGAGTACACAACAATACTCCCTTTCTCCCCAAGTGATTCGATCAATGCCTGGGCCCACTGTTTACGCGGCTCCGACGCCTCGTTGTGGAGAAATTCCTGATGGGATAGTTCACCGGATTCCAGTTCGATGTGATTGGACCATTGGACAGGAATGGGCTGGTAGGGCCTGGTCAAGGGAAACCGCGGCAACGCCAACATGACAGTTTCGATGTCCAGGTGGTGCACGGGATACGTGACAGAACGAAGGACTTTCCCCAATTCAGAGGACATCCACTCGACATTGTCTTTCACCCGTCGCTGCGCATCTGACAGTCGTGTGCCATTAGGAATGTCGTCGATCGTCGTAATGCCCTGTTGGACAAGCTGGTTCACAACCTCTTTTTTCCCCGGCAAGTGATAGATCCAGCGCGACGGCTTTCTCTTGGTGCAATGAGCCCAGAAAGGGCACTCGTAGGGCACATGACAATGCTGATCTGGTTCAATGTCAGGGGGATCAGATTTGAGGAGTGCGGATTTCATGACCGGTAACTGCTCATAGACCTGTCCCCGTCGAAGCGTCACCGATTCCGACATGTTTTTAACTGCGAAAAGAGCTCGTAAGTCGACCTCTCCACCTTGGTAGAGATATCCCGTATCGATGTGCATCAGACAGGTCGCATCGAGGGTCAATCCGACCCCTTGGACGACATGGCTTTGAACGGACAGATCGTCGAGGTGCACATCTTTCACTCGTGTTGATGACTTCACTTCGATTAATCGCCAAGACAAGGGTGCATCCTCACTAGTTCTCACCCGCTCCAAAATATCCACGCGCACCAGCACTCCGTCATGTTCAAACGCTCCTTCAAAGATGGACGGAATACTAGGATTGTGAACCAGAGCCGCCGTCTCTGCGACCGCAGCCTCCCGCTGGCGAAATCCTGCCTTCACCAATACCCCACCAGGAAAGTACTGCTGCGCAAGCCTGCCAATCTCAGTTCCCATATCCAGAATAGCCTGAGTCGACGCATCAGGCGGCGTCGCCAATTCAGGACGGTGAATCTCGAGATACAGACGTTTGAGACATTGCAACCCGGAGAGATACTTGGATTTCGATAAGCGGCGCGAGGGTGGCGCAGCGAATAGCCCCTCGTGTGAATCGGTCATTGTCACATTATCCATCATCTCATCACGGATTTCTTACTGGGTGTCAGGGGAAAGTCTGTTAGGATTACGCGCCATGATCAAAGATGTCGGCCAGATCAGACGGTCTGTGATGACGCTCGCATTCCCCATTACAGTCAGTAGTTTTCTTCAGCGGGCAGAAGGTATCGTCGCGATATTCCTTGTCGGCGGGCTGGGCGCCACGTCGATTGCAGCAGTCGGGTTGGGCCAACTGCTCGCATTTATCGCGACAACCGTGGTTTCGGGGCTTTCGGTCGGCACCAACGTCATCGTCGCCCAGCTCTGGGGGGCTCGACGGCGACAGGATGCAGGAGAAGCCGCGCGCCATTTTCTCTGGCTGTCCATCGGGATCTCGCTTCTGTTGGCCGCGTTAGGGGTATGGAGTAACGCTTTTGTGATGCACCACTTGGGAGCCGAACCGGGCGTCATCGAATTGGCTCTCCCCTATTCGACACTCATCTTTCTCGTCATCCCTTGCACGGTACTTATACAGGTGTTGTCCTCTATTCTCCAGGGGACGGGTGATACCCGCACTCCAATGTATGCCATGATCGGCGTGAACCTTCTGCATGTCTCCTTTGCCTACCCCCTCATCTATGGACGATGGGGCCTCCCTAGTCTAGGCCTCACGGGGGCAGCCATCGCTGTCGGTTTTGCTGAGGCAACCGGTGCTCTTTATTTGCTCATGCGTTGTCGCTCAATTCTGAAGCAGTCGTTACGGGTGCGCCTTGACCTCATCAGGTCGATTTGGGAAGTCGGGGCATCGGTTTCCGGAGAACGGATCATTCAGCAAGCCGGAGTCTTTGTCTATACGAAGCTTGTGCTCCTCTACGGTACCGTGGCGTATGCTGCACACCAAGTCGGCTTATCGATCGAATCATTCTCATTTCTACCAGGGTATGGGCTCGCCATCGCCGCGGCCACCATGGTGGGTCAGAGCATTGGAGCAGGAAAGTATGCCAGGGCGAAACTGGAAAACTGGGAGGCCAATCGAATCGCCATGGCTCTGATGGCCGGCATGGGCCTGATCTTTTACTTGTTCCCAGATGCGTTGCTACGCGCATTTACGACAGACGAAGCGGTCATTGAACTTGGAATCACGTTTCTGAAAATTGTGGCTCTATTGCAGATCCCATTGGCCGTCACCATGGTGTTAGCTGGATCACTCCGTGGTGCGGGCGATACCCGGTTCATCATGGGTACCACCGTCGTCGGCATGTGGGGAGTGCGCGTGCCGTTGGCCCTAATGGCAGCGCTGTGGTTAGATCAGTCGGTGTTCTTCATCTGGGCAGTAACGATCGCGGATTGGTCGGTACGCATGGGTCTGTTGCTGTGGCGTTATCGATCTGAACGTTGGCGGCAGATTCAAGTCATCCGGTAACGGCAAAGCGTTATCACACGGTTTGCAGCAACGGCATTTCCTCCAGTCCCTCTTCCACCAGGAACTCGATATCGCCGGTGACGACATCGTACATTGCTCCGACAATCGCGATACGCCGCTCTCGGACGAGTCCGTCGAGCGTCTTACTCTGCTCGCGCATCTCTCTGACCACCCGTATGACGTTGTGTCTGGCCACGGCATCGACCCGTGATGCCATTTGAGGCGAGCGTGGTTCCTCGGTCCCCTGACAGAGGATTCCCTCAGCAGATCGATGAATCTCGTTCACAATGGAATCAAGATGTTCACATCCTGTCGCTTCAACCGCCGTCATGGACGAACCCAGGAGTTTGACCGCGGCCGAAACTGCACCGCATCTGGTATGCCCGATCACGATCAGGAGTTTTGCCCCTGCTACGGCGCAACCATATTCTGCGCTGGCCAATACCTTTGGGCTGTTCACATTCCCGGCAATGCGGATACTAAAAATGTCTCCCATACCGAGGTCGAAGATCAATTCAACGGGAGTGCGAGAATCAATGCAACTAAGCGCGACGGCGAAGGGATGTTGGCCCTCGGCTGTCGCGCGGACCTGACGATTGAAGTCTCTCGTGAGGCGCCGCCCCGTGCGGACGCGTTCATGGCCATCCTTCAGGAGTTGCAAGACCTGCTGCGGTGTGAGTGCTGCTTGGAGTTCACGGGTCGAATAATCCACATATTGAATCTGATCTTTGAACTTGTACTCGTTCCGAAATCCGATGAGGCTTACATCAATACCGCGAGCCGGTCCTGTCTGTTCTTTGAAATCACGAATAAGGTCGAGCACGTCCGGGTCGATGTAGTCCGTATTCTGGGCATCAAGCAGCACGCGCCCATTGCGTGGTGCTTCAGCTAGTACGCGAGACAAGGCCGCACGATTGAGAAAGCTCTCCTGGTTGGCCAGTTCGATATGGAGGACGTCGCCGCCGAGATGCTTTTCCACGAAACGGCGCACCGGGCGTTGTATATTGCTATTGAGAATAAACCCAATGGCCACGACGAGCCCAATCACGATACCGATCAAAAGGTCGGTAAAGACGATTGCCGTCACGGTCGCCGCGAACGGAATGAATTGATAGCGGCCTTCAGCCCACATCTGCTTGATCAACGCAGGACTGGCCAGCTTTACCCCCGTCATGAGCAAGATCGCCGCGAGACACGAGAGTGGAATCATGTTCAGATAGGTTGGGATGAACGGGACACTGATCGCAATCAACAGACCATGCACAAGAGTCGCCATTTTTGTTTTTCCGCCGGTGGTGACGTTGACGGAACTGCGGATGATCACCGATGTGACCGGAAGACCACCGACCAATCCACAGGTTACGTTTCCAATCCCTTGCGCCAATAACTCTTGGTTCGGTGGCGAAGTCCGTTGTTGTGGATCTAGCCGATCAACCGCTTGCAGATTGAGGAGAGTTTCCAAAGATGCGACCATGGCGATGGTCAATCCAGCGATATACACAGCTGGGTTGGTCCACTGGGTATGATCGTGAAATTGCAGTAAGCCCAGGAATTCGCCCAGGCTATCGGCTATCGGTACCTGGACGAGATGGCTTGCGCTGATCAGCCAAGGATCTCCAAGTTGCTCAAACCATAGGCTTACACCGACACCGAACAGCACCACGGCCAGCGGAACCGGCACGGCGGAGTCTTTCAGAGGTTTCCAGGTGCTCCACAGGACGAGCAGAACGAGGGATGCCAGACCAATGATGGAAGCACCAAGTTGAAAATCCCCGAACATATGGAAGAATTCGGAAAACGTCGTTTCGAGGTCCGGTTGAAAGAAGGACATTTCTCCTTCCGGATCCGGGTCATGCCCAACCAGATGCGGGATTTGTTTCAAGATGAGAATCACGCCGATGGCAGCCAGCAATCCCTTGATCACGCTGGTTGGGAAGAACGCCGCGATGAATCCTCCTTTTGCGACACCAAGGCCGATTTGAATCACCCCTGCAAGGACAACCGCGGTTAGAAAGGCTGAAAATGAGCCGAGTGAGAGGATTTCCGCCGCGACGACTGCCGATAATCCGGCGGCCGGGCCGCTTACACTGGTGTGGGAACCACTGAAAAGCCCCACGACGATGCCGCCGACAATTCCCGCTACTAATCCCGACAGCAGCGGCGCGCCGGAAGCGAGCGCAATTCCGAGGCATAAAGGCAAGGCCACAAAAAAGACGACAAGACCCGATTTTATGTCGGCTAGAAGGGTGCCCACGGACATGCCATTGGTGGTACGCATGAGAAGAGTGCTCCTATTGTAACCGATTCGCCGGTTACAGATGCAGGAACGAGAGTGAGAAACGCTGGAGGGAGATCGAAGAAGTTCAGGTCATTCGCTGATCAGACCAGGCATAAGCAGCACCGAAACACACGCCAGCCACAGCCGACTGGATGAACACATTTTCCGCATGAATAGCCATCGCCCACCACACGATGGCGGCCAAGAGCCCTGCAACAGCTCCGAGAAGAACTTTCCCACCTGCAAGTCGAAGCCAGTCGGTGAAGAGCACCCAGGCTGCCATATACAACGCACCAGCAGTAGCTGATGCGCAGAGGTACATGAGATCGCGCTTGAAGAACCAGACTTGGACCGCTCCGGCAAGCGCACCAAGAATCAGGCCAGTCACAACCCGCTTAATCAAGATGGAATAATGAAATGAGGTATCGGCCAATGCATCCTCCATTGTGCTCTGCCCAAGTATCACAGGGGGCAAGGTGTTGCGCAGAATCTATTGCAATCAGTCAATACAGCCATACCTGACCGCCGGATCGTAGTGCAAGCCCTGACTGGGGAGCCCACTGCTCCAAGCCAAACAGCCAACGTCGCTCGGGACGCATGAAGTATAGCTTTACGCTCTCAACCGCCGATCCACCAGACTTCTTCTGAGGCTGAGCGCCAAGAATTTTCTGCCAGGCTGGACGCCATTGCGAAGGGCGCACATGAATGGGATCAAAGCCGTACCACGCGGGATCGAGCCTAAAGAATTGGGCGCCGTACGTTTCAGCCAACTTGGCCAGCCCTTCGTTGACCAATTCCGATCGGTCGATCACTTGAGCGAGAGACAACCTGCAGGACGGTACCAGAATCGAACGAAAGGCCAGAAATTTCAGATTCGACAGGCGGGAGATGCTGGCGAGAGGCAGGTCCGTCACCACAATATCCTTCGTCACTCGACTCAGGCGAATGAGTGTCTCCTCCACCCACCCCAGCGTTCGTTCAACTGAAAAGCCGTACAAGATATCGTTACCGACATCGGTCACCAGGCCTCTGGTGGCCAGTGGAGGTCGGCGTTCCAGCTCAGCCCACAGGCCTGACCTGAGGATGCCGGGCAGCGTACGAAAAATAATCCGACTCGGAGCGCCATAGGATCGCCCATGACCGAGCGCCGCCAGCACTTCCACGTGTGGTCCCCACACCGATCTCGCCGTCGAGACGACGGTCTGGAATCCACGTGTCAGATTGCTGGCGCCAAGCGCAACGACACGAACCATCGCTCGTGCTCCCCCGGCTTGATTATGGTTTGGGCGGACAGGTTGTCTGCCTCGTGTCGCGGCCAGGCCCTTTCGTGACTTCGATCCGTCCGACGCCCTTCACGTTTGCACAGAGGTCGCCCAATCCCGGCGTGATGAGCCTAAATGGCCCACCCTTTCCATCCGGCAACGGCTGGCCATCGAGCTCATACAGGAGGAGCCCGAAATCACGAGCTTGCTGAAGCGTCAGTGTCGAAGCATACGTGCCATCCACCGAATGAAACGTGACATGATCGACATCGATGTGCAGAGCCGGCACTTCCAGCAGTCCCTTAAGTTTGACGGCGCGTCCCTGCATGCCCGGCATCATGGTAGTGACGTCGGCGACCTGATGGTCTTCTGGTAACTGTCGGAGCGCCTCGCGATCGAATGAAACAGGCTGGACGACAGCGCCGTCGATCTTCACGACACCGGGGCCGACCTTTTCTTTCTCCGTCATCGCCTTGATCATCGCCGTCAGTGCTTCGTTCACTGGCGTCGGAACGCCCAGTTCCCGTCCCTTCTCCACAATATACCCATTCAAGTATGCGATTTCTGTCTGGCGTCCCACCTTCCAATCGTCATACATCGAGGTATGGATATCGCGAATCTCCTGCGTGGCCTTCACGACTCGTTCCGGCATATCCAGCGGTAACGGCACTTTGAGGGTTGCCGAGATTGCCGTGACTTCCCCCACGATTTGCCTGATCACGCCGAGCATTTCCGGGTGGTCCAGCGCCTTCGCCACACAATCGTTGATGAGCACGGTGATGGGATTGAAGACACAGTTCCAGCACATCTTCTCCCATTTGCTGCGGCGAATATCTTTGGACAGCTGGCAGGGAATGCCCGCTGCAACGAAGCGGTCGCGGATTTTCAGCAGCCGTTCGCTCTCATACCCCATCAGTTCGCCGATCGCCACGGCCCCCTTCTTATAGTGATCAATCACGCCAGGCTCGGCGATCTTCGAATAGATAAAGGCCACCCCACCCACGACACAGTCGCGATTGAATCGGGCGATCAGCCGATCTTCGGTATCGATTCCATTCTGTAGGGTGAGGATGACCGTCTGCTCTGAGAGCACAGGCTCAATCTGGTCCATGACCTCATCGAGATCGTAGGCTTTCACTCCCAGGACAATGAGGTCGGGTTTCGGAAACTCTCGAGCCTCCGAGGCCACCCTTGGCCGGACGGTGAACGACCCACTGGCACTACGAATGGTCAGGCCGTTCCGTTTGACAGCGTCACGTGTTGTGGGCCTCAGCAAAAAGGAGACATCCGGATTATTCTTTGCTAGATGTGCTCCAAAGAACCCGCCGACCGATCCGGCACCGACCACTAAGATCTGTTTCATGCTCGTCTCCACTCGCGTCACATAGGTTGCGTGAGCAACGGCGGTACTATAGCATGAGCCGACGAGGAGGCGCAGCCGTCTCCCCGCTCTGTGACGATCTATGACGCATGGTTCTGATCTCGGGATCCTCAAGGACAAACTCGCCAACGCGCGATCCATCACGGTGCTCACCGGTGCCGGCATTTCCGCTGATAGCGGCGTGCCGACCTTTCGTGGTACCGACGGCCTATGGCGGAATTTTCGTGCAGAAGATCTTGCGACGCCGGATGCCTTTACGCGGGATCCTCGGCTGGTGTGGGAATGGTACAACTGGCGGCGTGAACTGATCGCGACAAAGCAACCGAATGCTGCTCATCAGGCAATCGTCGAGTTGGAACGCCGTTGTCCACGGTTTTGGCTCATCACACAAAACGTAGACGGGCTGCACCGAGCGGCGGGATCACGAAGACTGTCCGAGATTCACGGCAACATTTGGATGGTGCGCTGCACGGCCTGCGGACACGTTTCTGAAAGTCATGAGGTTCCAATCCAGATCCTGCCTCTGTGCAGCCTCTGTCGGAATCTTCTACGACCCCATATCGTGTGGTTCGGAGAATCACTCGCGGAGGAGGACTTGCGGCGTAGCTATACCGCCCTTCAATCGAGCGATGTGTGCCTGATCATCGGGACGTCCGGTATGGTCTATCCCGCTGCCGGATTTGCGTCGATTGCAAAAGAGGCCGGCGCCTTCGTGGCCGAGATCAATCTCGACCCCACACCGCAGTCAGCGCTGGTCGATATGTCCCTCCAAGGCCGTGCGAAAGACATCGTACCGTTATTGCTCGAGCCGTGCTAGAAGTAGGACTACTTCCTCTAAATTTCTGATGACCTGAACGCCTTCTGGTTGCTGCTGCCCTTTGCGGTCCAACAGAACGGCGTGCAGTCCAGCCTTCCGCGCGCCTTCCACGTCCTCTCGAAAACTATCTCCCACATGCAGAGCTTCTTCTGCATCGACTGCGTGCTTCTCCAACGCGAGGTGAAAAATCTTGGGAGCCGGTTTTGCCGCTTGGGCCAAACTCGAGATCGTCACCGTGTCGAAACTGTCAGCGATACCTAGTCCGCGCATCACCGTGAAAAGACGGGAGTCAAAATTTGAGATGATGCCGAGCTCCAGATCCTGCGCTTTGAGTCGCGCCAAGATGGCCGCTGTTTCAGGAAATAAGCGCCATGATTGATGATCTTCAAACGCGTGAAAGACCTGATCGAAGAACTCGTCGAATCGTTGGAACATGCCCACACGGTAAAAGACGTTATGAACAATATCGAACCACCAGAGCCGCTCGCTCTGTTTGATCTGCGCTGGCTCGGTGATGGCGAAGACCGGAGGCGGAGCTTCTTGGAACGCACGGCGGAATGCCTGGGCGATCTCGGTGACGGAATCCGGTTTCTGGCGAAACCCGAATTGAACTGCATGATGAAGGTACATCTCCGCCACCGAACCGTGCACGTGAAACAGGGTATCGGCAGCGTCAAAAAATACGACTCGTATTGAACGACTCATGCTTCCCCAATCATGGCCTCAGTAAGCAGCCTGCCTTCATGCCCAAATACATCATGAATACAATCACCTATCCATCGTTTTCTTGACAAAGAATACCCCCCTTGCTAGCTTCGAAGAAACAAAAAAGTAGGGAGACTGTTTCATGCCATCGCCGATCTTCGTTGTGGATAGCAGTCCTGCCGTCAGACGGATGGTGGAACAGATCTCGATCCCGGAAGGGTTCGAAGTCGTTGGGTTTCAGGATGGACCAGCCGCGCTCGAGGCTGCTCGTCAAAGCACCCCATCGCTCATCATTGCCGACTACCATCTTGACAATATGACCTTTTCAGGGTTTTGCAAAGAGATCAACAAGCTGGAGAACCTGACGGAAACCTCTCTTATTTCGCTGATCAATTCGGCCGATCATCCCGACGAAAATCACCTCCGTACCCTTGGTGTGAAAGTGTTTTTAAAAAAACCGTTTCAATCAGAAGATTTGCTGGAGGTTCTCAAGTCACTCGGGAAGACGCCATCCGGATCTTCAACCGGCAAAGGTCTCAAGCGGCGTGTCTGGCCTCCGACATCGACTTCGACTGACACCGATTCTGATGAGTCGGGAGACACTGTCGCAAGTCGTGAGGGCCAAGAGGAGGCGCAGAGTCAGGCCGGTCGCGCAGCCATCATACCACCGGCTTCTTCTGCAGGACCGGAAGACGCGATGAAGGGGCTCTTTGATCAGCTCTTGCAGTCGATGACCAAACGGAGCGAGCAGCGTCTCGCCGACCTCCTTCCGAAGGTGATTGATGCAAAGCTGAGCACTCACGTCCGCCCGATCGTCGAAAAGGAATTGCAGGAGCAGCTTGGGAACATCCTTTCTCAGGAGTACCTCACGTCGCTCATGCAACCGCTACTCGCTCAAACCGTGCCCTCTCTGATCAAGAAGGAGCTTGCAAGCTGCGAACCGATCATCCGGCAAGCCGTCGCCGACCTGGCCAACCCTACGATCGGAGAGAACGTCGATCGACTCGTACGGGAACAGGTCGAATCCGGCGTCCATCAATACTTACCGGCGGTCGTGCGAGAACAGGTGGGGACGATCGATCAGATGGTCAAAGACGAGCTTCACCAGGCGGTCTCACAACACGTTCCGATACTCGCTGACGACCTGGTACGAGCATGCGCGAGAGAGAGTGTCGAACAGGCCGTGCTACGGATTGTGCCCGATGTCGCGGAGCAGCACATCAAGGCGGAACTCAAACGACTGATCGAGACCGAGGAGGCTCCACGTCCTTCTAAAGGCTAACTCTTCTTGCCCCGCCTGCCTCGCCGAGCCTTCGCCAACGCCTTCACTCGCTTGACGTTCTTCCGATGTTTCTTCCTCGTTTTCCGATCCTTCTCACGACCTCGTGCCATAGTCCTCCCTACGGTAGTGTGATGGGTTATGGATGACGGGCGACTGTATAGCACATGCCTTATCAGGTCACAAGCTGAGACTCCTGCCATTTTCTGATCGACATAGACGTGGTATGATGCCAACCGTTTATTCTTGGATAGTCCGTAATGGCTTCATTCCAACTCGACAAAACCTACGATCCGAAAACCGTCGAAGCTCGATGGTCGCAGGAATGGATCGCTCAGGGTTACTTCCGTGCCTCACCGGAACACCCAGGTCAGCCATACAGCATCGTGATTCCCCCGCCGAATGTGACAGGCTCTCTCCATGTCGGACATGCCCTCAACCATTCGTTGCAAGATATCCTGATCCGGTGGCGACGCATGCAAGGACGCAACACCCTGTGGCTTCCAGGGACTGATCACGCCGGAATCGCGACACAAAACGTCGTCGAAAAACACGTAATGGCCGAAGGCGCTTCGCGTGAGTCGCTCGGACGGGAGCAGTTTATTGAGCGAGTCTGGCAGTGGAAGGCCACCTCGGGCAACACAATCATCAATCAGCAGAAACAGCTGGGTGAATCCTGCGACTGGGATCGTCTCCGTTTTACGATGGATGAGGGGCTGTCAAAGGCAGTACTCGAGGTGTTCGTCCGATTATATGAAGATGGCTTGATCTACCGCGGTGAACGGCTAATTAATTGGTGTCCGCGCTGTTTGACGGCGCTGTCCGATATCGAGGTGGAACACGAGGATGTCAAAGGCAAGCTCTATTCAATCCACTATCCACTGGAAGACGATCCGTCGACGCGACTCACCGTTGCCACGACCAGACCGGAGACCATGTTCGGTGATACGGCCGTGGCCGTCCATCCGGAAGACGATCGCTTCAAGCATCTCATAGGCAAGCGACTACGCCTCCCGCTGACGAGCCGTACTATACCGATCGTGGGTGATGGCATTCTCGTCGACCGGGAGTTCGGTACCGGCGCCGTAAAAATCACTCCGGCCCATGATTTTAGCGACTACGAAGCCGGAGAACGGCATGCACTGCCACGGCTGGCTATTCTGGACCACCACGCCCTGCTCGATGCGGCAAATCTGCAGAAAGCCGGGGTCGATCAGGCCACCATCGATCTGCTGCACGGCCTTCCCGTGCCGAAGGCCCGACCAAAGGTGGAAGAACTACTGAAGGAGCGCGGGCTACTTGAGAAGGTCGAAGACCACAAGATGGCGGTGGGGAAATGCTACCGCTGTAAGACCGTTGTCGAGCCCTCTCTCTCTCCACAATGGTTCGTGAATATCAAGCCGCTCGCAGATCCGGCGATCACCGCAGTTGAACACGGGCGCATTCGCATCATTCCTGAGGGGTGGACGAATAACTACTTGGGCTGGATGCGAGATATCAAAGACTGGTGTATTTCTCGGCAGATCTGGTGGGGACATCAGATTCCTGCGTGGTATTGCCTCAGTTGCAATGCCGATCACATCATCCGCACTGGTGATCGTCTGGCTATTTTGCAAGGGGCTTCCCCGATCGTCTCAGAAACTGCTCCTGCGAAGTGTCCTGCCTGTAGGGGGGACGAGCTGTATCGTGACCCCGACGTCCTCGATACGTGGTTTTCGTCTTCGCTCTGGCCTTTTTCGACCTTAGGATGGCCAGAGCACACACAAGAGCTCAAGACCTACTACCCGACCTCGGTGCTTGTGACCGGCCTCGATATCCTCTTCTTCTGGGTAGCACGCATGATCATGATGGGGCTGAAATTCATGGGAGAGGTTCCCTTTCGTGATGTCTATATTCATGCGCTCGTGCGTGACGCCGAGGGCAAGAAAATGAGCAAGTCGAAAGGGAACGTCATCGATCCACTCCATGTCATGAGCGAGTTTGGAACCGATGCGCTTCGTTTCACCCTCGCCTCGATGGCTTCCCCTGGTCGGGACGTCAAGCTGGCGGAGGAACGGATCGAGGGGTATCGGAACTTCGCCAACAAGATTTGGAATGCGGCTCGTTTTGCCCATATGTATCTTGATGGCCCGCGGGTCACACTTCCTATCTCCCAACGAACCATTCCAGATCGTTGGATTCTCAGTCGACTGAACCATACTATCAACACCGTCACCGTGGAATTAGAGAGCTATCGCTTCGATCGGGCCTCCAACGCCCTGTATCACTTTATCTGGCATGAGTTCTGCGATTGGTACCTGGAGCTGATTAAACCTGTCTTACAGACGTCGGATCATCCGGACGGGCCTAGCACACGAGAAACACTCGTGCAACTACTCGAAACAACTATGCGGCTGCTGCATCCGTTCATGCCGTTCATTACGGAAGAGATCTGGCAGACGATTCCCCATCACGGCCACAGTATCGTGACCCAAGCGTATCCCATGGATGAACCATCATGGGACTCATGCGAAGCCGAGCACCTGTTTGCTCTTATTGAACAAACGGTCAACCTGGCTCGGACTGGTCGTGTGCTTCTGAATTATCCACCGGCGCAGCCGATCATGTTGTACGTGGCGCATGAGGACAGTACGAAACAGGACCTTCTCTGCCGAGTCATCCCGCATGTGGCCCATCTTGGTCGAGGCACGGCAGAGACTATCGCGAACTCTGCCTGGCCGGCGCAGCAACTGCTGAGGTTAGTTGCAGAGGGCCTCTCAGTCGGAATCAACGTGTCCGGTGACGTGGACCTTCAGAAAGCTGTCGATCGATTGGATAAGCAGCTCTCCGAGGTGGCAAAGGAATCACAGCGCCTGAATGGAAAACTGGATAATCCCGACTTTGTCTCGAAAGCTCCTCCAGAGGTGATCGCTGATCATCAGGACCGTCTACGCGCGCTCGCGCAAGATTACAGCATGTTGATCAGTAGCGAACAGCAATTGCAATCCATGCTGGGGCAGTGACCACCGGTGACGCTTCCTGCTGTAGAAATCCGTCGTGCGGTGCGTCAAGGGCTGGACGAAGACCTCGCTCGGGGGGACGCGACGACCTCGGCGCTCTTTTCGTCTCCAGTACCGACTCAGGCCAGAATCATTGCCCAACAATCCTTGATTGTCGCCGGAATGGCGGCGGCTGTTCAGACTTTTCTGCTCGTTGATCCCTCCATCCGGTTATCGGTTTCCAAACACGATGGGGAGCGAGCCAAGAATGGAGAGTCGCTCATCTCTCTCGAGGGTGATGGCAGATCGATTCTGCAAGCCGAGCGGGTTGCCTTAAACTTTCTTCAACACCTGTCCGGTATCGCCACGCTGACACAGCGATTCTGTCGGGCCGTACGAGGCTACCCGGTCAACATTCTGGATACGAGAAAAACTCTTCCAGGTTGGCGCGCACTTCAGAAGTGGGCCGTCTCGCTGGGAGGAGGGATGAATCATCGTCAGTCGCTGAGTGATGGCATTCTCATCAAGGATAACCATCTGGCTCTTCTGCAGAAGGATCGGCGGCCGGTAGAGAAGGCCTGTCGATTAGCGCGTGCGCATCGGTCGCCCACCCGCTCGATTATTGTGGAAGTGGAGTCTCTCGCTGAGGTTCGTCAGGCCTTGGCCGGAAGGCCAGATATCATTCTGTTGGACAACATGGCCCCAAGCATGGTCAGACGTGCCGTGGGTCTGATCAACAAGCAGGCGCTGGTCGAAGTGTCAGGCGGCATCACACTAACAAATGTCAAAGCCATGGCTGCTGCCGGCGCCGATCGTATCTCAGTCGGAGCACTCACCCATTCTGCTCCAGCTGCTGCCATGAGCCTGGTCTTGACGCTGCCTCTGCGATCGCGCAGCCGACGTTCCTAACCCATGCCTCTTTCTGCCCCTCTCAGCGTCGACGCTATTCGCAGCACCCTGGAAACCGAGGCACTCGGTCATCCCCTCTACATTCACCAAGATCTCCCCTCGACAAATAGGGAGGCGCACACACTGGCACAGAACGGTGCCACGCACGGGACCGTCGTTCTCGCCGAAAGCCAATCTGCCGGGTACGGACGACATGGACGTCCTTGGTTTTCGCCACCAGGGTTGAATCTCTATTGCTCAACGATTATCCGTGGAATGAGGTTCACGACCCCTCTTGCGCACTGGCTATCGTGGATACCCTTGATCAGTGCACTCGCCGCGGTGGAAGCCGCTCAGCAGGTCACAGCCGTGTCACTGGCTCTGAAGTGGCCCAATGACTTGCTCTTATCTCAACGAAAAGTCGGCGGGATACTCTGCGAAAGCCTGTTCCTGACTCCCAGCGACCCGGTAATCGTGATTGGGATTGGGCTCAACGTGAATGTTGCGCCGGACGCTTTTCCGGAGGACCTGCGATCTATCGCCGCATCATTGTCCGAAATATCTCAGCAGGCGATCGACCGCAATCGACTTGTCGCGCAATTCTTGCTGGAACTTGAACATTGCCTGGACGAGCTTCGATTTCATGGATCGCCCCGATTGCGACATGCCTACATCGAGCGTTGTGCCACGCTGGGTCGACGGGTCCGAGTCCAGTTTGCGAATCATGGCCAGGTCACTGGTCTCGCAGAAGGCATCTCCGCCGATGGTGCGCTGCAAATACGAACCCTCTTGCCCCATCCGCACTCGCAGCCGATGCCCTTGTTCGATGTACGTGCAGCTGATGTGATGCATCTTCGAGAGTAGCGAAACGGCATCGTGCCGGGTACAATGACCCCCATGCTGCTGGCGATCGACATCGGGAACACCAACATCGTCGCTGGAATCTTTGATGGAACTCAGCTTCTCACTCATTGGCGGCTGGCCAGCAACCCCAAAACCACAGCCGATGAGTATGGTGTGCTCTGCCTCAGTCTCATGGCCAGAGGCGGCCATGTCCCTGAACGCATCACCGGTGCGATTATTTCGAGTGTCGTTCCGGCTCTCACGGAAACCTTCGAGTCGATGATCGAAACGTCCTTTCATCGTACCCCGATGCTTGTCTCATCTGAAACGGACACGGGCCTCACACTCAAATACTTGAATCCCAAGGAAATCGGGAGCGACCGTATCGTGAACGCTGCTGCGGCCTATCATAAATTTCGCCGCGATCTCATTATCGTTGATTTCGGTACGGCCACGACGTTTTGTGCGGTCACCGATGCCGGCGACTATCTGGGAGGGGTCATCGCACCAGGCTTAACTATTTCGGCTGAGGCACTGTTTGCTCGAGCCGCAAAGATAAGCAAGGTCGAACTAATCCGGCCCAAGACCATCATTGGTATCGATACGGCCAGCAGTATTCAGGCGGGACTCGTCTTTGGGTATGCGGGTCTTGTGGATACTCTCATCCAGCGAATGGAGTCGGAAATGGGACATCATTCCTATGTGATCGCCACAGGGGGACTGGCTCCAGTGATCGCGCCGGAAGCGAGATCCATTCAACACATCGAACCATTCTTGACCTTGGAAGGGCTCGAACTTCTCTATCGCCGCGCCCGCGGCACGACTGTGAATCGAGGGGTGTAATTTTTTCTCATCCGATGCATTTTATTTTCCTCTGACCCGTTGACTTCCCCCCTCCTATGGATATCTGCGGCTTGTACAGGTGTTCCAATGAATGACGCTCAAGACGAAGAAAATACAAACTCCAATACAATCGATAGCTTAGACGAATGTTCTCCAGAAGCTGAGGCAGGGGCTTCTTCTATTCAAGACGAACTTGCCGTCAAGTTAGAGGAATGTAAAGCGCTCAATGATAAGTATGTCCGGCTGGCTGCGGAATTTGACAACTACAAACGGTTGAGTCAACGCGATCAGCGCGACCAGATTCGATTTGGGAACGAACAGCTTCTCAAAGAACTGCTACCGGTTGTCGATAATATGGAACGCGCAATCAAGGCGGCTCAGGCAAATGGAGGCGATTCTGCACTCGTTCAGGGTGTGGAACTCACGCTCAAACAACTATCCGGAGCCCTTGCAAAGTTCGGCGTCCAGGCGATTGAAACAGCTGGCCAGGAGTTTGATCCAAGCGCCCATCAAGCCGTCTCGTACGGGCCCTCTGATGACGTGCCGGCCAATAAGGTGTTGGACGAATTTCAAAAGGGCTACCGCCTCCATGACAGAATTCTACGGGCTGCAATGGTCAGTGTATCGTCAGGCCAGGCCCAAGGAAACGAACGTGATACAACGACGAACTGAGCGCATGCCGTCGTCGTTCTCCAGAAGGAAGGAGTGCATCAATGGGTAAAGTCATCGGTATCGATCTCGGGACCACCAATTCGTGTGTGGCGATCATGAGCGGCGGAGACCCCGTCGTGATTGCCAACGCCGAAGGAAGCCGGACCACTCCTTCCGTCGTCGCGATCACTGATAAAAGCGAACGGCTGGTCGGTCAAATTGCAAAACGCCAAGCAATCACCAATCCAGAAAACACGATTTTCTCGGTCAAGCGGCTGATGGGGCGCAAGTTCAAGAGCCGTGAAGTGCAAGAAGCCATGAAGCGGCTTCCTTACAAGGTGGTTGAGGCCGACAACGGTGATGCCCACGTCGAGTTGCGGGGGAAACTCTATAGTCCACCAGAAGTTTCGGCCATGATTCTCCAAAAAATGAGGCAAACGGCAGAAGATTACCTCGGTGAAAAAGTCACCGAAGCCGTAGTGACCGTTCCCGCCTACTTCGACGACAGCCAGCGGCAAGCCACAAAAGATGCCGGCCAGATCGCCGGCCTGAATGTGCTTCGTATCATCAACGAGCCGACGGCGGCGTCTCTCGCATATGGTCTGGACAAGAAGAAGGACGAACGAATCGCCGTGTACGATTTGGGCGGCGGTACCTTCGACGTCTCTGTCCTGGAAATCGGCGAAGGTGTCTTTGAAGTAAAGTCTACCAACGGGGACACCTACCTCGGTGGAGACGACTTCGATCTGCGCGTGATGGATTGGCTGGTTGACGAATTCAAGAAAGACCAAGGCATCGATCTGCGGAAAGATCGAATGGCGCTCCAACGCCTCAAAGAGTCGGCCGAGCGTGCCAAGATCGAACTCTCGTCGTCTCAAGAGACGGAGATCAACCTGCCGTTCATCACGGCCGATGCCAGCGGGCCCAAGCACATGGTCATCAAGCTGACCAGAGCCAAGCTTGAACAGCTGGTGGACGACTTGATCCAACGCACGATCGAACCATGCCGCAAGGCCTTGTCCGATGCCGAGGTTACGGGAAAAGACATTCAAGAAATTGTGTTGGTTGGTGGCATGACCCGCATGCCCAAAGTGATCCAAGTTGTAAAAGAGTTCTTTGGGAAAGAACCGCATCGTGGAGTCAATCCCGACGAGGTCGTCGCCATTGGGGCCGGCATTCAAGGCGGAGTCCTCAAAGGAGAGGTCAAAGATGTTCTGCTGCTCGATGTGACGCCATTGTCATTGGGCATTGAGACATTGGGTGGTGTGTTTACCAAGCTGATCGAGCGGAACACGACGGTTCCAACCAAGAAGAGTCAAGTATTTTCCACGGCCGCGGATAGTCAAACAGCCGTTACCATCCGAGTCTTCCAGGGCGAACGGGAAATGGCCAATGACAATAAACTGCTTGGGCAGTTCGATTTGGTGGGCATTCCACCGGCGCCTCGAGGGATGCCGCAAATCGAAGTGACGTTCGATATTGATGCGAATGGGATCGTGCACGTATCGGCAAAGGATCTGGCCACGCAGAAAGAGCAATCTATCAAGATCACGGCCTCCAGTGGATTGAGCAAGGAAGAGGTTGAGAAACTTGTTCGAGATGCACAGTCTCATACGGATGATGATAAGAAACGCCGCAAGCTCGCGGAGGCGAAGAACCAAGCTGATAATTTGGTCTATCAAACAGAAAAAAACCTCACCGAATACGGTGAGAAAGTTTCCGAGGATGAAAAGACAAAAATTCAGGATGCCGTGGCAGCCGTCAAAAAGGCGTTAGAGGGTACCGATGCCGAGGCGATCGAATCCGCAACTCAGACCCTCACGACCGCCTCGCACAAATTGGCCGAAGAGATGTATAAAAAAGCCGCTGCGTCTCCAGGCCCGCAGCCGGGTGCAACAGCTGACACCAGCGCTGATGGAGCGAAGACCGACGAAAAGGTTGTGGACGCAGAGTTTGAAGAAGTAGACAAAGATAAAAAATAGCCTAGAATAACGACTCAGACAAACCGAGCTCTCGACTTGCATGTTGGAGCTCAGTCCTTTATTTTTTAGACGCAATGGCTTCTGTGTCAAAACGCGATTACTATGACATTCTCGGTGTCGATCGGAATGCGTCCGATGACGATCTAAAAAAGGCTTACCGCAAGCAGGCACGCCAGCACCATCCCGACCTCCAGACCGGTGACAGTCAAAAAAAGGCTGCTGAAGAAAAATTTAAAGAAGTCAACGAAGCCTATGAAACGTTGAGTGATCAGGACAAGCGGAAACGCTATGACATGTTTGGTCACGCCGGCGCACAGCAGGGGGCAGGAGGTTTTGACGGATTCGACTTCGGGCGTGGAGGCTTTGGGGACGTTTTTAACGACATCTTTGAAGACTTTTTCAGCCAAACTCGCGGCGGCAACGGCAGTCGGACTGAACGCGGTAATGACCTCCAGTACAACCTCGAAATCACATTTGAAGAAGGGGTCTACGGGAAAGAGGCCAAGCTCAAAATCCCGCGTTGGGAAGTTTGTGTCGACTGTAAGGGGACCGGGGCAAAATCAGCGGCGGCGATCAAGGCCTGCGCAAGCTGCAAAGGTGCCGGGCAAATTCGGTTTCAGCAGGGATTCTTTAGTGTCAGTCGACCATGCGGACAATGCGAAGGGACAGGCCGTATCATCACGGAACCCTGCGTGGCATGCCAGGGTCGCCAACGGATATACAAAGAACGTACGATCGCTGTCCATATTCCGGCCGGCATTGAAACCGGCATGCGACTTCGTCTCTCCAATGAAGGCGAGCATGGTCCAAATAATGGACCTCCTGGCGATCTTTATGTGGCGATCACCGTCAAGCCTCATCAGATCTTTCAGCGAAAAGGTCTCGATATTTCCTGTGATGTTCCAGTCAATCTTGTCACAGCCGTGCTCGGAGGAAAAGTCGAAGTCCCAACCCTCAAGGGAGATACCATCATCAAAGTTCCGCCTGGCACACAACATGACAAGGTCCTTCGCATCAAGGGACTGGGGATTCCCAACCTGAAGGGAGGCGGAACCGGCGATCAGATCTATACGATCAAGGTCCAAATTCCCACCAAATTAACGGCCAGACAAAAAGAACTGCTGATGGAGTACGCCAAAGAGAGCGGCATGTCCATGGAAGCCAACGGCGACGGCTTCTTCGATAAGATGAAGACGTTTTTCGAGTAGATCGTCCCTCCCCGAGCTCTAGAGTCCGCATGCCCATATTCTTTGTTTCACCTAAGTGCGTCACACCTCCGACAATTTCCATCACCGGCGACCTCCTGATTCACCTCCGCGACAGTTTGCGCATCACCATGGGGGAGATCCTGTGGCTCGGCAATGGACAGGGGCTCCGGTACCGCGCCGAAATCACCGACATTTCCAAACGGACAGTCACCGGACACATTCTCGAGACAATCCAAGAGCTGCCTCGCCGCACCCCTCGCCTGATCCTTGGCCAATCACTCCTCAAGGGTGAAAAGATGGATTGGGTGATTCAGAAAGCTACCGAATTAGGTATCGATGAGTTCCTACCGATTGAAAGCCGCCACAGCGTGGTGCAACTCAAGGCTGAGCGTGTAGAGCACCAACTCGCCCGTTGGCGTCGCATCGCCCTGGAAGCCGCACAGCAATCCGAACAATGGGGTGTGATGACGATCGTCCCGCCACAATCCCTCGCGCCCCTTCTCATAAACCATGCGACCAACTCGGTGACACTCATGCTTGCCGAGCGGCGGGAAGGGAAGAATTTGCAAACGGTCGCACTGCCACACGATGTGACCAGCTCCCTACTCGTCTTGATCGGACCGGAGGGTGGATGGAGTAAAGAAGAAGTGGAGATAGCTGAACAGGCGGGAGTCGTACCCATTACCCTCGGTCAACACATCCTACGGGCAGAAACCGCCGCCATTGCCACCATCAGCATTCTCCAGTCGCGCCTAGGCAACCTGGGGTAACCGAGCTCGAGGGTATGGGAAGGACCAGCACCGTTGTGACCAGGCCTTTGACTGAGCCAGCTCGCTGGCTCCATAGGCGCCATAGTTCATCTCTGAGACAGCTCTACCTCCGTGCAAGAAGTAAGGAGATGATAGACTCACGATAGGAGTGAATCGGGTGAAAGGAGTCATCCTCTGACTCCTTTGCGAGCTCCGAACCCATACCCCAATCAGATGGTGCCAAGTCTAAAATTCCGTTGGATCAATCGGGACCTGCTCATGCCGGAAGTAATAGTTGTCGCAGACCAGCTATAGAGACAATTCCATGGACACTGTGCTAGGAGCCTGTCCGATATTGGCTTGAAGGAACCTGGATCGTGACCGAAGATTCCATTCGGGCGCCGCGAGCCCGTCCGCTCCCGCTATCGCGGCCCTCTCCGGGTCGCCCGCCGGCTGCCGCTCC
>JAOUMR010000066.1 GCA_029881435.1 Nitrospira sp.
TTATGGTTGCAAGGCGCTGTTAGAGGGACTGGGTCAGCACGTGGGATTGATCGGAACAGTGGCCTATCAAATCGGCTCGACTGTGATGCCGGCAGCGCATACGACTCCCGGTGCGCTTGAATTGCAACGGTTACTAGCCCAGATGGTCGCCGCCGAGTGTGCCACTGCAGTTATGGAGGTGTCCTCACATGCCTTGGCGCAGGATCGCACAAGCGGATGTGAGTACGATGTGGCAGTCTTTTCAAACCTCACCCAGGATCACCTCGATTTTCATAAGACCATGGAGGAGTACTTCCAAGCAAAGCTACGTTTGTTTACGGGGTTGGCAGGGGGACGTAAGGCGAACAAGCGGGCGATCATCAATCTTGATGACCCGTTTGGACATCGGATCGCTGAACGTAGTCCTGCTCCTGTTTGGACCTATGCATTGAAGGCCAAGGCGGATCTTCGTGCAGAAGAAGTACGCTTGTCGAATCACGGCACGACCTTTACGGCAGCCACTCCTGTTGGAAACTTTTTCGTCGAGAGCCACCTTGTGGGTGAGCACAATGTCTACAATTTGTTAGCTGCTATTGGAGTTCCATTCACGAAGGAGCGACTTCTGACCACATTCGTCAAGCTGTGGGGAACGTGCTTAACGTACCAGGTCGATTCGAGCGCGTGATGGCGGGACAGCTGTTTACAGTGGTTGTGGACTACGCTCATACGGAAGATGCCTTAGTTCGTTTGTTGACTGCGGCAGAAGCTCTAAAGGTAGGTCGGATCATCACGGTGTTTGGGTGTGGGGGAGATCGTGACCGAGGAAAGCGGCCGAAGATGGGAGCTGCGGCGGTCCGTTATAGTGACGTTGTCATCTTGACCTCCGACAACCCCAGAACCGAGGACCCTCATGCCATTCTCGACCAGGTAGAAGGTGGAGTGATTGAGGCGTTACAACAGCGGCCACACGTGCAGTACCGAAAAATAGCTGATCGGCGGCAGGCGATTGAAGAAGCGGTGAGAGAGGCTTGTAGTACGGACATGGTATTGATCGCCGGCAAGGGGCACGAAGACTACCAAATCGTTGGGACGGAAAAGCTTCATTTCGACGATCGTGAAGTGGCACGCAGTGCGATACAGCGACTCGGAATCGAGATATAAGTCAGGGGTATACCTGGTTAGGTCGTGCAGGGAAGCAATTAGATGGCGTTGTTTACCGTCGCAGAATTGCGGGAAGTCATCAGTGCTCGAGTGTTGGCTGGTGACATGGCTGAATGGACCAAGCAGCCTATCCGGCACATTAGTTTGGATACCAGGACTCTTCGACGAGGTGATCTCTTTCTGGCTATACAGGGAGATCGATTCGATGGACATGACTTTGTAGCGATGGCGCTGTCGCGTGGAGCAGTGGGGGCGATTGTCATCGATTCATATGATGTGACCAGGCTGTCTCTCAAGAGAGGCATGAGGCGAGGGGTGCCGTTTATTCTCGGTGTGCGAGATCCCTTGTGGTCCTACCAACAGCTGGCGGCGTATCACCGAAGCAAGTTTCGCATTCCCGTCGTGGCTGTCACGGGGAGTAACGGAAAGACGACGACGAAGGAAATGGTCGCGAGCGTGATGGCGCAGCGCTGCAAAATACTCAAGACCGAAGGCAATCTGAACAATCGGTTGGGAGTTCCGCAAACGCTCTTCCGTCTCAATAATCGGCATCAGGGTGCAGTCATTGAATTGGGAGTCGACAATCTTGGTCAAACCACCAGCCTGTGTGAAATCGCTCGGCCGACGATCGGCATCATCACGAACATTGGTCCGGATCATTTGGAGTTTTTTGGGAACATGGATGCCTCCGCTCAGGCCAAAGCCGAGTTGCTCGACTTGCTGCCAGCAGAGGGCGCGGTCATCTTGAACGCTGATGATTCGTACTATGACTATCTCGCCGCGAGGGCTCGATGCCGGGTAGTGTCGTTCGGGTTCTCCGAAAAGGCCGATGTCCGTGCGACGAACATCAAGTCCAATCGACGAAACGGGACGATCTTTCACCTTCAGCTTCCAGGGAAAATGCGCCCCACGATCGTGCATCTTCGTGTCCAAGGGGCACACAATGTCATGAATGCCCTTGCTGCGGGGGCGATCGGGGCAGTGCTGGGCTTGCCAGGAACCGTGATCGCTCAAGGGTTGTCGCGCTTCCGACCTGCGGCGATGCGATCACAGATTCTTGTCAGTCACGGCGTCAAGCTGATCATCGATTGTTACAATGCGAACCCGGCTTCTATGAAAGCGGCTGTGGAGCTCTTGGCGCAGGCAGGCGAGAATCAGAGAACGATTGCGGTGTTGGGGGATATGTTGGAGCTTGGATCCAATGCCGCTCACATGCATGAAGAGGTCGGCGGAGTTGTGGCGGGTCACGGTATCGATCGATTAGTCGCGTGCGGCATCTTAGGGCGAAGCCTTGCGCGGGGGGCTAAACAGGGGGGATTGGATCGTGCGCACATCGTCGAGGTAGCGGATGCTCAAGCCGCCGTCGACGCCGTGAAGGCCATTGTCAAACCCGGTGATGTTGTACTGATCAAAGCGTCTCGCGGGATGCGGTTAGAGCTTGTGGTAGACGCGCTTCAGGGACTTAAGCGCATAGCGAAGAAGGCTTCATAGGAACGCCCATATTATGCTGTATGTCTGGCTGTATCCATTCCATACCGAATTTTCTTTTCTGAATGTCTTTCGCTATCAGAGCTTTCGCATCATCTATGCCGCTGTTACTGCATTTCTTATCGCATTTGTGCTTGCGCCGTGGGTGATCCGAAAGCTCCAAGAAATTAAATTGGGTCAACAGGTGCGGGACGACGGGCCAAAGCGACATTTGGCCAAGAGTGGGACACCCACAATGGGTGGGGTTCTCATTATCTTTGCAGTCACGCTCTCGACACTGCTGTGGGCCGATATCTCACGGCCGCATGTCTGGCTGGTCCTTGTGGCAACGCTGGGGTTTTGCGCCATCGGTTTTGCGGATGACTACCTCAAGTTTATTAAAGCTCGGTCGAAGGGCTTGTCCGCATCACAAAAGTTCACAGCGCAAATAGCCATTGCTCTTGCCATTGCGCTGACATTGTACGCGTTGCCTGGGTACGACACGAAACTCAGCGTGCCATTTTTCAAGAATTTCACGCCCGATTTGGGGTGGTTTTATGTCGTCTTTGCCATTCTGGTGATCGTCGGTAGCTCCAATGCAGTCAACCTCACCGATGGATTGGATGGGCTCGCCATTGGGCCCGTGATGATCGCCGCGTTAGCGTATACCGTCGTAGCCTATGTCACGGGCCACCGATTGATGTCTGACTATCTCCTCATCCCTCACATCGATGGTGCGGGCGAATTAGCCGTGTTCACTGCAGCGATCCTGGGGTCAAGCCTTGGGTTTCTCTGGTTCAACACTTACCCGGCCTCGGTGTTCATGGGTGATGTGGGCTCCCTCCCGCTTGGGGCTGCTCTGGGGACAGTAGCGGTGATCAGCAAGCATGAGTTGTTATTGTTATTGGTCGGCGGCGTCTTTGTCATTGAGGCCGTGTCGGTGATTTTTCAGGTTGCGTCATTCAAGTCGCGAGGCAAGCGGATCTTTCTCATGGCTCCCATCCATCATCACTTTGAAATGAAAGGGTGGGAAGAGCCAAAGGTCGTGGTGCGCTTGTGGATTATCGCCATTCTGCTCGCGTTGTTGAGTCTGAGTACGCTCAAGCTAAGGTAATTGTGAATGGTAGGGGCTGACACGATGCAGTTGGCTGGAACGCGAGTCACGGTTGTTGGACTTGCGCGAAGCGGCATTGCCGCTTCCCGCCTACTGCAGGAAGTTGGGGCCTGTGTCACGGTGGCGGATCGAAAAGAGCAAGGGGAAGTGCTTCGCCAGCTTGAGTCTTTGGACCGTTCAACGGTCCAGCTTGCTCTCGGAAGCAGCTACGAATCGGCGCTGGATGGTGCCGACCTGATTGTCATCAGTCCGGGCGTTCCGTATCGAATGGAGGCTCTGGAACGTGCTCGTCAGCGAGGCGTAAGGGTTATCAGTGAACTCGATCTTGCGTCGCGGTTTCTATCGGCCCCGATCCTGGCTCTAACGGGAACAAACGGGAAGAGCACGACCGTTACCCTCATAGGCAAGATGCTGGAGCAAAGTGGAAAACGAGCGTTCGTCGGCGGAAACCTTGGAACCGCGCTCAGTGAGGCGGCCATCCAGACGCTGCACGCGATGAAGCTGGGTCAGCCTTGCCCATACGATCTCTTAGTTGTGGAAGTGTCTAGTTTTCAGTTGGAAACAGTAGAACAGTTTCACCCGTGGATCGCCGGGATCCTGAATGTGACGGTCGATCATCAGGACCGCTACGTGTCTATTGATGAATACATTGCCGCCAAGAACCGTATTTTCGAACATCTCACTCCATCCGACTACGCGCTTTTCAATCTGGATGATCCTCGAGTGGCGTCGCTTCGCAAGGATGCGAAGGGGTGTGTGTTGGGCTTCACAAGGACGCACGCATTACCCGCCGATGTAGCTGGCGGAGCGTACCTCGACCAAGATCGCATCATGGTCACCCTCGAGGGGAAGACTCACGAAATATGCCATCGGAATGAGATCGCCATCATCGGCAATCACAATATTGAAAACGCCATGGTCGCGATCATCTATGCGCAGCTAAGCGGGTGCCGACTCCCCGACATACGTCAGGCACTCAGGGAGTTTCCTGGGCTGGAACATGCCTTGGAGGTTGTTCGGGAACGACGAGGTGTCCGTTATGTCAACGATTCCAAAGGAACCAACGTTGATGCGACATTGAAGGCTTTGGGAAGCATCGATCAGCCCATCTGGCTCATTGCCGGTGGGCGAGACAAAGGTGGGGATTTCTCCAGATTGGCTCTCTCGATCCAACGACGGGTTAAGCGGCTTCTGTTGATCGGTGAGGCGGCCCAACTGATTGCAAACGCGATGGGAACCTATCAGGCGATCGAACGAGTGGGAACGTTGAAGGAAGCGGTCGAATTCGCGGCATCCCAAGCAGAGAGGGGAGATGTGGTGCTTCTCTCACCAGCCTGCGCCAGTTTCGACATGTTTGTGGATTATCAGGATCGGGGGCGGCAGTTTAAAGCCCTCGTGCAATCGTTGCCGTCATGATAGGCGTGACGAAAGAGGAGCATTGAAACCGAACGATGTCACGACGATCTGCAGGAACCCTGGCCTTGCCGTGGTCTACCGACCGACCGCGCGCTCCCAAGCGGGTGGGGATGGATCAAGTCCTCTTGTTTGTAACCATTACTCTGACGTTGGTTGGTCTCGTGATGATGTTCAGCGCGAGTGCCGTGGTGGCAGGCAAGAAATTCGACGATCCCTGGTACTACCTCAAGCGCCAGCTTGTGTGGCTCACGTTCGGTTTGATGCTCCTGCACGTGATATCGCGCATCGACTACGTCTGGTGGAGACGTCTGTCATTCCCACTCCTTGGGTTGATTGCCGTCCTGCTGACCATCGTGCTGGTTCCATCTATTGCTGGGCCGCAAAATGGCGCTCGGCGCTGGTTGCTTCTCGGGCCCATTTCAATTCAACCAGCCGAAATGGCAAAGTTGATCAGTGTCATCTATCTTGCGGCGTACCTTGCCCGAAAGGAAGACCGGCTACAGCATTTTTCTACAGGCCTGCTCCCGCCGCTGCTCATAATCGGAGTCCTCAGCGGGCTCGTGCTCAAGGAGCCAGATTTGGGGACTGTGGTAGTCATCGCACTCGTCACCGGTGGCCTCTTGTTCGTCGGAGGTGCACGGATGTCTCACCTGTCGATGATGGCTCTGTGTGCCATACCGATCGGTCTTGCCCTTGTGCTGACGTCCAAATACCGGCTTCCACGTCTCATGGTATTCCTGGATCCGTCGAGCGATCCATCGCGTGCGGGGCATCAAATTACACAATCGTTCCTGGCCTTCGGCAGTGGAGGTCTGTTCGGAGTTGGGTTGGGGGAAGGAAAGCAGAAACTGCTGTTTCTTCCCGAACCACACACCGACTTCGTATTGGCACTCGTCGGCGAGGAGCTGGGGTTCGTCGGGGCGGGCATCATCATTCTGTTCTTCGCGGCATTTGTCATTCGCGGATTTCAGATCTCCGCTCGAGCGCGAAGCCCGTTTGGGCGCTACCTTGGGATCGGCGTCACGACGCTTATCGGCATCCAAGCCCTGATCAATGCCTGCGTGGTGACGGGGTTGTTGCCTACGAAAGGGCTCACATTGCCGTTTGTGAGTTATGGCGGGTCCTCCCTGGTGGTCAGCCTGATTGGTGTAGGGATTTTGTTAAGTATTTCGAGAGATCGGCAGGCAGGACGCGAGGAGGTGCGATATCGAAGCAGACGGGATTGGCCGAGTCGACGATGACGATTGTCATTGCTGCAGGAGGTACCGGCGGGCATCTGTACCCGGCGATCGCGCTGGCTCGGGAGTTTGTGCGGCGAGACTCTTCCGTAAGGATTCTTTTTGTAGGAACAGCGCGTGGTATCGAGTCTCGCGTTTTGGCTCACGAAGGCTTTGAGTTGGTGCTGATCACAGCGAAGCCGGTGATGGGAAAGGGATTATTGGACGTTCTAAGAGGCGTGCTGTCTGTGCCCATAGGAATCTGGCAATCGTTGAAGCTTCTGCAACAATGCCAGGCGAATCTCGTGATTGGGGTGGGAGGATATACGAGTCCGACCATGCTGATGGCAGCTGCATTGAAAGGAATTGCTCGCGTGATCCTGGAACCGAACGCTTATCCTGGTTTGGCCAACAAAGCGGTCGCGCCAGTTGCGCAACGGATTTTTTTAGCATTTGAATCGGCTGGGACATCATTCGACAGACAAAAGGTACGCGTGGTCGGGACACCGATTCGACAAGAGTTCTTGGCCCAATCAGGGTCAGGCACCGACTCAACCGAAGAGAAACGCCAGCACCTACTGATTTTCGGTGGGAGCCAGGGTGCCAAGGCGATCAATAGCACGGTGTTGGAGGGGTTGGCTCTCCTGGGCGAACGTCTGCCTGAGCTGAGGATCACGCATCAGACCGGAGACGCGGACTTCGAGCGAGTGAGTGCGGCGTATCGCACACTGGGCATCCAAGCTAAAATCGTTCCGTTCTTGTATGACATGCCTGCCGTGCTTCGCACAGCCGATCTGGTAGTGGCTCGCGCCGGTGCGATGACGATCGCAGAACTGACAGCTTGTGGAAGAGCCGCGGTCCTGATCCCCTTGCCCACCGCGATTTATGACCATCAGATGAAGAACGCACGGGAAATGGAGGCCGCTGGGGGAGCCATTGTTCTTCCACAGGCAGATGTGAGTGGAAGGAAATTAGTCGAGATGATTGTCGGGATCCTCTCGAACCTGACGCGGTTGAGCGCGATGCAAAGCAACAGTCTGGCGATGAGACGAATCGACGCTGGTGAAGTGATCGTCAACGAATGTTATGCACTCATGGGAATACCGCATGACAGCAATCAAACCATTAAAACAGCCAGAGGCTGATGCGATTGAAGCTGGAAGGTTAAGAGGCACAGAGCCCGATCGCATGGCAACGGATAGATCCTATGACACCTTTTCGTAAGACACAGCAGATTCATCTCGTCGGAATCGGCGGAGCAGGCATGAGCGGTATCGCGGAAGTTCTGCTCACAATGGGGTACAAAGTGACCGGATCGGATCTCCATGCGTCTGAAACGACGCGGCGGCTCGAAGAACTCGGTGGGAAGATTTTCATCGGTCATCGGGAATCGAACGTGGGGGATGCGCAGGTGGTGGTCATTTCCTCTGCGGTGGCAGTCAGCAATCCCGAAGTTGTGATCGCGAAAGCTCATCAGACTCCGGTGATCCCGCGTGCAGAGATGCTGGCCGAGCTGATGCGACTCAAATTCGGGGTCGCTATCGCCGGCGCCCATGGCAAGACCACCACGACCTCCATGGTTGCGAACGTCTTGGCGCAAGCCGGCCTGGATCCCACGATGGTGATCGGCGGCAAGGTGAACACCTTGGGTAGCCATGCACGGCTTGGGCGGGGAGATCTGCTTGTGGCGGAGGCGGACGAGAGTGATGGCTCGTTTCTCCGACTCTCTCCGACCATCGTGGCGGTGACGAATCTAGACCGTGAGCATCTTGATCACTATGGCTCAATGGAGCGGATCAACGAATGCTTCCTGGAATTCATCAATAAGATTCCATTTTACGGGTTGGCGGTCCTATGCGCTGATGACGAGCGCCTCCACGCGCTATTCCCCCATATCGTGAAGCGCTACCAAACCTACGGACTGCAAGAGCGTGAAGGAGTCGCGCTGGATTTCAAAGCAACCGATATCGTGCTCAAACAATCGGAAGCCGAATTCCGCACGTATTTCCGCGGAAAGAGCTTGGGCCCCTTCCGGCTGGCCGTGCCAGGTATCCACAATGTTTCAAATGCGCTCGCTGCGATTGCCATCGGGGTGGAACTTGAGGTTCCGGTCGATCTCATCCGGAGAGGGCTGGCAGCGTTTACTGGTGTGGAACGGCGTTTTCATCTGCGCGGCGAAACGGGCGGGGTGATGGTGGTGGACGATTATGGACACCATCCTACAGAGGTGAAAGCGACTCTTGCGGCTGCCAAACAGGGTTGGAATCGCCGAATAGTCGTTCTCTTTCAGCCTCATCGATACACCAGAACACGGGATTGTATCGGAGATTTCACTCATGCCTTTGATGACGCTGATGCTGTCTTCATGACAGAAATCTATCCAGCCGGCGAACAGCCGATACCTGGTGTGTCGGGAGCCATCCTGGCTGAAACAGTCAGGTCCGCAGGTCACCCATCAGTGACCTTTATCGAACAAAAGGAAACGTTGCCCGACCAGGTCTTGCCGTTTCTCAAGTCAGGCGACCTCGTGCTGACCATGGGGGCGGGTGATATTTGGAAAGCGGGAACCGGAATTCTTGCGCGGCTTGAATCGATGTGACGGCTGAAGATGCGTCGTAGTGTGCAGCATGAGTCAAGAGCGCGATCGACATCGAGAGCGCACAGATTGCAATTGGCAGTGGCTGGCCTTCGGGGGACGATTTGCTTTCATGCACCGCTTAAAGAATATACCTCGTTCCATATCGGTGGCCCTGCCGATGTGCTGGTTCAGCCGGCTGATGTCGAGGACGTCATCCGCCTTTCCAGGCAGACCTTCGAGCAGCGCGTGCCCATTTTTGTGTTGGGTGGGACCAACGTCCTTATCCGTGACAAAGGCATCCGAGGTGTGGTCGTCAGCTTGGCGAAGCTGCGGGCGATCAGAGAGGAGCCAGGGTCTGTGCTCTATGTCGAAGGAGGCGTCGGTATGCCGACGCTTATCGGCTATGCCATCCGCAGGTCGTTGGCCGGGCTGGAATGGGCTGCCGGGATTCCTGGGAGTGTTGCGGGGTGCGTGGTCATGAATGCAGGGACCAGGCTTGGCGAGATGAAGAGTTCAGTAAAGGCGGTTCGTATTGTCTCGCCGAAGGGCACGGTGATTGACCGCCAAGCGGAGAGCATCGACTTTGCCTATCGCCGGTCGACATTACCACTTGGCATCGTCGTAGGGGTCTGGCTTCAACTCAAGCCGGG
This sequence comes from Nitrospira sp., assembly GCA_029881435.1. Classification (GTDB taxonomy): domain Bacteria; phylum Nitrospirota; class Nitrospiria; order Nitrospirales; family Nitrospiraceae; genus Nitrospira_D. Next base: position 9,583 of record JAOUMR010000066.1, read on the forward strand.
ATTAAAGTCGGATATCGAAAAGGTTGTGAAAGACTATTTGCGCTTTCGTCGCGATACTCAACCACTCAGCCTGCCAAGCGCCGGCTGTGTGTTCAAAAATCCAAAGAACGATTCAGCCGGACGTGTCGTCGAGGCTGCCGGGCTTAAGGGAGCTGCGGTGGGCGATGCATGCGTCTCAACGAAGCACGCCAATTTCATCGTGAATCAAGGCCAGGCCAGTGCTCGCGATGTACTGTCCCTCATCAGAAAAGTGCGTGCGAAAGTCGCCCGGCAGACAGGGGTCAAATTGGAATTGGAGTTGAAGCTGGTAGGACAGGCCTAGCGAAAGGATGTGATGGTGGCGACCGGTCGAATCACAGATGGGCGAATCGGCGTGCTCATGGGAGGACGATCTTCGGAACGGGACATCTCTCTCAAGACAGGTCAGGCCGTGCACCAGGCGCTGATCCGTCTGGGGTACGATGCGGTGGCCATCGACGTCACGGATCGCTTACATCGAGATTTGGAAGACCAACAAGTGGCCATCGCCTTTCTCTCGCTGCATGGACCTGGGGGGGAGGACGGTACGATGCAAGGGTTTCTCGAGACGATTGGGATTCCCTACACGGGGTCTGGCGTGCGAGCGAGTGCAGTGGGAATGCATAAGGCAGTCACCAAAACACTGCTCGCGTCGCATGGTATTCCGGTGGCAGCCGGAACGATCGTACGGGAAGGGGACAAACGCTCGCTCGCAGGGATTCTTAGAGAGGCCCATCTTGACTTGCCGATTGTCGTCAAACCAGTGGCCCAGGGGTCTACCATCGGAGTCACGGTTGTGCGTCGTGCCGGGCAATGGAAGGAGGCGCTTGCTCTAGCCCATCGCTTTGACCCAGAGGCGATGGTGGAGAGCTATATACCGGGACATGAAGCTGCCGTGTCAATTGTCGGATCGGCGGCAGAAGGGGTGACAGCGCTTCCGGCAATCGAAATCGTTGCACCGGAAGGCTTTTACGATTTTTCGGCAAAGTACCAAAAGGGCAAGACCCAGTATCTCTGTCCCGCTCCCTTTCCTCCCAAGGTGCTTCGGCAAGTCAGTGAATTCGCGCGTCGGACGTATGCGGTGTTGGAGTGTGAGGGTGCTGCCCGCGTCGATTTTCGTATCACCCCGAGAGGGCGGCCGTACGTGTTGGAGATCAATACTGTGCCAGGCATGACGGAAACGAGTCTATTACCCATGGCGGCCGCTCAGGTCGGGATCGGGTATGACGCCTTAGTCGAGCGAATTTTACAGTCGGCACTGGATCGCGCTACTCGATCTGCTCCCGCTGTAAAACAGGAGCCAGCATGATGAGTTTCTTCTTGAAGAAACGCCGGGCCAAGCCTCGGGGACCCAGAAAGAATCAATGGAGAGACCCGCAGGGGGAGAGGGCGATGAAACAAGCAAGCCGAGAAAGGGCGGCACGACGAAACTCCCTGGTTCACTGGGCTGGTGCGGTGACGAGTGCGGCATGTGGGGCAATGGTCGTCGTCTTCGGCGTGAACTACTCAGGACCCGCGCTCCAACAACTGTTGGAAATCAAGGCGATCACCGTTGACGGCCTCTACCATCTCGATAAGCAGCAGGTACTTGACCTCGCAAAAGTAAAGCCTGGGGCACCGCTTCATCACATCGTCACGACGGTCATTAAGGACAATGTTGAAGCCCATCCGTGGGTAAAGGCAGCCGAAGTATCCCGCGTTCCATTTCACGAGCTGCGGATCTCGGTGAGCGAACGGAAACCCGCGGCGATTGTTCGTACGGAGTCCCAGAACTTCCTTTGCGATGAAGACGGATACGTGCTCAATAGGCTTGGTCAGCTGGATGATGCCGCCTTGCCTCTTGTCACCGGGATCGATCTGCAGGGGTTGTTGCAAGGGACTGAATCGGTGAGACACGCTGTGGTGTCTGGTATCGAACTCGCAAAAGTTGTCGGGCAATCCTTCGAAGGGCGATTGCAGGTACTTGCTGATAACCCCTCAAATTTAGTGGCCCTGGTCCAGGGAATGCGATTTCAATTTGGAGATGAAGCCCTCAAAGAACAGTGGGATCGGTTCCGGCGCGCCAAACCGACGTTGAAAGCACGCAACATTGACGGGCAGGGGCGTGGCGTGAGCGAAGTGGATCTCCGGTACGAGAATCGAATCATCGTACGGGAAGGGGGGTGATTGGGGTGTCGAAACGGGATCACATTCTAGTCGGGCTCGACATCGGAACAACGAAGATCTGTGCGATCGTGGCGGAAGTAGCGGATGCCGGCGGCCTCAATATTATCGGTGTCGGGTCGAGCCCTTCACGAGGTCTGCGCAAGGGTGTCGTTGTCGATATTGAGCGCACCGTTGAATCCATTAAGAAAGCGGTTGAAGAGGCGGAGTTATTGGCGGGCGTCCAAATTAATTCGGTCTACACCGGCATCGCAGGCAGCCATATTTCTGCCGAAAACTGTAAAGGCGTGGTGGCACTCAAACGGGCGGAAGTGACCCGAGAAGATATTCAGCGGGCGATTGAAAGCGCGCGCACACTCGCCGTGATCCCTCATGAACGGAGGATACTTCATGTCTTACCTCGAGAATACATGGTGGATGGACAGGAAGGGGTTCGCGAGCCACTAGGCCTGTCTGGGAATCGATTGGAGGTCAATGTGCACGTCATCACCGGGGCTGTGACCTCCGCGCAGAACATAGTAAAATGTGTGAATCGAGCGGGGCTTGATGTCGTGGACATCATTTTGCAGCCGCTTGCCTCCAGTGAGGCGGTGCTGAGTCAGGAAGAGCGCGACCTGGGCGTGGCGATGGTCGACTTGGGAGGAGGCACCACCGATCTCGCAATCTTTTTGGACGGTAGCATCCGGCACTCCGCGGTTCTTCCCATTGGCGGTCAGAATTTAACGAAAGATTTGGCGTTCGGTCTGCTCACATCACAAACCGAGGCGGAGAGAATCAAGACTCAATATGGCGTTGCACGAACGGAATTAGTGATGGGCCATCAGATCGTCGAGGTGCCGTCGGTCGGCGACCGGCCGGCCCGCACATTTTCTCGGCGGGATGTCGCCGAGATTTTGGAGCCGCGTGTTGACGAGATGTTTGAACTGGTCAGGCGAGAAATCACACGGGCCGGCTATGAAGGGATATTGGGTGCCGGTGTGGTGATCACCGGTGGCACATCGCTGTTAGACGGTATGCCAGACACAGCTGAAAAAGTCTTAAACTTACCGGCTCGCAGAGGGGTGCCATCGGGGGTCGGGGCGCTTCGAGATCAGGTCAGTCATCCGAGCCATTCGACAGGGGTTGGTTTGTTGTTGCATGCTCGGCGACATGTCGATGAATTGGAAACAGTCGGGCTTCGTAATGGAGGAACCTGGGCTAGGATGTTCGGGTGGACCAAGAAGATGTTGGAGATCTTTTAACCTTTTATGATCCGGCAGGAGGCCGGTGGTCGTCCTGCGGGGTGATCGGAGGAGGTGACTCGATGTTCTCATTTCAAGAAGATGTGTTGTCGCCGGTCCGTATCAAAGTGATTGGAATTGGTGGTGCAGGATGCAACGCGATCAACACCATGATCACCTCCGGGTTAGCTCGCGTCGATTTTATCGCCAGTAACACCGACCTGCAGGCACTCGATCGGTCTCTGGCATCCTACAAAATCCAACTCGGGCCGGATCGAACTCGCGGCTTGGGTGCGGGTGCCAAACCCGAAATCGGGCGAGATGCAGCACTCGAAAGCCGAGAGCCTATCCGAGAATGTATCGACGGGGCAGACATGGTATTTGTCACCGCCGGTATGGGTGGAGGAACCGGCACTGGTGCGGCACCTATCGTTGCCAGCATTGCGCGTGAAATGGGGATCCTGACAGTCGGTGTCGTGACCAAGCCGTTTCAGTATGAAGGCCAACGGCGACACAAGCATGCTGAAGAGGGTATCCGGGAGTTGCGCCGTCATGTTGATACGCTGCTCATCATTCCCAACCAACGGCTGCTAGGGATTGTTGATAAAGCGACTCCCCTCCTGGAGGCGTTCAAAGTGGCAGACGACGTCCTGCGTCAAGCCATTCAGGGCATTGCCGATGTCATTACCACCACCGGCCATGTGAACGTGGATTTCGCCGACGTGCGTACCGTCATGTCGCACACTGGACGTGCGGTGATGGGGATGGGTGTTTCTCGCGGGCCAAATCGAGCAATCGAAGCAGCCCAAAAGGCGATGTGTAGCCCACTCCTTGAGGAAGGGAGTGTAGAGGGAGCTCGTGGAGTCCTCCTCAATATTACTGGAGGTCCCAGCATGTCGTTACATGAGATCGAGGAAGCGGCCTCCATCATTCAGCAGACAGCAGATCCCGAAGCCAACATCATCGTCGGGCAGGTCATTAACCCCGACATCGGTGAAGAGCTCATCATTACGGTCATCGCAACCGGGTTTGAACGAGACGAGAATCCCGCAGCCGTTGTACCCGAAGCGGATCGGGGAATAAATCGGACGGCCAAACCTATCCAACCAGTACTGGCTGGTGTGGTTGCCTCCCTCGCGGCAGAGCGACCAGTGAAGGATCTCGATCGGCCGACGTTTTTGAGGCGAATGAGTGAAGCGAAGGAGTCGACAGATCGGAACTCGCTGACAGCGGAGGACGAATGGGATGTGCCGACGTTTCTTCGTAAGCAAGCGGACTAATTTCATACCGATCATCAGATGATGGAATAGTGAACGTCGATATGACGAGTACATCGGTCATTACCGTACCGGCATTTTCGGATGTCGAAAATCAGACCCGGCATTTTTTTGGGACTCGGCAACACGCCGCCGGGCTTGATCTCGAACTTGGTGTTCCTCGCCGGGGCGTCACAGCGGCGGGAGCCAAGTCATGGACGCTGACGGTGAAGCAGGTCCATGGAACGGACGCGCTCGTGGTAGATCGTGCACTGGCATCAACGGACCGATTTGCGGGAGGCTGGGATGCCTTAGTGACAGATCAGCCAGGGATTATGGTGGCCGTGCGGACGGCGGACTGCGTCCCCATTTTGATGCATGATCCAAAACGCCGAGTCGTAGCAGCCATCCATGCTGGTTGGCGAGGTGCGGTGGCCGGCATCGTACCCAAGACACTCGCTCTGTTGGAGTCGCGCTTTGGTTCACGCCCAGACCAGGTCAGAATCAGTATCGGTCCCTCCGCAGGGGTCTGCTGCTATGAAGTGGATGAGCCCGTGTTAAACAGTCTGTGCCAAGGGGTCCCGTATTGGGAGACAGTAATTCGAAGTAGAAGAAATGGAAGGGCGCACTTGGATCTGAAGGCCCTTATCCGAAAACAGGTGCAGGAGCATGGTGCCACCCCACAGCGGGTGACGACCGTCAATCTGTGTACGATTTGTCATGACGATCTCTTTTTCTCCTATCGGCGGGAGGGTAAAGTCAACGGCACCATGGTGAATGCCATCGGTTTGCCGTTGAGGCGAAGATAAGCCGGGCTCTGCCGGGCGGCGAGTCTGTTCGTTGGCATACAGACGGTTCGCTGAATGGGCGGATGGGATGCTTGAGAGAGGGTGATGGAACCGCTCATCGGACGGACGATCGTTGAACGAGTTCAATCGGTGCTCTCGAAGATTCGGTCAGCTGAAGAGAGGGCTGGACGTCCTGGTGGAAGCGTTCGGCTCGTGGCTGTTACAAAGACGGTAGCGGTCGACCACATTAAGGAAGGACTGCGTGCCGGCTTGACGATCTTAGGAGAAAATCGCGTTCAGGAAGCCCTCCCCAAAAAAGCTGCCCTCACGGAGCACCCGGCATGCTGGCATTTTATCGGGCACTTGCAACGGAGGAAGGTGCGATCGGTGATTGGTCTCTTCGATGTGATCCATTCGGTGGATAGTGTGGATCTGGCTCAAGAAATCGATCGACGGGCTGGAGAAGCCGACCACCATCAGAGCGTCTTGTTAGAGATCAATATTGGAAACGAGCCGACGAAGGCAGGGTTTCATCCTGAGGACGTGGTGCGATCCGTATCGGCCATGGCGGAGTTGCCTCATCTCAGTGTGAAAGGCCTGATGACGATCCCTCCACAGACAGATGATCCTCAGTCGGCCAGACCGTATTTTCAGAAACTCAAGGAGTTGGCTCAGCAGATTGCTGCGTTGAAGATCCCATCCGTGAGTATGGATGATTTATCGATGGGCATGTCGAATGACTATGAAGTAGCCATAGAGGAAGGGGCAACGCTCGTCCGCGTCGGCACCGCGCTGTTCGGAGCACGTCATGTCTAAGACGGTGCTCACGAACAAGCTGGGAATGATCGGCGGTGGTCGAATGGCCGAGGCCTTAATCAGTGGCGTACTTTCCGCCAAGCTGTATAGACCTGACCAAATCTGGGTGGCTGATCCAGATGCGGGTCGGCTGGACCATCTCAACACGCGCTATGGAGTTCAGGTTGGTGGTACCAACCATGAAGTAGTTGGTCTGAGCGACGTCGTCGTTCTGGCGGTGAAACCACAGGTGATGGCTGATGCCGTCAGAGGGGTTAGTGATATGGTGACCAAGCAGCTGGTCATCTCTGTAGCTGCTGGTGTGAAAATCTGTAGAATCATGGAAGCCTGTGGGGCCGATACCCGTCTTATTCGTGCGATGCCCAATATGCCGGCGATGGTTGGTGAAGGGATCACAGCGTTGGCGGTCGGTCCGAAGATTGAGGAAGACGCGATACAGTGCGCGCGCCAGATCTTCGAGTCGGTCGGTCGGGTTGTCTTGATTGATGAGCGACTGATGGATGCCGTAACCGGATTGAGTGGAAGCGGGCCAGCATACGTCTTTCTCATGATCGAAGCGATGACCGATGGCGGTGTGAAGATGGGGTTACCAAGAGAGACGGCCAGTCTGCTCGCGGCGCAGACGGTCGTAGGAGCAGCACGCATGGTGTTAGAGACTGGGCAACACCCCGCAGGACTAAAGGACCAAGTCGCCTCTCCCGGGGGAACGACGATTGCCGGCCTGCATCGGCTGGAGCAGGGGGGGGTCCGAGCCGTGGTTATTGATGCGATAGAAGCCGCGACGAAGCGTTCTCAGGAACTTGGAGGCTGATGTTTGTAATGGGAAATACCTTGTTGGGTCTGGCGACAGTGCTAGACTATATCTTGACATTTTATAGTTGGATTGTCATTGCGCGGGCCCTCATCTCGTGGGTGAATCCGGATCCGTGGAATCCAATCGTTCAGTTTCTTAACCGTGCAACGGAACCCGTGCTCGCTCCAATCCGACGGCGGCTCGGCTTGGGCATGGGGATCGACTTGTCGCCACTGATTGCCATCGCGGCAATCTGGTTCTTACAGATCGCTGTTGTCCAGTCGATTAAGGATGCCGCGTTACGCATGAATTGAGTTCATACAGGGGGGGGATGCCATGAAGATTACACCACTCGATATTCAACAGATGGTTTTTCAGGTCAAACTTCGTGGCTATGATCGCGAAGAGGTCAACCGCTTCCTTGAAGAAATTTCACAAACTGTGGAGATGTTGAATCGTGACAATGCGATGTTGCGTGATCGGACTGAGTCGCTGGAGCAGCAAGTGTCGGAATTGAAACGGACCGAAACCACGTTATCTCATACCTTGATTTCGGCACAGTCGCTGGCAGATGACGTCAAGCGAAGTGCGCAACGAGATGCGGAGTTGATCGTCAAAGAAGCGGAATTAAAAGCCGGTGAGCTTTTTCGACAAGCCCGCGTCGAGCTGGGGAATACGCAACGAGACCTTGCCGTACTGCATAAACAGCGGTTACTCATGGTCGAACGGATGCGCGCGACGCTGAATACCTTCGAGAGGATGTTGGACGTGGAGGCCAGTGAAGCCTATCAAGAGCATAACAGCATACAAGAGGAAAAGATGGAAGGTGAGTCAACGCCTGCCCGTTGATCGTGTATAGTCGATGGCATCGCCAATGGGCCGGCCATCATCCCCATGCCTGACCTGCATTGTATTCAATCAGCTCTCGACCGCGCCGTTACGGACAGCGTGTTTCCTGGTGCGGTCTTAGCGGTACGGCGCAGAGATAGACCGGTTGCCTACTTCTCGTCCGGACGGCTCTCGACTTCCCCTCTGGGGCGTCCTGTCAGGCCTTCAACAACCTATGACTTGGCGTCATTGACCAAACCCTTGGCAACGGGTACAGCTCTCGCGATTCTGATCCAGAACGGGCACTGTCGGCTTGATGATCGTGTGGTCACCCATCTCCCTGAATGTGATGGCACTCCAATCGGTTCGGCGACACTGCGTCACCTCCTGACCCATGCTTCTGGGCTACCTGGATGGCGAGGATATTATGAACGGCTCACTGTCGGTGGACACATTCCTTCATCGAGCGAAGAAAGAGCATCGGCGAAGCAGTCCATGCTCAATTTGATTCGATCTGAGTCACTCGTCTACGAACGGGGCACGCGCAGCCTCTACAGTGATCTTGGGTTCATGTTGCTCGGCTTCATCATTGAACACAGCAGCCGACGGTCGCTGAATGCCTTCTTGAAAGATCACATTCTGAAGTCCTTGACTGGCGTCCATGTGGAATTTGTGCTACGGGAACAGCTACCAGAATTTCTGGATAGGATGGCTCAGAATGGAGGTGGCGTCGCGCCGACGGAGGTTGACTCATGGCGAAACCGACTCCTCTGTGGAGAAGTTCATGATGAGAATGCAGCCGCACTAGGCGGCGAGGCCGGTCATGCTGGGTTATTCGGAAATGTGGACGCCGTGTTAGCGATGACAGGGATCTGGATGCAGGCGTATCATGGTCGCGCAGGCATTCTCGATCAGGGACTTATCCGGGAATTTACTCGACGACAAGATCCAGCGGGCGCAGCCAGTTGGGCTCTTGGTTGGGACACGCCCTCGATGGCGTCATCTGCCGGGCAATATTTTACAGCTGGATCATTCGGACATCTTGGCTATACGGGAACATCAATCTGGATAGATCCGGAACAGGAATTAGAAGTTGTCTGTCTCTCGAATCGAGTTCATCCGACAAGAAAAAACGAGGCCATCCGAGACTTTCGACCGATGATTCATGATCTGGTGTATCGCGAGTTTGTCGGCTCCAGCTACGGGAGGTCTGGGTAGTCGATCCAGCTCTCTTTTTCAGCAAGGTACCGCGTGCCTCTGAAATTGGTCCGTGTCCTTAAACGGCTGAATCCTGATTCCTGAAGTTTCTCCACGAGTTCCTTCACCGCTGCGGCGATAGTCGAGTACGAGCGGCTTTCAACGACGAGCGCTTCATACATCACCTTGGTCGAATATCCCGAAGTCGTTCGATTCACCAGTACTGCGCGATTGAAATATCGGTCGCTTGGATCCACTCCTTCGACCTGATGCTTCTCCACCAGTCCTTCCTTCTTGAACATCAGGGGCAGCGTGCTCATATGTAGTCATTCCTCTCCAGAACGGTTAATGACGAGGGTCGGTGCATTATATGAGGTGACCAGTGGTACCTGCAACTCGTTGACAAGACACGCTTCGATTACTATGATTCCCACCCGTAACTGGATCAGGTTGAAGACTCGTGTAACCCTGCCGTATGAACATTCCCAATAGCCTCACGATTCTCCGCATCCTCTTGGTCCCGGTGTATGTCGGTTTTATGACGTATGGGGAATATGGGTATGCACTGGCGATCCTGCTCGCCGCTGGACTGACGGATGCCATTGACGGCTATCTGGCGCGTAAACTCAATCAGCGCACGAGATTAGGCACCTTGCTTGATCCCCTTGCCGACAAGGTGTTGCTGACCTCAAGTTTCATCTCGCTCGCGATGCTGCATCTGATTCCGTCGTGGCTTGTCATTCTGGTTGTCAGTCGAGATTTGATTCTCTTGTTAGGTACGGCGGTAGCCCACGTCACAAGCACCCCCATTAGGGTCACGCCGACGTTCCTCGGAAAGGGAACAACCGTGTTTCAGCTGGCCTATGTTGTTCTGATCGTCCTGTTGACCTGGCGTGGGCATGACCCTGCTGTTCTGACCCCGCTTCTCGTCACGATGGTTGGGTTCACCTTGGCTTCCGGGTTTCATTATCTATACCGCGGGTATCGAGATGCGAACGCCGCCCCTCCGCTTGCCTAGCTTCCCCGGTATCGCTATTGCTGCTCTTCGCTCTTCAGGTCTTGGTCAAAATGTGAGGTATTGCTTGCGCCTTGTGAAGCCCATGGTACAAGTGCTTCGATGCGCATGAGCTGAACAGTGGAGCGATTGGCTAAGACGGATCACTTGAGTAGGGCACTCTTGAAATCGCATGGAGCTCGTAACGCAATACGCCTGCCTAACCCCACAGATTCATCCTCTACCACCACAGTCAATTCTGGCACCAATCAGGTCAAGGTCAAACTCGCGAGCACGCCAGGCGACTCCCTCACGATCAGCGCCTATGGCACCAAGATTCCTCCGACTCCAACAGTACTGACGCTCAATCCGTTGGGCCTGACCGTCACCGATGCGAAGAACCAGACGACGACGTACACCTATGACAACATGGATCGGCTTGCGCCGAGGAAGGATGCGCTCAACAGAACGGAAAGTTATCAATACGATTTGGCTGGGAATCTCACCCAGTTCACCGACCGCAAGAACCAGGTGACGACGTTCCAATATGATGCGTTGAACCGAAGAACCCAGGCCACCTATGGGACGGTTCCCCTGCTTCAAGCTTTATGGTCTCTTCCTCCTAGCCGGGATAATTCACGACTCTGGGAATAAAAAAACCACCGAGGCTCCCAACTGTGCTATAGGAGCGGCGACCAAGCAGCTTCTACATACAGAGAGGAGGTTCCTCGATGGCGACAGACTGTAT
>JAOUMR010000067.1 GCA_029881435.1 Nitrospira sp.
CCCGTGGACTGCGCACCACCTGCGATCACGCCATCCCAAATCTCCTTGCAATTCCCTGCCGAAAACTAACGAACTCCCCGTCTAGCGTAAGACCTCCATTTCATGCCATACTGAGTGGTGACTATTTTGAGGGCTTTCACGGAACGCCTCAACATCGTACGGAGAACCGGATCCACCTTCAGCTCAGAATGGAGAACTCTCATGGAAGTCTTGGCAATTATTCTGTCACTCATAGCCGTCGCGATGGCCTACGTCGCGCTCCAGCGCACAGGAGGGTTGAAGGATATCAGGCAGCAGATGGACCACCTCGCCACCAAGACTGAAGACACAGCCAAAGGAGCCAGAGAGACGACCGCCGACATTCTCCAGCGACTCGAGCATATGGTACGAGGATCGGGTGCGCAGCCTCCGAATAAAGACGAGAACGTTCCACCACCACCCGACGCCGGATCAAAACCATGAAAGCATGGGCGGGTCTCATCGGTGGATTCATACTGGGATTTCTCGCGGCAGTCATTACGGATCTCGCCGCTCCCGAGTTACTGACCCCCTATACACAACAATTCATCCCGGCCACCCAGTTCGAATCCGTGAAGGGGACGGTCGTGAAGAAGGAGCGCGATGCGAATCGCTTGCTCATGACGTTGTCCACCCCCAAAGGAGTGCTGCTAGCGACCTTTACTCTGAAAATCAATGAGATCGACCTCCTCGTTGCAGAAGGCTACGCGGCCACAATTCGGCTAAGAACCTATTCTCCCTTCGTTGAAAATCCGGTGATCGAACGAATTGAAGCCGCCACCAGTGGTGCAGATCAGGGAACCGATTCACATCCCACCGCCACGCAATAGGGTCATCATCTATCCGTTGACAGTCGATAGGCAGGTGCCTTAGATAGATGCGAGGCTGCGGATACGGGCCCTTTCGTTGGCGTTCACGTTCATAGGATAGCGGCATTGAATCCGCGCCAACAGCGCATGAATTCTCTTCCTCTCCCAGAGAACGCCCCCTGATGAAGACCCATTCCAAACCTGGTTGGATGGCACAATACCAATCTGCGTGGGGAAACAGGACAGACTCGAGCGGCCCTCGCATACTGGTCATGCCGAATGGCTGGTCTCCGGCCAGAATCCTGGGCACGCGGCTCCTGCTTGTGTTTCTCCTGTTCTGTTTTGTGTTTACGCTACTCTGGGTCGATCGTGATGGATTGCGCGATCAAGTCGACGGCGAACTTTCCTTCACGGATGTCGTGTATTTCACCATGATCACCGTCACAACGGTCGGCTATGGGGATATCGTTCCGGTATCCACACGTGCGCGGCTGTTAGATGGGCTGGTCGTCACACCAGTTCGGTTTGCCATCTGGTTCTTGTTTTTAGGAACGGCCTATCAGTTGATCATCCGGCAATATATGGAGGAATATCGCATGGCGAAACTCCAGGCGAATCTCGACGGTCATATCATCGTCTGTGGCTTCGGCCATACCGGAATGTCGGCCTCGAAGGAACTCTTGGCGCGCGGTACGAGTGCCAAACAGATCCTGGTGATCGACAGACTGGAAGAGCGGGTACGGTTGGCCGGAACCCTTGGCATTGCGGCCTTTCAGGCCGACAACACGCAAGAATCCGTGTTGCGCGATGCCGTCATCGACAAAGCCAAGGCCGTCATCATCGCCGCAGGCGTCGACGATGCAAACGCGCTGATTCTGCTCACGGCCAGACACCTCAATCCAAAGGTACGCATCATCGTCAGCGCCAAAGAAGAGGAGAACGTCAAGCTCTTCAAACAGGGAGGAGCGGACGCCATTCTTTCGCCTGCGACCTTCGGCGGCTATATTCTCGCAGCAGCCGTCGATCAAGGACACATGGTGCAGTATCTCGATGATCTGCTCACCACAGGAGGCCACGTCGCTTTAGTTGAGCGAACGGTCCGACCCGACGAAATTGGGAAATCCCCGGCCGAGCTGCACCCCGATCTCTTGCTCCGCCTGTATCGGAAGACAACCATGTATTCCTATTTGAAGCTGAACGAGGCCGGCCCACTCCAGCAAGATGACATCATGGTCCTCTTTACCAGTTCGCCGACCGGCACCGGATAACCGTTCGGCGGCCAAACGCAGTGCGTGCACTGTTAGGGGGTTCGGAACCAGATGTCCGCAGCAGGCGTTTGGTTGCTTAAGCTCGTGACGAAGCTCGCACCAAACCTTCGATCGTGAGACCTTGGACAAGGATCGAAAAGACCACGACAATGTAGGTCATCGTAATAAGCACATCCCGATACGGAGACGGTGGGAGCGAGAGCGCCATGGCCACAGAGATTCCACCGCGCAAACCACCCCAGGTCAGGATCAACGTGGCACGATCCGTAAACTCTTGGAACAACCGAAACACCTGGACCGGAAGGCTGACGCTGATAAAGCGAGCAAATAGCACCAGCGGGATCGCGATGAGGCCTACTTCTAAATATTCCGGTTTGAAGGTCAAGGCCAAAACTTCCAGGCCGATCAAGACAAAGAGCACCGCATTGAGTAGTTCGTCGATGAGCTCCCAAAACGTATCCAGATACTCTCGCGTCGTCTCCGACATTGCGAGGTGACGCCCGTGGTTGCCGATCAAGAGGCCGGATACCACAACGGCGATCGGACCTGACGTGTGTAATGCATCGGCCAATGCATACCCCCCCATCACCAACGCCAGCGTCAACAAAATCTCGACATGATGCTGATCGATTGATTTCAACATCATATAGGTCAGATATCCTAGAGCGAGGCCGATAGCCGCTCCGCCCACAGCTTCCTGGACGAACAACAGGACAATGGATCCAGGCGTGACTGCTCCGGTCTCCACTACCCCGAGCAGCACGAGGAACACCGCGACGCCGACGCCATCATTAAACAGCGACTCGCCCGTAATCTTGATTTCCAGTTGTTTCGGAGCCTTGGCATTTTTCAAAATGCCCAACACTGCGATGGGATCGGTGGGCGAAATCAGCGCACCGAATAACAGACAGCCAATGAATGGAATCGGCAATCCGATCCATCCGAGGATCAGATACGTCAGCCCTCCTACGATCGAGGCCGACACCATGACGCCGAGGCATGCCAAGGTCCCAATGAACCATTTTTGTTCCAACAGATCGTCCAGGTTAATATGCAGCGCGCCGGCAAAGAGTAGGAAGCTGAGCATGCCATGCAGGAGCGTTTCGTCAAAATCGATACTACGGATGAAGCTCTCGGCTTCCCCCTGGATTCCGTAGCCGAGTTTCCCGAGCAGCAACAGAACAAGCGACATCACCAGCGCGATGGCCATGAGGCCGATCGTGACCGGTAACTTGATGTACCGATGGTTCAGATAGCTGAACACAGCGGACAGGCAGACCAAAATGGTGATCGTTTCAATCAGGGACATATCACGGAGAGCCAAACAGACGGGTCGTGACTCGGAACGTGTTCACAAAATAGAAGGTTCTGGCACCGCTTCAGTAGAACTTGAAGGATGCCTTCGTTGATACAGCGTCAACACCAACGTCATGCCAAGCACGCACAGGACGATCACGGTCAGCGCATAGATCGGGAACAATTCCGTCCCAGAGATTCCGGTTGAGATCGGAAGAAACGCCATGACCGCGGTCGCCACACCACGTGGGAACATCGCGGCGATCACCAAACGCTCGCTCATATTCCATGAGTCGGTTACTCGAGACAGCCCCTCGGTCACGCCGGCCCGCACGATCACGACGATACAGAATAACGCCACGCTCATCAACGCAATCTCGACGGTTATGGATGAGAAATCCAGGATCAACCCCAGCAACACATAGAAGAACGTCCGCACCAGAAACGAGAGCTCTTCGTGCATCCGCTTCATGAACTCACTCAACATGAATTTTGCTTGGTCCAACTCATACCCAATCAACATACGGATAGGCCTCACCATGTGCCCAATGAGGAACTCCATGTTGCTGAGGACGAGCCCGAACAAAAGAATCGTAATGGCTCCATTGGCGCCGATCAGTTCCGCCACATAGTAGAGCACCAGAATCGCCGCCATCGTGAGCATGTAAGACAGCGCTTGCCCTTCGAGCCATGCCAGTAGCCGCGCCCACAGTGCTCCTGCCAGGAGCGCCAGCATGATCGCATCCCAAAAGGCATGAAATACCTCGCGAATAAAATGTCCTCCGCCATCTGGATCTTTCATCGTCCCCATCAGGGCCAGCGCGAGGACTACGACAAAGACTTCTGAGATGGCCGAATCAAGACTCAACATCACCTTCGTCGAATCACTGAGCGAAGACATATGCGACGTCACAGGGATAATGATTGCGGCCGCGGTGCCCCCCAAGATGGTGCCCAGAAGCAATCCATGCAACCAGGGCGCGTGGGTGATCCACACATAAAAACCCATGATCGTGAGAATGGTCAGGCCGAAGACCATCACGGAATACAGCAAGGCCATCGGCGTCTCCTTGACGACTTTCATAATGTGGAGGTTGATCCCGCCGTCGAAGAGAATGATCAGCAGCGCGAGGGTACCGAAGTACGGAGCGAGCTTCATGACGGCAGTGGGTTCAGCCACATGAAATACAGGTCCGAGCAGAATCCCGAATCCCATCAGAAACAGTACACTGGGAATGCCGGTCCGTTTGAAAACCAACTCACCCGCCAAGCCGACCAGGATGATCAATCCTGTTAAGCCCAGCACAAGGTCGACGCTCAAAAACTCCATATCCACAACCACTTCCGAACGACTAGGACCGCACTCGCTGAAGCATTATGCCTCCACCTCCCTCTTTAGGCAACCAATCGCGGTGAGGAGGCAGAGGCTGCCGCAACTGGTTCATCTCTAGCGCAAAACATGGTGGCATGGCACAATAACATCCGTATTTATCCTGAAATCAGGGACACGGACCAAGAAGGGAACTTGAATATTTGAGCACACACGACTCCCACACAACCAGGACTCACGGGCTACTGCTCGCCATCTGCTGCGCCGTAATGACCGGGCTGACCGCTGTTCCCGCCTTTGCCGATCCGTCGGGATCCGGCTCAGGCGTTCCGGTTCGATTCCATGGCGAGACCCTGTTCACGCTTCAGACAGGGCTCGCCAATGTCGATGCAGCCTCTCGGGCAGCAGCCATCGAGAAGCGCCTGGATCGGCTGACCCATGCGACACCTTCCGTCATCGATAGCCTGAGAGTCGAAGACCATGAACAGACAGCCTATGTGTTGACATCGGAAGAAGTTCTCTTCGTGGTGACCGACAATGAGGCCAAGGCAGCTGGAAAACCGCGACACCTCTTGGCCGAAGAGCAGACGGAAACGATACGGGAAGCGATCCTGGCTCTTCCTTCCCTTCAATCATCGCGAGAACCGGCGTCCCCGATGACCTTGCGGAATCTGCTGTGGGCCGGCGTCGCAACCGCCTTATTGATTTTCTTCGCTGTGGCCTTCCATGTCCTCTTTCCTCGACTCTACGAAGCCCTCGAGGCTTGGAGTGAGACACAAGTGCGCGCTGTGTCACTTCACGGCTTGGAGCTGATCGCAGCAGAGCACCTCAGCAATGTCCTGGTGTTCTGCAGCAAAACCCTTCGAGGTGTCCTCTCCGGTCTCGGGTTGTATTGGTACTTTCATTTCGTCTTGAACCTCTTTCCCCAAACACGCGTGTTTGAGCAGCGGTTTCTGGAGGCGTTGGCCGTACCGTTTGAACAGATTCAGGCCTTGCTGGGCAATTGGGGTGAGCTGGCCATCGGCCTTCTACTCGCCCTGGTCGCCACAGGCTTGTTCCTGGCCTTCCTAAAGGCATTCCGCGAGGTCTTTCCCAGCATGCTCGACAAGGTTTCCGCGTGGGGCTTCACGACAACATACTCGTTCAAAATCCAGCGAGTGGAAATGCTGTCCGGCGCGCAAATCTCGGACAGCTTGCTGGTGCTGTTACGAGCCCTTCGATTGGCAGCATACGTCTCCCTCACCTACCTCTACGTCACGTCGATTCTGGGATTCTTTCCTTCCACCCGCAAACTCTCCGTCGAACTGTTGAACTATATGATTGAGCCGATCAAGATGATCGCTCAGGAGTTCGTCACCTCGCTACCCGATGTCATCGCCATCGCCATCATCATCGTCGTCACCAACTACATCATCAAGCTCATCCACATGTTCTTCAATGGAATTAAGCGAGGGGCGATCACCTTCCAGGGCTTCCATCGCGAATGGGCAACCCCCACCTACAAGATCGTGCGGTTCTTTGTTCTCGTCTTGGCTGCAGTCGCTATTTTTCCCTATATCCCAGGATCCCATTCAGAGGCGTTTCGAGGCATTTCGGTGTTTCTTGGAGTGCTCGTGTCATTGGGCGCGGCCGGATCGTTCAGCAATATCGTCGCCGGAGTGGTCTTGACCTACATGCGACCATTCAGCGTCGGAGATCGAGTCAAAATTGCCGATACGGTCGGGGACATCACGGAAAAAACGCTCCTCGTCACAAGAATCAGAACTATCAAGAACGTCGACGTCACGATTCCTAATGCCCTCGTCCTCGGTTCACACATCATCAACTTCAGTTCATCATCGATGAAGCCTCCACCGCTCATTCTCCATACAAGCTTAACCATCGGTTACGACGCCCCGTGGCAGAAAGTTCATGAGCTGCTCATTGCAGCGGCCAAGCAGACAGCGCATATTCTGGAAACACCGGAGCCCTTCGTCTTGCAAACCAGTCTGGATGACTTTTATGTTAGGTATGAGGTCAACGCCTATACGGGCGCTCCGAACAAGATGGCCACCATCTACTCGGAACTCCACCAGCATATCCGGGACCAGTTCAATGAGGCTGGGGTTGAGATTATGTCGCCTCACTACACCCAGATCCGTGACGGCAACAGAACGACGATTCCTGATGAATACCTCCCGAAGACCTACCATGCACCAAGCTGGCGGAGTTGGCCGTTGGGCACAACTCAACAGCATCAGGAATCACCCCCGTCAGGCGGAGACGGTCGAGCTTCGTGACCTTCCTATTCGGTATCTTCGCTATTCTGTTCTTTGGAGTCGGGCCAGCGGCCGGAGAGGAACCGTCTCAGTCGGATTGGCATTACGGCGGATTGCTCGACCTCAGCTACGAGCTCAATTTCAACTTTCCCGACAACCATCTGTGGCGGTCCAAGACCACGACACCCAGCGTCAATGAACCGGCGCTCAACATGGCGGTCGGGTACGTAAGAAAGGACCCGTCCCAGCATTCACGCTGGGGTCTTGAATTCGGCCTCCAGGAAGGTCACGACGCAGACGGCCTCGTTCCCTCCACAATTCCAGATCGTGACAAACCTATCGACCATGCAACTCAGCTCAAACATTTTTCCCGAGCCAATGTCTCATTCCTTGCCCCGATTGGAAATGGGTTGAAGGTGACAGCAGGACTCTTCAACAGTTACATCGGCTATCAATCGATCTATGCCAGATACAACCTGAACTACACTCGCAGCTATATGGCCGACAACGCGCCCTATTTCGTCTTCGGACTCAGCGCGACGTATCCGGTCAACGAGGCGACGACGGTCGGATTCTACATCATCAACGGGTATAATTATCTGTCCCACATCAACAATCAGCCTAGTTATGGCATGCAAGTCGCCTGGAAGCCCACCACCCGTCTGACCCTGACGGAGAACCTGTACTATGGCGCGGACCAGTCAAACACGGCTATCGAGTTCTGGCGATTTTTCTCCGACAGCATCATCGAATGGAAAGACGGACCGTTCACCTTTGCTGCGGCGTACGATATCGGCACCGAAAACGCCGCCGAGCTTCCGGGCCATCCCCGGACCTTCTGGACAGCAGGAGCGCTCTATGCTCACTGGAATGTCAGCGGCCCCTGGAGCGTGGCGCTCCGTCCGGAGTTTTATTGGGATCGCAACGCGAGGATCACCGGTTCCGAACAATTCATCGCGGCCGTGACTACGACGCTGGAATACAAGTGGTGCATCGATCTCCACACCCTACTCGCCAGACTTGAGCACCGCTACGACGACTCGCGCGGCACTGAGGGCGGTTTCTTCACGGGGGACTTCATCGGCCCCGGCATGATCGGACTGACTCCCGGACAGCACCTCTTGCTCTTTTCGTTGATTTGGTTCATCGATCATTGATAGCCGTAGGCATGGAGGAGCAGCGATGGATTGGCTGAGTGAGCTCTTGCACCCCCTAGATACATTCTCCCACATCCCATTGTATTCGGTCGGCGACACGACCATTACCCTCGGCACCGTGCTCTATCTGACGATCCTGGTCGTGGCGCTCTTTTATTCCACCGCCAAACTGAAAACATGGATCGTCGAACGGCTGCTCTCACGAAGCCATGTCGACCTTGGAGTGAGACATGCCATAGGCGCCATCGTTCGATATATCGTGGTGGCCCTCGGCCTGATCATCATCCTCCAGACAGCCGGCATTAACCTCAGCACCTTGACGGTTCTCTTCGGCGCGCTCGGCATCGGGGTCGGATTCGGGCTGCAGAGCATCACCAACAACTTCGTCAGCGGGATCATTCTCCTGTTGGAGCGACCGATCAAGGTGGGAGACCGCATCGAAGTGGGCGACGTGCATGGCGACGTCGTCAATATTTCGCCGCGCGCCACCACGATCGTGACGAACGACAATATTGCGATCATCGTTCCGAACGCCGACTTCATCTCCTCGAAGGTCGTCAACTGGAGTTATACGAATCGGGATGTCCGATTCAACTTCCCCGTCGGAGTATCGTACAGCTCAGACCCTGAGCAAGTTCGCCGGGTGCTTCTTGAGGTGGCGCAGGCTCATCGAGGAGTTCTCAAAGAGCCGGGACCTTCCGTACTGTTCGATGGATTCGGAGACAGTTCGTTGGACTTCTTACTCCGGGTGTGGACGAGAGAGTTCTCGACGGTTCCCGGAGTGCTGCGCAGCGAGTTGTACTTTGCGATCAGCCGGGCGTTCAAAGAAGAGGGCATTGAGATCCCCTTCCCCCAGCGCGATCTTCACATCAAAAGCGGAACGCTCAACGTGCGGCAGGTATCATCCAGCTAGTTAAAACCGATATTCTCCTCGTGCCGCCCTACGCATGCACGGGCGACCCTGGCGGTATGAAGCGCAGCACGGCACCCTGATCAAGGATCGAAGATCTGGTAAGATGGCTTACCCACCCGGTTGAAGGCCGGATCGACAAGCCAATCATGTCTCGATATCCCCGTCGTGATCGGTGCCAAAGCTGCAAGAAACCGCTTACGCATTACGCAGTTGGCCTTGGCTCCTCTTTCCCGGACCGGATTTGAGATGCAGTCCGAGTCAGCAATTCCTTCTGCAACACCTCGATATCGGCTTTGGCTCCCAACGCCATCTCTTCAACCTTTCGTTCACTCTCCGGACCCGGCACGTGCGAAAACTCATGGCAATCTTCATAGGCCTGTTCGGTGGTGCCGGTCGCCTTGATCACCAGGCCGGCGATCACACCCCCCACAATAGCAATCCCGAGCGTCATGGCGATACCGGTCAATTGTACGCCGGCAACACCGGGAACGACAAAAATTGCACAGAGGCCGCCCAGTAATCCCGGCATGCCGTGTAGATTGTGAACGCCACAGGTATCGACCAATTTTATTTTAGATTCCAGCATCGGTTGAATGAACACGAATCCGATGACCGAAAGAGCGCCGGCGAGTAACCCGATCGAGAACGCCCCGACAGGCCCTACCAGGTTACAGGTCGAACCAATCGACACCCCGCCAGCCAGTGCGGCATTGGCCATGTCCACCATCGAGGTTTTTCCATGATGGAAATAGGTACTCAAGAAATAGGTCGTGAGCGTCGCTCCGCTCAGCGCGAGAATGGTGTTCACGATCGTTTGAGGCATCTCCTCGAATGGCACGATCGCCGTCGCGAAGCTTGGCCAGAACAACCACAACACCATCGACCCAAGCATAGCAAACCGATCGGAGGTCGGATCGGATTCGATCGGCTGACTGCGCTGCTGCGCGGTTGTCAACACCAAGGAAGCCGCCAACCCGAAATACGCGCCGAACGCATGGATGACGATCGAGCCTGCCGAATCCTGAAACCCTTTCGTGAGCCCCGAGCCGTTGTCCAGTACCAAATACTCGTTGAGCGCGTAGAGCGGCACGAGTAGCAATGTGAGCAAGGCGTACTGAAACACACGCAACCGTCCCAGCACTGCCCCCATGGCGATTAACGCCGTTGCGACTGAAAATTCAGCCAACATCAGCGTTTCGACCGAATGCGTCTGAATCTCATGCCCCACCACGCCGTTGGCACGCAACAACATATACAGGGGCAACCCGGTTGCAACCACGAGATAGGTGCCGGTCGTCGCACCGAACCCATATCGTCGAACAAAGACCATGAGAAATCCGAAGCCGACGACCAACATGGCCAGGATATGGATCGAGTAGTTATATTGCGCGACCAGCCGTGCCTCATTGATGGGACCAGCCGGCTCTTCGGCGCCGACCCAACTTGTCATGCACAAGAGAACCAGACTTGCTGCGCCGAGCATCTTCAACCAGAAGCTGTTCCGCATGGAGGCCTCCTTGGACAATAGGAGCGATAGGGGGAATATTGGGGGAGCAGTGTACCCTAGTTACAAGCGCGCTTGTCAAACTCCTCCCAAAGTGCACTGAGGAGCTTGGCCATCCAACCGATAGCCCGACTCAGGTGAAGGCCTTCCAAGTTGTTGATAAACTGAATGAAATACATTGCTGGCTGGAATCATCGGAGTGCACAAAGATGATCGACGACTCGAGGTGATTCTGCTTTACCGGGGTGCGGTATGTGGAGGTATCATCTTCAGGTGCTGATCCTCACACCGAAACCATACCGGACAATCATGAGGACGGAGGGCTGAGCGAGCGTAACTCCAGTCCTTCAATCTCTTGAATCGTTTTTCCGGCGATGCCCTGAAGATCGCCATACATGCCCGCAGTGGCCTGCATCACGCGGTCGATCTGTTCTTCCCGCTTGGCCCATTGTTTGATGATGGCCTTCTTCTCTTTATCGAGATCTTCCTTCATGGTCGAAAACGCTTCGACAATGGCTTCGACTCGATGGCGAAAGCGGGGGCCGGTCAGATATTGGTAGATCATTTCCGTCTTGGTTTGTTGGCCCTCGGACGCTTGGCGCGCGGAGGCGACTTCGATGAGTGTCTGGCGAAGTGCGAGCGCCAATGGGAGCACCGTCTTCGTGTGGGTCACCCACACGTTTTCAACCAACCCGAATGTCTCAACTTCTCTAGGAAGCGATTGGCTCACGATGACGGCAAGTTCAGACTTGGCAGCCCGCTGATCTTCCCGCAACTTAGCCAGCCATCCATCGCTCCAGTTCTTGGTCCGCTTCGATTCCCAAATGATCGTGCCGCATGGCTGCCCATGAGGCCCCACAACGCGCTGAAGCGCATCCCCCCCATGTTCGCCTTTGGGAACGGGCTCAATCGTGTCCCAAGGAAACTTCTCCCGCAACAGAGCCTCCAACTCCAATTCCTGGACTTCCCCCTGAAGTTGCTGAGAGCCCTGCTCGGCCTTTCGTTTCAGCTCCTCAATCTGCTTCTGCATCGAGGTGATGGTTTGCTCTTTCTCAAGGACTTTAAGCCTGAGCCCGTCTTCGGCTTCTTTCTTGGCCTGTTCCCTGGTCGCCATCAATCCCTCTTGAACCCGCTTTTCGACCGTCAACTCCAGCTCACGCTTCGCATCGTCCAGTTCGCGCTGTTTACGCAAGAGATCCGCTTGCGTTTTCTGCGCTTCGGCCAATTTGGCTTCTCGTTGTTTGATGACTTCCTGAAGGTCGGTGACTTCTTGCGCTTTTTGATCCAGGTCATTCTGTAAGGTGAGCTTGGCCTTTTTCGCTTCCTCAGCCACAATCTTGGTACGCTCTGAGTCAAGTTTTTCTTTGACCTGGTCGTCGAGTGTTTGCTGCGCCTTGGTGATCGCTTCCTCCCGCTCGCGCAGGACAACGTCGCGCTTGGCCACATCGGCATCTTTCTGGGCTAAACGCTTTTCATAGTCACGACGAGTGGATTCGATCAGCGGAGCCGCGAGGGATTCCGTGAGTTTGATTTCGGTCGTACAATTAGGGCAAGTGATCGTTGGCTCAGCCATCAGACACCATACGAAGAAGCCTGTGTTGTTCCTGTGGCCAGGACAAGCTCACCGCACCGGTCATTGTTTTTTTCGCCCGGCCAAGTGCCCTGATCGTACCTGGCAGGCCAAGACATCGCAGATCACCCGCGTGGCCATGAGACTGGTGATCTCGGCCGCATCGTAGGGCGGTGAACATTCCACGATCTCCATGCCGGCCAGTGGCTTGGTATCCGCAATGATTTGAAGGAACTTGAGCACTTCACGCGGCATAAATCCGCCCGGTTCTGGCCAGCCCGTTCCCGGCACAAAGGCGGCATCCAAACAATCGACATCGAAGCTGAGCCAGACCGCATCCACGCCATCCCACGCGACTTCCAATGCTTGTTTCGCAGCATTTTCGATCCCCATCTCCACACAATCGGTGACGGTCATAATCGAGGTTTGCCGTTCGCGCCCCGCCTTGACGCCCGGCCTGGGTGCCTGCCAGCCGCCGATACCGATCTGGACGAGATTTTTCGCCGGCACGTTGGGAATATTGGTCGCGTGAAACCACGGCGTCGTATGCATCCGCTCATCGAGATCGGTGTCTTGTGTGTCCACGTGCCGATCGAAATGGATGATCCCGAGTTTCTTGCCGTTCAGATGTTGCGCCACGCCTCGCACCGTCGCGAAGCCGAGCGAATGATCTCCACCCAGCACCACGGGAAAGGCGCCGCTTGCGTAGACATGTGCAACACCTTTGCTGACCTGATCAAACGTCTTTTCAATATTAGCCGGGATAGTAAACACGTCTCCGAGATCGCACATGGAGACCGATTCCCGTAGATCCACCCCGAGCTCAAAGCTATACGTGCCGTATAAGGCTGAGATCTTACGAATCCCCTGCGGGCCGAACCTGGTGCCCGAGCGATAGGTCGTCCCGCCATCGAATGGGGCCCCGAGAATTGCGACATCATACTCGCCGCACTTGCGCACGTCCTCCACGTATGGCGCTTTGGTGAATGTATTGATTCCGGCAAAGTGAGGCAGCTCTCCACGACTGAATGTCGGGATGCGGCGATCTATGATCGAATCAGCGCCAGGTAAGCCCAGCTGAAGGCCGCGGGCGATTTCCTCCTCATGCTTCGTTGTTGGGAGCAGCGCCTCGGCTTCGACTGCATACTTCGCCTCCGGCCCATATCGATCATGCAGGGGGACTTCGCCGCGATACTTTCTACTCTTTGCCATGAGAATGCCTCCTTACCTCGATGTTCCACATACACAGAAGAGAGAGAATACCGATTTATATCCGGGAAAGCATCAGTGAATAGTCGCGAGAACGGAAGAGATTCCTGTCGTTCCTGTTTTTGTCCCCCTGCTAGACTCTCGCTCCGCCCTGAGTATAATGACATCAGTTCATGGTTATGATCGGATCACTGATACTGCTCTTCGCCCTGCTGTCGCCATTTCCCTATCCAACGTCCTCTTGGGCTGGAGCGCGTTATGAGGAGGCCCTCAAACAGTTGGCTGACGCGATCACTGAACGGGCAACGAAAGCCAAGACACCACGTCTGGCCTTTCTCGACTTTACCGATTCACAGGGAAAGCCCACGGCGATCGGACAGTTCCTTGCCGAAGAGCTTGGAACTCAAATCATGCTGGCAGGAGAATTGACGGTGGTCGATCGAACGCTCACCTATTCGACGCTCAAGAAACTCCACGTAGATCAGATCGACTCGGACCATGCGAAAGCCGTCCAACGCGTAGCCAAAGCGATCCGCGCCGATGCGTTTATCAGCGGAGTTTCGATCGAGACTCCGGACGGCCTACAGGTCACCACCAAGCTGATCAATCCCTCGAACGGCCAACCTATCGGCGCCGCACGAGCCACATTGCCGAAAGCCGGCCCGTTGACCTTGTTCTTCAAAAAAGAGGAGTCTCCGCAGCCGGTGGTCCCCATCGAGAGTCTACATGAGCCTGCCCCTCCGATCGGCCTAGGGACTCATCGGAACGAGTACTACGAGTTCGTCCTCACGTCGATCGACAAACACGACAGCCGAGTGAAGTTGGACGTCACCATTGAAA
This sequence comes from Nitrospira sp., assembly GCA_029881435.1. GTDB lineage: Bacteria > Nitrospirota > Nitrospiria > Nitrospirales > Nitrospiraceae > Nitrospira_D. The sequence continues at coordinate 14,173 of JAOUMR010000067.1, forward strand.
ACCATTCCTCCCGTGACCTGAAACTCCTGTGCCGCTTGCAAGACACGGTACTGAAAGATGAGCATGGAACGGTATGGCACCAGGGAGTCGAGGAGAATCGGGAAGGTCTGTGCACACGTGGCCTTGAACTATCGCCTCAGAGAAAACGGCGGGCCGTCCTCGTCTTCACCGCTTCATCAGATCAATCGCCCTCTCAGTTTACCTTTCATTTTCACGAAACATTACCAAGGCGAGACGCTTCGTTCACAATTGATGGACTGACGCTCGGACCCTCACCCGGTCCTGCGGAAACAACGCCTTAGAAAGCCACCTATGTCGAATACGTTGAAACAAGTGCTCACCATTGCCGGCTCGGACTCCGGCGGAGGTGCGGGAATTCAGGCCGATCTCAAGGCCATGTCCGCCAACGGTGTCTTTGCCATGTCCGTGATTACCGCCATCACGGCTCAAAACACCGAAGACGTGACGGATGTCTTCGAGTTGCCTCCTGCCATCATCGCCTCGCAACTCGACGCCGTCTTCGACGACTTCGACGTGGCCGCCGTCAAGACCGGGATGTTGTCATCCTCAGCCATCGTCGAGGTGGTCGTGCGCATGCTGGCCCCTCAAAAAGTCACCAACTTAGTCGTGGATCCGGTCATGATCTCCAAGAGTGGCCATCCTCTGTTGCAGCCGGATGCTGTCGAGGCGGTTAAAACGACGCTGCTCCCACTCGCCTTGATCGTGACACCGAATGTGCATGAGGCCCAGCAACTGTCAGGGATTGAAATTCGATCGTTGGCCGATGCGCGTCGAGCCGCCAAGGTGATCCATCAGTTCGGATGCAAGCACGTCCTCATCAAAGGCGGCCACCTCCTCCACGAACGAGCAACCGACTTGCTCTATGACGGACGGTTTTTCAACGTGCTGAAAGGGGAATTCATTGAGACACGCCATACCCACGGCACCGGCTGCACGTTTGCTTCTGCGCTGGCCGCGCATCTTGCTCGTGGACGATCCATTCTCGATTCCGCGCAGGCGGCGAAAGCGTACGTCACAGAAGCGATCCGACATGGACTCGCCATCGGCCACGGTCACGGTCCCACCGATCATTTTTATTTCTTGGAGCGCTAAGGGAACCGCTAGATGCGTTCACGGAGCTACTCACCGCTTACGTTATGCTTCACAGGTTTCACCTGGCTCACCCTTGCATCAATCCTCGGATTGGCAATTCTCATTGGGTTAGTTCGTGGCACCCCACTGCCGTCATGGATACGAGCACTCCATGTTCATGCGGTGCTGATCGGCGGGGTGGCTCAGATTATTCTCGGCGGGTTTCTTCTGCTCATCGCTCCACCACAGTCAAAGGTCCGAATGGAATTGGACTCGCATCCCATCACATTGTTGGCGTTGAATGGCGGCCTCGTTGGAATGCTCGTGGGATTTTGGCTGCATCACGACTTGCTCGTGAGCATCGCCGGCTTCGTGGTGATCGCCGGTTTTCTCTCTGCCATCCGCAGCCTCTGGGCTCGTGCGCAGCAGGTTTGGAATTCCTCGTGGAGCCATTCATGGTATTACGCACTGGCTTTCTTTGGCCTTGTCAGCGGATCGATCTGCGGAGAGCTCATGGCCTTGGGGATCGTTCCGGAATCCTACGGCTATGTGCGACTCGCACACATTCATCTTGTCGTGCTCGGCTTTGTGGTTCTGATCATCATCGGCATGATACACCATCTCCTGCCGATCGTCTGGGGCACCCCGCACGCGAGCCCGAGGCTGGTGCAGCTGACGACCACCTTTCTCCCGATCGGGGTAGTTGTCTTAATCGGTGGATTCCTCAATTCATCTGTTTCCGTTGAAATGATGGCGGGTGCCATGTTGTTTGTGGGCGTGGGTCTCCTGGCCATCCATCTGTTCAGAACGTGGCTCACTTCGCGCCATACCGGAAGTGCCGCCTCGGACCATCTCTTGGTCTCCACCTTCTTTCTCCTGTTTACGATCATCCTCGGTGTCTTTGTTGGAGCTAATCACCTATCTGACCCACCAGCGCTGCCATACGGCAAACTCCACCTGGTTGCCTACACCCATATGGCCTTCATCGGTTTCATCGTGAACGCAATCATGGGCGCTTTCTCCTATCTGATTCCCGTTACCCTCGCAGCCAATCGCGTCACCAGTCACAAAAAGCGCACCCTCTATCTCGATCAACTGACTTCTATGATGAACCGTTGGGGATCCGTACAGATCGCCACTCTCTCCCTCGGAACCATGGGCCTCGGCATCTTAGCCGCTCTCGCCTGGAATGTGCCGCTGAGCTCCCTCTACCTCCAGAGTGCCCTGTGGACATGTCTCATTCTTCTACTGACCAGCTATGTGCTCTTCTCGATCAAGTTGTCCGCCATCGTGGCCAAGCAGCCGGAGCATCTTGCCACCCATCAGATGCCCCCCGATGAGCTAAAGCTGACGGCATGACCGTACAGCTTCGCTATCCTCGTGGCTGACCGAGTAAGCAGATTCTGATACAATCCTGCCGTGGAAGAACGATTCTCCTTTCTTGATCCCTGTGGACATCGAGTAGCCTCCATCTTAACCAGGCCTCCCGGCGAAACCGATCGGGTCGCGGTACTGTGTCATGGATTTCTTTCTTCGAAAACCAGCTCGACAAACAATGCCCTGACTCGGATGCTCACAGGTCACGGCATCGCGACGTTTCGTTTTGATTTCTTTGGACAAGCGGAGAGCGAGGGCCCATTCGATCAGATCACGATCACCGTGGCGATTGAACAAGCCGCCGCAGCGATTGATTTGATGCGACAGAAGGGGTTTTGCCGCATCGGTCTGATGGGATCCAGCTTCGGCGGTCTCGTGTCGATTCTGACAGCCGCGCAACGGACAGATCTGGATTGCCTGGCGCTCAAATGCCCTGTGGTGGATTTCGCAGAGGAGCTACGGTTGGAGTTTGGAGACGACGGCCTAGCACAGTGGAAAGCAACCGACACAATTCCTGATATTCTCGATGGCCCTGACCGAGTCAAATTGCAGTATGCCTTTTATGAAGATTGTCTCCGGCAGATCGCCTACAGCCCCGCACGATCAATCACGGCTCCGACCGTCATTGTGCAGGGCGACAAGGACGAGCATGTCCCGCTCCATCAAAGTCGACGACTTTATGAAGCCCTACGCGTCAAGAAACACCTCGAGCTGGTACCGGGCGCGGACCATCAATTTACAAAAGGTGCAGACTTCACGCACATGACACAAGTCATTGCCGACTGGTTGATCCAGCACCTCGCCCCCGTGCAGCGATAACCCTCTACTCCGATAGCACCTCAAATTGGCTCCTGTATTGAGTTTCTGGCTGCCTGCGAGTGTTCGAAGTGGTTCACTCAAGAAATGCCTTTTGGTACAAATCGACTGTCCCGTCCCGTCTCTGGACATTCACTATCCGACAAAAACGTTGCGCAATGCGACGTTATGAGAACCGTCCTTACGCCAAGCTCTTTCCCGCCTCCTGGCATATCGGTTGCGTAGTACCGTGATCTCACTATCGAATTGCGCCACGCTGGACATGATTCTGATGGTTCATTCTAGAGACATCATCGCAGCATCGTGCATGACACTCACACTCGTGCTCTGCGCCAGTATCGTGAGTGCCGAGCCACTGAAGAGTGGCTCTCGCAGCTTGATCCATCGCCCTCAACTACAGAGCACACCACACGCTACGCTCGAGTTAACCGGAATCCCTTCCAGCTCTGATCAAAGTTCCGTCTCCCCTACAACGCCACAGTCGTCACTCCGTCACAAGCTGGTGAGGCGACCAACGATACCTCCGTTGGCAACCGCCCAACCCAACGACGCTCTTCCCTCGAATCTCCTCCAACCCGATGACACATCATCCTTGACGAAACAGTGAGTTTAGGCGAAACCGCTCCCACTATACGCATTGGATCAGCAATCACACTGACGGCCCCTGGCCGGAAACTGTGAGAGCGCATGCTACTCCGCGGCCGACCGTGTACAACGAAAACCTGTGTAGCTATTGCGGGTGTCCGACGGAAGCTTGAATCGTCCATAGGTGAGGAGATACTTGGGCAGATCCGACCAGGATCCGCCACGCAGCACTTTGAACTGGCCCTGCTCAGGCCCAGTTGGGTTTCGATCAGGTGAGCCATCGTAATAGTCGATCGCATACCAGTCCTGGACCCATTCATACGCATTCCCAGCCATATGATGGAGCCCGAACGGACTCCTGCCCTCAGGATGAGATTGTACCGGCGCGAGCACAAGGTCATAACTAAACCTGGCGCCTAGCGCGAAGTTGGCACGCTGGTTCGTCGGCGCCTGGTTGCCCCAGGGATAGGACCGGCCATCGGTACCGCGTGCCGATTTTTCCCATTCTGTCTCCGTCGGGAGACGCTTCCCTTTCCACTGACAATAGGCCGCAGCATCATGCCAGCTCACACCAATGACTCGTCTATCGCCATGGCGAGAAAGTGCCACAGTTTCCCATTGCCAGGGAGGTATTTGTTTTTCCGCACTAAGAAACTCCGCATATTGGGCTGTTGTGACCTCATACTGATCGATGGCAAAGGCATCGAGCCAGACGCGATGCGCAGGCCGCTCATCTTCCAGTGCATGAACCCCATCAAGCCCCATGATGAATTCCCCGGCAGGGATCTCGACCATCGGCGTGTCAGTGACCCCTAACCCGGTACTCTTGAATTTCCTCAAACGTTCGAGCTGAGCGAGCGCATGTAGGGTGTCACAGAGAAGGCAGAACACAATGAGTAGCTGTATGAACGATGCCTTCCAGAAATATTGCCTCCCACGAGTCATGCTCAACCATCCGATCTATGAATCAGCAGCAATGCACGACCCAACGAATCGTATCAAGAGAGCCCGGACCGGTCGCGACAATCAATCCAGCTCACTTTGGTCTCGCGCCGAGTGCGGATGCTGAATTTCTTCGAGCGTGAATTGTTTTGGCAGGAGGACGGGCAGGATTATCCCGATGGGATCGCCGCGCTTGATAGTGGTGGGTTTCTGTAGCTGCAGAAGAAAATTGGCCGTGAACGCTTCATAGTCCGGCAGCCACGCATACTGATTCGGTGTGCGTTTGTACTCCTGCGTCTTGATACCTTCCCAAACTGTAAACGTTCGGTCTGGGTGATGGTAAAAGTGGTTGGGGACATCCTTCATCATCAGGCCGACATGCTTGGGATAGTACAACCTGACCCCGCAGCAGAGCTTGGGATAGCCGCTGTTTAGAATCAAATCGACATACATCCCAGAAAACGTCTTGTACCCGAGCAGTCGCTCTTCCGGCAGGATCGGAGGCGATTGCCACCGAACCCCCTCAGCTGTGCGGCGCAATTTCACATCGGCCGGACAGCGAATAAGCCAACCATAATTCCCTACCGTGCGCACCGGGCCACAATCGTCCGGCAACACCTTGTATCCGCTGGCAGCGAGTGCTCGCTGTTCATCCAATGTCATGTTGCCCAACATCGGCCGGTGGGGATGAAAGTCGAGCTTGAGTCGTTGCGGCGGAAACGCGGTCGAGTATTCCCGCTCCCAGTAGATAACGATCTTGTCAGTTACCTCATCCGAAATCGGAGGGTCGGTGGCCTCGCCTTCCATGCCGGTGACAGTAATCGAAGACGACGGGTCAGCACAAGAGGCGAGCAACTGTCTTAAATGTCAAGCCCCCTGCACCACTGCGGATCGCCAGGAAGTTCCATGATGCACCATCGCATTGAGAATGGTCAGCAACTTGCGCATGGCTGCGACCAGCGCGACCTTCGG
>JAOUMR010000160.1 GCA_029881435.1 Nitrospira sp.
GGGTGGTTATGAGAAAGTGCGACGTGAAGTCGCTTTGATGATTGTTCGATACGAAAGGAAACACCGTAAGCGAACCTGCGCTTCCGTGCGCAGTAGCCTATCGGCACAGGCGCGGCGGGTAACCGCCGGGTCTGAAGCTGCCGAGACAACGTACTCTGACCCGCAAGGGTCCGACATGTGGCCGTGAGGCCCTCGTCGGGGCTGCCAGCATCAGGCGGCTCGGAGGCCAGGCTGGGTGGTAGGTCTAATGAACGTGAACTGCTGTCAGGCACCGTCAAAATCAGTCGAGCCAAAGATGCTGAGTGGCTCAAGCCAAACGGTATCGCGGTCGGCTGCCCCGCCGCGGCTCTCGGGGCACACGGACATTCAAGACCGCCGGTGTATAGGCAGGGGCTAACCCACTCGTGTCATCAAGGCGGAACACGGTAAACCCGATGTCCCGCTTCCGCGAGGGAGCAGGCGCGCTCGCAAGGGCCGCTGTGGGGGTAGCGGGCAAAGGAAGCTGGAGAAAGCGAACGCCGCTCTGTAATAGAGCGGATAGGCGTTGCGATATTACGCCGCCGCGAAAGCGGGCCCACTTCCAGTCGGTTGTTCGTGACGAGAGAGCCTGTAGAACCATCTTGGGAGGAAATCGCAAATGAACGCAGCGTACGCTGCGTGTGCCTCCTCCAGCGGAGCACCGCAGTGGCACCAGATCGACTGGGCTACCTGTGAACGCTCCGTGCGGCGGCTGCAAGCACGCATCGTCAAGGCAACACGGGAGGGCCGCCACGGCCGAGTGAAAGCTCTGCAATGGTTGCTCACCCACTCCTTCTCCGGCCGTGCCTTGGCCGTGAAGCGAGTAACGGGGAATGCAGGCAAGGAGACCTCTGGGGTAGATCGCGCAATCTGGCGCTCTCCAGAGGCCAAGGCACAGGCAATCGGATCGCTTCGACGGCGCGGCTACCAGCCGCAACCGCTTCGGCGCGTGTATATCCCGAAAGTCAACGGGAAACTGCGGCCGCTCGGCATCCCGACGATGCGCGATCGGGCGATGCAGGCGTTGTATTTGCTCTCGCTCGATCCGATCGCGGAGACCACGGCAGATCGTAACTCGTATGGCTTCCGGCTGATGCGTTCGACGGCGGATGCGATCGAGCAGTGTTTTAAGCTGCTCTCTCGCAAGAGCGCTCCCATGTGGGTGTTGGACGGCGACATCGTTGGCTGTTTCGATCATATCAGCCACGATTGGATGCTCAACAGTATCCCGATGGATAAAGCGATCTTGCGAGGCTGGCTCAAGGCCGGCTATATCGAGAAGCGAACGCTGTTCCCTACGGATGAGGGCACGCCACAAGGTGGAGTGATCTCACCGGCGTTGGCGAACATGACGTTGGATGGACTTGAACGCGTGCTGCAACAGGCCTTCCCGCGGAAGGACTTGGGGCAAAGGCGTGGCAAGTATAATCCCAAGGTCCATCTCGTGCGATATGCTGATGACTTCATCATTACGGGAACCTCCGAGGAGGTCCTCAAGAATGAGGTCCGACCACTAGTTGAGCAGTTCTTGGCTGTACGGGGGCTCGCGCTCTCGGCGGAAAAGACTCGCATCACGCATATCGATGAGGGCTTCGACTTCCTGGGCCAGCATCTGCGCAAATACCATGGCAAGTTGCTGGTCACGCCTTCACGGCAGAACGTGCATGCGTTCCTGCAGAAGGTGCGAGCGATCATCCGAGCAAACGGCGCGGGTGCACAGGCTGATTTGATCCATGCACTCAACCGGGTCATCCTCGGCTGGGTGATGTATCACCGGCACATCGTGGCCACGCGCACGTTCCGCAAGGTCGATCATGTGCTCTGGCATTGTCTCTGGCGATGGGCGCGACGCAGGCACCAGAACAAGAACGCCAATTGGGTGTTGCACCGATACTGGCATCCGGCTGACGGACGAAGCTGGCGCTTTGCGGCGGATACGGGTGAACGCACGCTGGAAGGTACACCGGACTGGTTGAAGTTGGCGTGTGCCAACAAAACGATCATCCGGCGACACCTCAAAATTCGGGCGGAGGCGAATCCCTACGATCCGAGCTGGCGGACGTACTTCGAGGACCGTCGCTCCGCGACGGGTCACTCGCGTCAGCGGCCCCATCCTCCCCCTCCTCGTTGTGACTGTCCGGCTCGGCGGCCTCGCCGGGCTTTGTAACAGCTTGAGCCGGATGAGCGGAAACCATCAAGTCCGGTTCTTAGGGGAGGGTGCGGCTGCAAGGCCGCATCCTTACCCGACACAGCCAGGCCGCCGCATTCATCACGATCAAGGGCTTCAACACTTCCCGCGGATGGACGATCGAGAGCGTCAACGAACCAACCGACACCACATTGATCCCGATCACCCGATGTTTGGCATCCAGCCCGCAGACGACGAAGTGCTCGCGATCGAGACCTTCAAAGCAGGGTCGGAACAACTGGACGGCGGTGCTCGAATCACGAATTGGTTCAGCCGTGCCGGTCCCCTCCGTCTCACAGACGAGCGTGACCCGATACCGAGGAGCTCGGTACGGCTCCGCTGTCCCGATGGATGTCGATGGCCGATTGGCCGCTGCTGCGAGTCGCGCTGGTGTCTTCATCCGAGTTCCTCCTTCAAATATGTGCCCCACCCCGCACAAACCACGGGGGTGGGGCAGAAGGAGGAGGAGGGCGGAGCGTCTCGCAGCGGGCAGGCCTGGACGGGGAGAAGAGCGGACGGATTGACTTCAGGAAGGCCTGATCCGCTGCTCCCCGGCGATGGCCCGCCACCATAGGGGGCTCAGTCTTAAACCCACGCCGGCGGTGACGCGGGCACATCCTGGGGGACCGGGGGTGTCGGAAGACTCCCCCGGAACGTTAGAAGCGAAATCCCGTGAAACAAACACGCATTGGGCATCGAGCTGATAAACATTCCTCCACCGCACCTCTCATTGCGGATGGACCTCACTTCACTGAAATAGTGGCGCTGCTCGCTGAAATGTTAGTTCTGGATTATCAAGAGCATAGGCAAATTACGGTTGGTTCCCCTCCACAAACCCACCGAAATGGAAGATTAAATTCCTTGCGACTCGTGCAAGACGAGGAGTAGATAGCGCACATCTCACTCGTACTGAACACGCCAAAGAAGGAGCGGGATCATGATTGCTGCTATTTATGCCAGGAAATCGACAGAGCAAAGTGGAGTCATCGAGGAAGATAAGTCGGTTGCTCGACAGATCGAGCACGCGCGAGCCTATGCAGCGAACAAGGGCTGGACCATCGCCGAACAGCATATCTACAGCGATGATGGCATCTCCGGTGCTGAGTTCGTCAAACGTCCCGGCTTCCTGCGGTTGATGAATGCCCTCAAACCGAAGCCTCCCTTTCATATCCTCATCATGAGCGAAGAGTCTCGGTTGGGCCGTGAAGCGATCGAGACGAGCTACACCTTCAAGCAGGTGATCGACAGTGGCGTACGGATTTTCTTCTATCTCACAGACCAAGAGCGCAAGCTCGACAATGCCATGGACAAAGTGATGTTAAGTCTCACCAACTTTGCGGCAGAAATGGAGCGAGAGAAGGCCAGTCAGCGAACCTATGATGCGATGTTCCGCAAGGCGAAGGCGTTGTATGTTACCGGCAACAAGGTCTACGGCTATGACAACGTGCCGGTGTATGGTGAAGCCCTTGATGCTAGTGGCCAGAAGAAACGTCAGCATGTCGTACGACAAATCAATTCCGCTCAGGCCAAGACCGTTGTTCGCATCTTCGAGCTGTTTGCCTCAGGCTTCGGTCTGGCTCGTATCGCCAAGGATTTGAATCAAGATCAGGTGCCACCACCTCACGGTGGAAATCTGGGATGGTGTCCAACTGCCATTCGAGACATTCTGCAACGCGATCTCTATCGAGGTATCGTTCAATGGAATCGAACTCAAACGATTCAAATCGGGAGAACCAGGAAGCAACGTGATCGTCCTCAGTCAGAATGGTTGACGCTCGATGCTCCTGAACTTCGAATAATTCCTCAAGTCTTGTGGGAACAGGTGGAGACTCGAAGAGCGAAGAATAAAGAGATGTACATGCGAGGGGAGGGCGGACGCTTGTTATCTCGTCCTACCGGGGAAGACCGACGCTCGGAGTATCTCTTGAGCAGCATCGCGAAGTGTGTCATCTGCGGTGGTTCTATGGTGGCCGTCAAGAACACGTCTAAGCGTCGATACGAACGTGCCGTGTATCGTTGCGCCTATAACCACAAACGCGGGGAGTCAATCTGCACCAACAAGGTGCAGCTTCGGCTGGATATACTGGACTCCGCCATTCTGCATGCCATGAACCAGGCCCTGGATGAGAAGGTTCTGGAAGAGTCCGTGGTCATGGCTCTTGAACAAATTCGGAAACAACAAACCAACTTCCCAGAAAAGCGGGTCGCTCTGGAACGTGAGCTCTCGCTCATCCAAGCTCGGCTTCATCACCTGGTTGAACTGGTCGCTACAGGGAAGTGCACAGATTCGGTCATTGAATCACTGCACAAAGAGGAGGCGCATAAGAAAGCGGTGCTACGAGAGTTGGCCCAGTTGGACAAATTGATGGAGATCTCAGCGCTCGACGCGAAACAGCTTGCCAAAGATCTCAGGAGCCGTTTAGAGGATCTCCCGTCACTCTTCCTACGTCATGTGCCACAAGCCCGGCAAGTGCTGAGGAAGTTGCTCAACGGTCATATTTTGTGTGAGCCGATCATGGAGAACGGGAAGGCGGGGTATCGCTTTACGGCAACTGGGACATTTGATCGGCTGTTGACCGGCCTAACCGTGGCCAATGAACCGGCCAACGTATTTGGTGGAGGGCAGGGGAGTTGAACCCCCGACCCCTACGTTGCGAACGTAGTGCTCTCCCAACTGAGCTAGCCCCCCACCTGAAGAAAGCGGACAATGTGAATCGTGTCCCCCGAAATGTTGGCTGTACACAATCGTACAGTCTTGTATCTGCGGTAGAAGAACGGGGAGGGAACGTTGATCCACTTGGCCCGTGTGCAGTATTATACACAACTCGTTTATAAGACACTACCTAGTTTAGTCCGGTACAAAAGTTCAGAATTAGTCTTGGAAGTTCCTGATCAAGAGTGTGTAAGTGTCAAGATATTTTCATCCGTACTATCACTTTAGGGTACTCGTACACAAATCTCGGAACCTGCTCCGCCTATTGCAGATTGTTCGAGGATGGTGGGTCTTAGCCGGGATTATTCATGATGGTGGTCAATAATCAGTTTCATGCGATTGGACCGAGCACGTGAGCCCCCGCCCGTGCTGGCCGGTGTCCGACTGGAGTGCGCTGAAGGGTGAGAATGCCTGGT
>JAOUMR010000068.1 GCA_029881435.1 Nitrospira sp.
GCGACAGTGAAGAAATCCTCGTCATGAGGCCCGCGCTCCTCCCTTACAGGCTCGGATACTCCCAAGAGGCGGCTCCATCGGCGTTGCAGCACTCATTATGAATAATGTCCGCTAGTGAATCAAGTCGGGATGCGTTCTGTGGAAAAGCAGAAAGCCAAGCTGCCGTAATCGCCGAAGTGGCTGCGAAGGAGCTGGCCAAGAATATTCCTACAAGAGTCACAAGACGCCAGAGTAGGAATTTCCTCAGAGGTGTCATTGCGGCACGATTGGTATCCCAAGAACTGACAAGGTGCCGACTTTGACGATGGTACGTTAGCGCAGTGTTCTATGGACTTGGAGAAAGTACGCCTGTTGTCTGCTCCAGCGTCACGAAGACCTTGTCCTCGAAGATGTAGTAACCACCGTTCTCCTTATCGGTTGAAATGCAGGCCGGGGCGAAGATGATGGCGCAGCCAAAGATATCGCCAATGACCCACCAGGACCAGGTTCTCGTCAGGGCCATCGTCTTTGGCTCATAGCCCTCTTTGGTGATAACAGCCTGGTGGTCGTCTTTTCGACTGAGAGAGACCGTTCCCGGTGCCAGAAGATGAACCCGGTCATCAATGACGACTTGGGAATCGAGTGGTGTGGTGAATATGGTGACAGACTGGTATCCCCCGTGCCACCAGCTGCCGCAGCCGGAGAGTGAGACAAGTCCTACGAACAGCCCAATACTTTTGAGTCGTCGGTGGCTGGTTCTACGCGTCATAACGAATTCTCCTCGCAGATAGGTCTCCTGCGAGGCATTCTTCCATTGACCAGCTTGTTCTTCTAGCGGATTCGCAAATCTTGCAGGGAGGTTGGAAGAGAGAGGCCCGGGTTAGATCTTCATCGCCTCATTCACTTCGCGCAGCGTCGCACTGGCGACCGCAGCGGCTCGTGTGCTGCCGGCTTCGACGATGTCGTCGACGCGAGATGGCGCTTGCGTCAGCGTGGCACGCTTGTCCCAGATTGGCGTCAGCTGTTCCACCATGCAGTCTGCAACGAGTTTCTTGCAGTCAATACAGCCGATGGCTGCGGTTCGGCAGTCCTTATTGATCTGGTCCTTCACTGCTTGAGGTGAGTAAATGTTGTGGAATTCGTAGACGGGGCAGATATCCGGATTGCCGGGGTCCGTCCGTCTCACTCGCGCTGGGTCGGTGATCATCGTTTTGAGCTTTTGCCGGACGACCGGCTCGGCGTCTGAGAGGTTGATCGTGTTGTTGTAACTCTTGCTCATCTTTCGACCATCGGTGCCGATTACTTTGGGGAACTTGGTCAAATGTTCCTTCGGCTCAGGGAACACCGATGTCTTGTAGATGTCGTTGAATCGCCGTGCGAGCTCTCTTGTCAACTCAAGATGTGGAAGCTGATCTTTTCCCACCGGCACGAAATCAGGCTTGTACAGGAGGATGTCGGCTGCCTGCAAGACTGGATAGCCGAGAAAACCGTAGGTGGTGAGATCTTTTTCTTTGATCTCCTCCTGCTTTTCCTTATAGGTCGGGTTGCGTTCCAACCACGAGACCGGCGTCATCATCGAAAGCAAGAGATGCAGGATGGCATGCTCCGGAATACGAGACTGGATAAAGATCGTGGACCGTTCCGGGTCGATGCTGCCGGCAAGCCAGTCGATCAGCATCTCGCGAACGAAGATGCGAATGCGGCTCGTGTCGGCATAGTTCGTCGAGAGGGCGTGCCAATCAGCAACGAAGAAGTAGCAGTCGTATTGTTCTTGTAACGCTTTCCAGTTTTCTAACGCGCCCAGGTAGTTCCCAAGGTGCATGAGTCCGCTTGGCTGCATGCCGCTGAGAACTCGCCTCCGTGCTGTTGTCATTCCGAGACTCCTGGGCGAAGGCCGAGCGCGGTTGACAGGATCGTACCGGACAGACCTTTGGCAAAGGTTCCAGTGATGGTGTGAATCACACCCAGTTCTTTATCGAACACGATCAGTCCGACCAAGATCAGCATCCCATACGGTTCCAATCGTGCCAACGCAATCGCCGGCTTGGGCGGGAGAATCGCGGTCAAGATTCGCCCACCGTCGAGGGGTGGGATTGGAAGCAGGTTGAAGAGCGCGAGAAATACGTTGATCAGCACGGAATACAGCGCCATGACGGCGATGGGGCGCAAAACCATGGTCCCAAGCAGGCTCGTCGACGCATCGGCCTCTGTCGATCCTCGGAGCGATAAAGTTGGCTCGATCGTCAGGAGCGCAGCCAATAACAGCGCGCTGGCGACGGCCAAGAGTAGGTTCATCCCAGGTCCGGCTGCAGCCACCAGTGCCATATCACGGCGAGGCTGATGCATATTCCGTGGGTCGATGGGGACCGGCTTCGCCCAACCGAATAGAAAGCTTCCCGGAAGCAGCAAACAGATCAAGGGGAGGATGACGGTGCCGAACGGGTCGACATGGGCAAGTGGGTTGACGGTGAGCCGTCCTTGAAGTTTCGCGGTCGAGTCTCCGCATTTCTCCGCTGCCCATCCATGTGCGTACTCATGGAGCACCATCGCGAACAAGAGGGGGAGTCCCATGTACGAGATGGTGTGAAGAATTTGAGACAGTGAACTCATCAGAAGTTGTTCAGTTCAGTTGTACAAACTTACCCTGTTTCACCTGCAGAAGAAAGAGTGGTCGGTGTAAGGTGCCGTCTGCTCCGAAGCTGGCTGGGCCGGCGAGTGTCGGTAAGTCACGCTGAGTGGTAAGAAATTCTTGAAGGGCCTCTCCTGAGGTCGCCCCGTGACGGATTCCTTCGATCACCACTCTGGCTGCGTCATATCCCTGCATGGTGAAGAGCGATGGGGTCGATTCGAAGCGGGCCCGATATCGTTGCACAAAGTCTTGGACGGCGGGATTGGGACTGTCGAGGAAGAAACCATCAACAAAGGTTGCGCCGTCGACCGTCCGATCGGCGGTTCGGACGAAGTCTTGTGAGTTCCAGCCGTTCGTACCCAGGAGGGGCGCTCTGATGTCATGGAATGCCAGCTGGGCAGCGAGCAGGCCGATATCTTGGGAACGGCTCGGAATAAAGATAGCGTCAAATCCGGGAGTGTACAGCATGCGTTTTTCGGTTCGGTTGGCGGGTTTGCCGGCTGGGCGAGGAATTTCCACAGGAACGGCGAGGCCATACTTTTTGAGGTCCTCGGCCTTCAGTCGCTGGATTTGCGGTGCGAAATCCGTGTCCCCTTCCTTGAAGGCTTCGATGGCGATGATCTCGCCCCCGATGTGATAGACCTCCTGGGCGAAGAGTCGGGCAAGTTCCCGTCCATAGACGGTGTCCGGGTGGATAATGCAGAAGCGTCGGTACCCTTGATCCTGTATGGCGTAGGCCGCAATGCGTTCGGCTTGCAGTGTGTAGGTGAGCGATGTGCTGAACAGGTAATTGCCCAACCGGCGGACATTGGGGAGGGTTGCTGCCGGTGTAATCAATGGCACCCTGGTCTTTTGTGCCATTTCAGCCATGACCGGTAGATTTCTTGACAGCATCGGGCCGATCACGGCCAGCGGTCGATCATCATGGAGCAGAGTTGAAAGATCATCCAGAAAGCCCGGCCGATCCACGTCATGGTCCTTTACGATCAAGCCCACAGAAGGGCTGCCGGGCTGCTCGCGAGCTTTTTCCACCGCAAGTTGAACGCCTTCCAAGACATCGGTGGCAAACGTCGACAGGTTCCCTGACAAGGGGAGGACGGCGGCGATGACATGTTGATTGGTCCTCAATCGTGACCGGATGAGTTGCAGCGATTCGCTGGCTTTTTGAGCAGAGGGGTGGGTAGAAAATGCTTCGAGAAAATGCCGAGCCTCCCGTTCCGCCAGGTGGTCTTCACTACGTCCGATGTAATAGTCGATCAGCCGAAGTGAGGCGAGGTCGCCGGGGTATGAGCGTGGGTAGGCATCGCGCACCCGGATCAACCCTTTTTTGTCTAACTTGTCTGCGATAAACTGCCGAATCTGTTCTCGCGTTTCTTTGACCTGTTCTTCAGAACTTCCAGTTATCCCCTCTAACAGTGTGCGAATAGCCCGCACATAGTCCTTTTTCTGAGCCAACGCTTCGGCCGTCAGTTGCTGTGCCTCGCGCTTGGTGACTGCGTCCAATGTTGTTGTGCGAACCTGGGTGAGTAATGGCAATGCCAGGTCAATATTTCCCATCGCCGCATGGGTCCGGGCCAGCAAGAGTTTGCTTCGGTCTATAAGCTCGGATTCAGGGAATTCTGTGTGGAGTTGGTTGAGATAACGGAGTGCCTCGCCGTAGTCCTGCATGCCATACAGGGCTGCCCCTAACAGTAAGTAGGTGTCAGGGAGATGTTCAGGCCGTGGATTGGTGGTCAAAAATCGTCGCAGGGTACTTGCCGCGGACTCGTGGCTGCCCTTCTCAATCAGTTGCTTGGCCTGGGTTAACACCGGCGGATTCGGAATCGGGGGTTTGACGGTCTCCGCTGCCTCCGCTTGACTTGAACGGGTCGACATGGAGTCCGGGACAAGGCACGCCCCAAGAGCGGTGATGACGATCACCAGCGGCCAGGCAGCAATGCGAAAAGGGTGGTGAGAGTAGGCGAGCATTCCGTTCGATCAGCGGTGAGCCATAAGGAGACTAGTATCGGAAAGGGTGTGACCTGTCAAGGAGAACTACTACCTTCTCGTTGTGCCTACGGAAAGAGTTGGCTATAGTTTGTCATTCAATGACAACGGATCACTCATCGGTTCTGCTGTTAGACCCTCTGGTTGAGCGATATCTCAACCGGCTGCGGGTCGAGGGAGGGCTGGCGACCAATACGCTGGAGTCCTATCGGCGAGATTTGTTTCGAGTGCAACGCTACTGGTTGCGGCATCGACTCAACATGAGTGACTTCGTGCCGCCACAGATCATACGGTCATTTCTGGCTTCACTGAAACAGGAAGCGCTGGCGGCATCATCGGTGGCGCGGCTGCTTTCGGCGATGCGGGGATGGTATCGCTTCCTGGTCCGCGAACAAATTCTCAAAGCCAACCCCCTCCGCGATGTGGCTACCGTGCGTCGCTCAGTACGATTGCCCAAGACGTTGACCCTTCAAGAAGTGACAGCTTTACTGGAGGCGCCCATTCGTGACCGTGCTGAGGACCGCCGTGACCGTGTGATGCTGGAATTGCTCTATGCGTCAGGGCTTCGTGTATCAGAGCTGGTAGGACTAACTCTTGCGCAGATTGATCTCGATCTTGGTTGCCTTCGTGTGATGGGGAAGGGCGGCAAAGAACGAGTTGCACCGATGGGGCAGACGGCACGAGATTTGTTGGTCGAGTATCTTGAACAGGTGCGACCTATTCTCCTGAAGCGGCGTTCCTCTCGTAACGTGTTTGTCAGTCGGCGGGGGCATGAACTGACAAGGCAGGGATGTTGGAAGTTGCTGGCATTGCGCGCGCGACGGGTAGGGATCTTCAAACCCATCTCACCACACATGCTGAGACATTCGTTCGCCACGCATTTGCTCGAAGGCGGCGCTGATCTCCGTATTGTTCAAGCGATGTTAGGGCATGCTGATATCGCAACGACCCAGATCTACACGCATGTGGACCGTCGCCGACTGAAACATGTTCATCGACAGTTCT
Source organism: Nitrospira sp. (assembly GCA_029881435.1). Taxonomy (GTDB): domain Bacteria; phylum Nitrospirota; class Nitrospiria; order Nitrospirales; family Nitrospiraceae; genus Nitrospira_D. The sequence goes on from JAOUMR010000068.1 coordinate 5,600, forward strand.
TTCCTCGGCAACTCAGTCAACGACGTTCAGACGGAACGAGAAAGGTGAGGAGACAACAATGACGTGACGCGCATCATGCGTGGCGTGCTGAGAACGAGCACTACGCACGGCCTGGTTGACAAGGAGAAATGGACTTGGTACGCTCCGCTGCTGTTATGAGAGAAGTCGGGCGGATAGCTCAGTTGGGAGAGCGCTGCCCTTACAAGGCAGAGGTCACAGGTTCGATCCCTGTTCCGCCTACCAACGAGCTTAGCTCTGGTAAGGAGGAACGGGAAAAGTCCTGCAGGGATGGAGGTTCCCTTCCTCGCTCAAGGGTTGATCGGCGACCGTTGATGTTGTCTTGTCGTTTTCAGATGTTCCGCCATAACTAGATAATACGGGGCCGTCGTTCAGCCTGGTTAGGACGCCAGATTGTCAATCTGGAGGTCGCGGGTTCAAATCCCGTCGGCCCCGCCATTTTCCTCAGTGTTAGGTACAATCCAACTTGCCACGAACTGTTAAGAGCTCAGGAGGGAGAGGCTAGACTCGTATGTTTCAAGCCGGTCCGCTGGCAATCATTGCATCGCTTGGGGTTATCTCCAAGGTGGTTCTGTTCGTACTGCTTGGATTCTCCATCATTTCGTGGGCGGTCATCTTTTATAAATGGGCGACCTTCCGAGCGGTCGACCTCAAAGACCGCCAGTTCATGGCCTTGTTGCTGCGGGCGCGAGATGTCGAAGAGGTGACGCGAAATGCACCACAGACGGCCGGAAGTCCCTGTGCGAAAATTTTCCAGTCGGTAATCCAACGACTGGATCAAATTCCGACCGCGTCCAGTGACAGCGGCTCGATGATCTTTGATCGACATGTGATGGAACGGACGGCGGCGCATCTCGCCCAGGGGCAAATCTCCAAGTTGGAATCGTATCTGCCGTTTCTTGCAACGACCGGGAACATTGCCCCGTTCGTCGGTCTGTTGGGAACGGTGCTGGGTATTATCGACGCGTTTCACGAAATCGGGGCGCAAGGCACAGCGAGCATCGCGGCCGTTGCTCCTGGCGTTTCAGAAGCCTTGATTGCCACCGCAGCGGGATTGTTTGCAGCCATTCCTGCCGTCATCGCCTATAATTATTTTCTGACACGCATCAGACGGACTGCCTTGCAGATGGATTCCGTCGTCGTCGAACTGCTGGCCTTGATCCCGGCCCAGGCTAAGCCCATGGGTTCGGCCTCTACTGGGGTGAAAGGATGATTTTTGAGACGAGGCAACGACGATTCTTAGCGGAGATCAACGTGATTCCGCTCGTGGATGTCGTGTTGGTGTTGCTCGTGATCTTTATGGTTACGGCTCCGATGCTGTATCGTGGAATGGATATCAACCTGCCGACTTCCGCGACCAACACGATTAAGCCTGAAATGCGAGCCGTGCTCACCATCGAAAAGGATCAACGCCTCTATCTCGACAAAGATCAGGTGAGCGTGGATCAGCTCGAGCGCAAGTTGCGCACGCTAAAGGCCGAACATGCTGACGTGTCGCTCTATTTACGTGCCGATCGCGATGTGCCTTATGGAGTCGTGGTTCAGGTGATGGATGGAGTGAAGAAAGCCGGTATCGAGAAGCTCGGTATGGTGACTGATCCTACCGGACCAGAACGAATCACTGATAACACGGCCCCCGCCAAATAACCAGTAGGATAAGGTTTACGGTGCAGGCTTGGACATCAGCCAGCATGTCTGCAGGCGATGAATGGCAGGCGACACTGGCTCGTCGCTTAGGCCGTGCTGTCTTCGTGTCCTTAGTGTTGCATATAGGAATATTGGCTATGCTAACCTGGGTTCGATTGCCTCGCCATGGTGAGCGGCCACTCACCTCCATCGAGATTTCCCTCGCGAGTCTCCCGACTCTTCCGGCGAAGGCTGTTGAACCCGAGAAGAATCAGCCGGTCAAAAAAGACGTGGAGCGATCTAAGGTTGTTGAAAAGCCTAAACCAGTTGAGCAGTCAAAACGTGTTGAGCCACCGAAGCCGATCGAACAGCCTAAACCGGTTGAACAACCCAAAGCAGTTGAGCAATCAAAACCGGTTGAGCAGTCCCATCCAGTGGAACAACTCAAGCCCGCCCCGCCTGTGAACGTCGCGCCAGCCCCTCCTCCGGTCCCTTCGGCGAAACAGTCGAATGATATTATGCGCGATGTCTTGAAAGACATTGAGTTGCCTCCGAATGCGCCAAAGCTCGGGGAGATCAGTCCGGAGGATAATCCGAAGAAAGCGCCGGCCATCAAGTTGCCATCAGTTCCGCTTGTGGCGGAGACGAAGGAAGCGGTGGGAAAACAGGCGGTCATGCCCCCGTCGTCATCCTTAACGGAAGAATCGGCGCAAGAGTTGGATGAGGAACTCAAGAAGATCAAAAAACTTGAGTTGCCGAAGGAGACACCTCCCCCAGCACCTCCCGCGGAGACGCTAGTCAAGCCTGCGCCGCGCGTTGAGGCGAAGGTGCCGAGTTTAAAGGCAGTTGATACGACTCTCAAAGTCCCAGGGATGGCCCCTGGATCGAATGCCTATCTCGCGTTAGTTCGCCATCGCATTAGTAGTGTGTGGAATGCGCCTCCGGTGGATGTGACTAACCAGGTCTATCTCGTCATTGTGCAATTCAGACTGCATCGAAACGGAACGGTGACCGGAGTTGCCATCGAACAGTCCTCCGGAAATGAGTATTTTGATTTGGCGGGGAAACGGGCGGTTCTGAGCGCAGTCCCCTTGCCCAGGTTCCCAGCCGACATCACTGATGCATATTTCGATGCCCATTTCACCTTCACCGTCGGGGAGCCTCAAGGATAAATCATGACGTTTCGAACTGGTGTCATCGTCGGTTTCTGTGTAGTACTCGGTCTCGTGTGGATCATCGAATCCGGTGCCGCCGATGTCTTTCTTGAAGCCACGAGGCCGGATTTTCAGAAGATTCCGCTGGGGGTCGTGGGAATTGACCATGTCGGTGGTCCAGAGTCGCCCGAAGGACGAGCAAAACTTGGTAGCCGTATGGAGGAAGTGCTCAAAGCGGATGTGCGACGATCCTTGGTATTTTCCCTCGTTGACCTCTCCAATCTTGGTATCAAGGCCGGTGGTCGGGGTGGAGAGCCAGACCCCTCCTTCAAACAAGCTGCAGCGAACGGAGTCTCTGTGATTGTGTGGGGGAAGGCGGGGATGAAGACCGACACCAAGACTCCAGATGTTAGTATGGATGGGTATGTGTATGACGCCGGAAGTGATGAGGTGGTCGGCGGAAAACGGTACGCGGGTTCGATGTCGGTGGTCCGGCTTATGGCCCATCGATTTGCGGATGAGTTGGTGTTTCGATACACGGGCGAGCCCGGCATTGCACGGACGAAGATCGCCTATGTCTCGCAGCAGGGAACAGCTCGTGAACTATTCGTGATGGACTATGATGGGTTCGAAGCTCGTCAGTTAACGACTGACGGTTTCTTGAACCTGATGCCACACTGGTCCCCGGATCGTCGCTTTCTCGTCTTTACCGCCTATCGTAATCGGAACACACAAGAAATTGACATGATAGAACTCGCGACGGGGAAGCGCTGGACGTTGGTCTCGCAAGGAGGGCTGAACATCACCCCAGCGCTCTCTCCCGATGGGCATTTTCTGGCCTATTCGTCGAGCCATGAGGGAAATGCTGAGCTGTACCGTTTGGATACGCGCACAAAAGCTGTGTTGCGACTGACGACGAATGCAGGAGGGGACCTTTCTCCATCCTGGTCCCCTTCTGGACGAGAGTTGGTCTTTACCTCTGATCGGAGTGGAGGTCCACAACTTTTCCTCATGAGTGCGGACGGGGCGAATGTGCGTCGGTTGACCTTTGATGGGGACTATAATGCTGCTCCAGCCTGGTCTCCTCGAGGAAATTGGATTGCGTATGTGTGCAGGACTCTCAAGAAAGAATACAAACTCTGTGTGATCACGCCCGATGGACAGAAGCGCATGCAGTTGACGACAGGGCACGGAGTGGACGATTCTCCATCGTGGTCACCGGACGGGCGCCATCTCGTTTTTAGTTCGACCGCGGATGGGAAGAGCCAGATCTACATGATTAATGCAGACGGCAAAGATCTCGAGCGCATCACATTCACAGGGACTCACAACAGTGCGCCGACATGGTCTCCCGCGTCATGATTTTTGGAAGGCATTGACGGCAATCATCCTCCGCTGTATGTAAGAGGGGATATCCTACAGGAGGGAATCAATCCCATGAAAAAATTACCAGCCATTTACCTACCGCTGATTCTTGGTATTCTCGTTGTGGTGACCCCTGCCTGTTCGAAGAAGGCGGTTCAATCGGGCGGAGATGCCCAAACCTTTCAGCAAGAGACAGCCAAGAGTGGGACGACGAGAGAAGGAACCAGAAGAGGCGGGGTCAGCCCGAATTTTCCAGACACCGCATTCTCCGGTCGAAACGATTCGAGTAGTTTGCGAGGATTAGACCGTGATCCTTCTGAAGAACGACTCAGTAGCGATGCAGGTAGCAACGGCGGTTTCGGCGGCAACGGTGGTTCCGGGAGTAACGGCAATAGGTTGATGGCCAAATCTGATCCGGGTGCCGCTGCTCGTCAGTTGGCTGAAATACGGGCCGAGCAGATCGCATCGGCAGCGGCAGAACTGCGGGATGTCTTTTTCGCCTACGATAGTTTTTCGATCACGGACGAGGGACATCACGCGCTCTCCAACAATGCGGAATGGATCAAGTCCAATCCAAACACGCAGCTGAAAATAGAAGGACATTGTGACGAACGAGGCACGTCAGCCTACAATTTGGTGTTGGGCGAGAAGCGCGCGAAAGCCGTGCGGAACTATCTGGTTGAGCTGGGGGTGGTGCCCGATCATCTGTCGGTCGTCTCGTACGGCAAGGAACGGCCGTTCTGCACGGAACATGCAGAATCGTGTTACTCCCAAAATCGTCGGGGACACCTCGTTGTTCGGACTGGGAATTGATGCGCGCGTGGTCATGATTCACCGGAACGTGCCTTGATGGTCGACGGTGGCTTAGAGGTCAGGACATGTCGCTCCAACGATTAATGACGTATGGTGTCCTCTTGGGTGTTGCGATGATAGGCATCGTGCTGCCTAGTTGTGCGCAGCAGTCCGACCTCAAAAAAACAGAAAAAGATTTTAAGAATCAACTTTCACAAACGAGCGCAAAGCAGAGTCAGGAGCTATCGACTCTGCGAGAACAAGAACTGCCGCAGTTGCGAGGAGAACTGGAAAAGGCGCTGTATTTGGCAAAGGACCTCCAGGCCAGGCAAGATGACCTCAAACATCGTTCGGCGCAATCGGAGCAACAGACGAAAAAACTGGAGCAGCTGGCGGCAAAACTCGAAACCGATAGTAGCACTCGTTACCTATGGGTGCAGAAGAGTTTCGAGACTCAGGATGCGAAAGTTTCAGCCAGGCTCGATGAAATATCCAAAGCTATGGAAGCACTCAGGAAGGACGTCATTGAGGTGGTTCAGCGTACGAACGAAAGCCTCACGAAGCGAGTAGACGCAAAGCTTGACGAACAACGTCGGGAGTCGGCGGAAACCCGTAGCAGGATCGAGCAAGTGTCCCAAAAATTCGCTCAATTCAATCAGGCGTTGACTGGATTTCGGGAAGCGTTGTCTGGGCTCAATGATCGGGTGGGTGCAGGGGAGCAGACCGCCGAAAGCCTCACCACAAAGATCGAGGCCGATTCAAAGGCCACAGCTGCACATGCGGAGGATATCAATCGAAGTGTGGTCTCTGTGACCAAAGCGCTTGAAATCGTCGGGAAGAAAGTCACCGCTCGTCTTGATGAGCAAGATAGCCGGATCGACGCGCTGGCGAAAACGGTGGAGCACATCTCACATAAGCCTGCGTCGCTTCAACTAGGGGCAAAATTAGCGCAGCAGTCCACAAGATCAACCGAGCCTACAGCCGAAGGAGAGCAAGGTGCGACAGCGCCTGGTGAGTCGGGGGCGACGACTGCCAAAACAACGATCGTTCCCCCTCAAGAGTCATTCAAGTCTGAACTTTCTCAGGGAAGTTCCGACTCCCCGGATCGGGTTCGTTATGACCGGCTCTTGTCTATGTTTCGAGACGGAGATCTCGAAGGCGCTCGGCAAGGGTTCAGCGGCTTTCTCTCTGAATATCCCAACTCAAGTCTCGCCCCGAATGCACGGTTCTGGCTGGGCGAGTCATACTACGGCAAGAAGGATTTCCAGAAAGCCATCGATGCCTACGACAAGGTGGAGATCGATTATCCGAGCAGTGAAAAGGTGGCCGCCGCGCTCCTGAAAAAAGGGTATGCGTATCTGGCCATGAAGGACATGAAGCGAGCCTTGTCGGCCTTCAATCAGGTGGTCACGTTGTACCCTGGGAGTGCGGAAGCAGGAAGAGCATCGGACAAGTTGGCACAACTCAAGGAGGCGCGGTAACACCATGATGGGCGTTCGTCCAATGCTGTCGAGTCTTGTCGTATGCGGACTGTCGATATCCGTGGTGGATCTTGTCGGATGCGCACGACATGCAGATTTCATCGAAGCTCGTAACCAGCTCTCAACGGTTGCTCGAACACAGGAGCAAGATCGTCAGCGGATGGATGCGGTGATGCGTCGGCTGGAGGCGATCGAAAAGATCAAGGATCCAGAGGCACCCAAGGTACGGTTTGATGATCTCTCCGCCCGTTTTCAGAAAATGGAACATCGCCTCGCCAAATTAGAGGAAACGACCAGCCGGTCGTCGGCGAAAGTGGATCCTCCGGCTGAGCCTCGTGCCGTCAAACCCGTTAGGACGTCCCCGCCGGCTGAATCGGTGGCGATCGTCACCGGAATTACCCCAACCTCGGCGTTCAACCTGGCGTATAATGATTACCTCAATGGGAATTACGAGCTCTCGGTGGCTGGGTTTCAACGATTCGTGAAGGATTTTCCGGGCACCTCGTTGACCCCGAATGCGCAATACTGGCTGGGTGAGTCCTATTACAATCTGAAAGACTACGGGCGGGCGATCCAGACATTCGATTCTCTTGTGGCGGAATACCCTGGCAACGAAAAGGTACCCGCCGCCCTCTATAAGCTCGGCGTGGCTACGGCTGAGACCGGTGATCTTGCGAAGTCGAGAAAAAATCTGAAGCGAGTGCTCGAAGAGTTCCCCTCATCGGATGAATCAAAATTGGCCAAGAATAAGTTGGCCGAAATCCGATGACCGTCGCCATCGCGCGACGTCCTGTCTTTCCCGCCATCGCATCATTCAAGGGGAGCGTGTGCCGTGCTGACCACTGACGGCCGTGGCAAGATCTGTATCCTGCCAGAAGCGGTCATCGGCCGTATTGCAGCAGGAGAAGTTGTCGAACGTCCCGCAGCGGTCGTAAAAGAGCTTCTTGAAAACAGTCTCGATGCAGGGAGCCGCGCGATTACGATTGACGTGAAGGATGGTGGTCTCTCTCTGATCCGGGTGACTGATGACGGAGAGGGGATGAGCCGGGAGGACGCGCCCCGCGCGTTTCACCGCCACGCTACCAGCAAGCTTCAGTCGGATGTAGATCTCTGGTCTATCCGAACGATGGGCTTCAGGGGGGAAGCATTGCCGAGTATTGCCGCGGTGGCGCAGGTCCGCTTACGTACGGCGACTCGTTCGGCTGACGTTGGAACAGAGTTGGAAGTCGTGGGTGGGGTGGTCGGGAAAATAGCCGACGCGCCTCCCGTGACCGGGACTCGAATCGAAGTGGCGGAATTGTTCCATAGCCAGCCGGCGCGTAGAAAGTTCCTGAAATCCATCGCGACGGAATGTGCGCACATCACTCGGGTGGTGCAACAGGCGGCGCTGGCTTGGCCGTCCATTCAATTTCGTTTGACGCACAACGCCCAGGAGATGATGAACTATCCGGCGGTGCTCTCAGAGATGGACCGGATCGCCCAGGTGTATCGGCCTGCGTTTCTCCATCAATGCGTGTCGCTCCAGGCCGCGCTTCCGGGTGTTGCCATCAAAGGATATCTTGTCGATGCGATCCACGCGAAGTCGTCGCGCACACCCCAAGAGTTGTTTGTGAATCGTCGTCCGATTCGGAGCCTAGCGGTGTCTCACGCCGTTGGAGAAGGCTATGGATCGTTCGTCGCCAAGGGGTGTCATCCACGATTTGTGCTGTTCTTGGAGGTCGATCCAGATCGTGTCGATGTCAATGTGCACCCTGCCAAACGAGAGGTGCGATTTTCCGACAACGAGACCGTTCATCAGCTCGTCCGACGAGCCGTTCGCCAGGCATTGAGCAGGGGAGAATCGACAGATAATTCGAGCGAGGGCGCCAGATTTCCCGAAACCAGCCCTCACAGCGCTCGCTCGGTCGCTGAGTCTTCACCCGTGCCCGAGTCTCAGCCGACGAATGCGACGTTGTCGGCATGGCACGGTTCTGAAACTCAGTTGGCGTTCGTCAGCGAAGCGGCAGAGCCGTATGCCCGCGTGCCTTCGACTGAGGTAACCCCGCTGGGACAGATCAACCGAACCTTCCTTGTGGTGCAAGTCGGCGGCGACTTGACCGTGATCGACCAGCATACGGCCCATGAGCGTGTCCTGTTTGAACGACTGTTCCGAACCTGGACGACCCGTAAGATTGAAGCCCAGGCACTGCTCATCCCCGATCCGGTTGAGCTGTCCCCAGCTCAGGCCGGTTTACTCAAGCGGTACCAGGGCGATCTGGAGAAGTTAGGATTGGAGATTGAGCCGTTCGGCGCTTCAACAGTTCTGCTCAGATCGACGCCGGTTGGTCTTGGTCGAATCGATGTGGGAATGTTTCTCCAGGACCTATTCGATGACCTCACTCAATGGGACAGCCTTACGAGTCTGGAGACAAGGGCGCGCTCAGTGCTGGCCTCGGTGGCATGCCATGGTGCCGTGCGCGCTGGGCGTCCCATGAGACTGGAAGAGATCAAAGTGTTGGTCGAGGAATGGCAGAGCGAAGGAGAGATTACGACCTGCCCCCATGGGCGAAGAACATCGTTCCGTCTCACGACGGATGAGCTAGAGAAAATGTTTGGACGAGTTGGCTGGTAGACGATCATGGATCCGGAAGGCGAATGAGATGAGTGGGGAGAGTCAAGGTCCCCGGATACGACGACCAGCTCCTCTCGTGTGAATGTATGTGTCCAGAACATCTACGCCGCTACCGTCCCTTAGTAGTGCTTCTGGGGCCGACTGCTGTTGGAAAAAGTCGGGTGGCGACGCAGGTGGCCAAACATTTCGATACCGAGGTTCTGACGGCCGATTCTCGTCAGGTGTACCGTGGGATGGACATCGGGACGGATAAGCCCACGGCTGCAGAGCAACAGGATGTGCCGCATCGGCTGATCAATGTGGTCGATCCCCACGAGGTGTTCAATGCTGGGTGGTATCGCCGTGTGGCACTCGACGAAATCGACCGGCTGTATGCTGCCAACAGGCTGCCCTTCGTGGTCGGTGGCACAGGGTTGTACATCAGAACCTTGGTGAGGGGCCTCTGTCCCGCACCCCAGGCCGATCCCCTCGTGCGGGCAGACCTCAAGAAGTTGAGAGAAACGAGCGGCAGAGCCGCCCTCTTTGCCGAATTGATGCGTGTCGATCCTGAAACAGCAGCCCGGCTGCATCCGAATGATGAATCGAAGGTGATGCGGGCGTTGGAGGTCTACCGGTTGTCAGGCCGTCCGATGTCGATCATGCACGATGAACATCGGTTTCAAGAGAACCTGTTTTCGGCGCTCCTGATTGGACTCCAGCGAACCAAGGAAGCACTCTATCGAAGGATTGAAGAACGAATCGATTGGCAGCTGACTCACGGAATGGTAGAAGAAACGCGAGCATTGCTTGCCCAGGGATACGGGCGCGAGCTCGCTTCGATGAAAGGGCTCGGCTATCGCCAGGTCGGAGCTTTTCTGGCGAATGAGTATGACTATGAAGAAATGGTGCGTCGGTTCAAGCGTGATACGAGACATTTTGCAAAACGGCAGATGACCTGGTTTCGAAAGGAATCTGGAGTCGCATGGCTGTCGATCGAAGAGAGCGAGTCCTCTGAGCAGACGGCAGCGCGAGTGATCACACTCATGGAGCAGTTTGTGAGGACTCTCGAAGAACCAGCACAATCCGCTGCGTTGCAGCAGACCACGTTGGGAAAAGGATGTGTATGAGGATGAAGAAGAGCCATACGCAAGCAACGGTTGGGGTGATCGGGGGCAGCGGGCTTTATGATATTGAAGGGCTCACAGCAACCCGATCAATTCGGGTGAGAACGCCCTTCGGAGCTCCCTCCGATGCGATTACGGTAGGCACGCTCAGCGGTATTCGAGTGGCCTTTCTCTCCAGGCATGGGCGAGGGCATCTGTTGAATCCGAGTGGGATCAACTATCGTGCGAACATTTTTGCCCTTAAGTCACTTGGTGTCTCGCACGTTATCTCAATCAGTGCTGTCGGCAGCATGAAGGAATCGATTCAACCAGGAGATGTCGTGGTGCCGGACCAGTTCATCGACCTCACGAGGCACCGCGCCTCGACATTTTTTGAGGACGGGATCGTGGCGCACGTTGCCTTTGGTGAGCCGGTGTGTCCTGAGCTGGGAGAGGCGCTGTTCGCGTCCGCAGAGCGAGCCGGAGCTAAGGTGCATCGTAACGGCACCTATCTCTGCATGGAGGGTCCGCAGTTTTCGACCAAGGCGGAATCACGGCTCTATCGGCAATGGGGTGTCGATGTGATCGGAATGACCAATATGCCCGAGGCCAAGCTGGCGCGAGAGGCGGAGCTGTGTTACGCGACCGTGGCCTTGGTCACTGACTACGACTGTTGGCACGAAACGGAAGAGGCCGTGACGGTCGAAGCGGTCTTGTCCACACTCCATCGGAATGTTGCATTAGCGAAACAGATACTTGGTGCGGTGATGCCGTCCTTTGCCCATCCGATAGAGTGTACCTGTCATCGAGCGTTGGATCATGCCATCCTCACCGCACCGAAACGAATTCCCGCAGCGGCTCGGAAGAAGCTCGCCGTGCTCATTGACCGTGCACTGAGCCCACAGAAAGGAGTCCGTTAGTCATGGGACAATTGCTCGTTGTCGGATCCGTTGCGCTTGATACCGTCAAGACTCCCTTCGGCGAAGGGACCGAGATCCTTGGAGGGTCGGCGACTTATTTCTCAACAGCCGCCAGTTTTTTTACGTCGGTGGCTCTCATCGCCGTGGTTGGAGAAGACTTTCCCCAACAGCATGTTGCGTTTCTCAAGAGTCGGGGGATCGATCTCACGGGTTTGGAGCGGCGCCCTGGAGCAACCTTTCGGTGGAAAGGGGAATACACGCACCAGCTCAACGAGGCCCATACCCTGGATACGCAGCTCAATGTGTTCGAGACGTTTCGCCCTCAGATCCCCGAAGCTTATCGGGAGCCGGATGTGTTGTTTCTAGGGAACATCCATCCGGAGTTGCAACTCGATGTCCTGCAGAAAGTTCAACGCCCGGCCCTCGTGGCGTGCGATACGATGAATTTTTGGATCAATGGCCAACGAGAGGCGCTGTGGAAGGTGTTGGAGAAGGTCGATGTGCTGATTATCAACGACGGTGAAGCTCGAGCCTTGGGCCAAGATTCTAACTTGGTGAAAGTCGCGAAGCTTGTGCTCTCACGCGGTCCCAAACATCTGATCGTGAAGCGTGGAGAGTACGGTGTCCTCATGTTCAATGACAATCAAGTGTTCGGTGCTCCGGCGTTTCCGCTTGAAGACGTACGGGATCCAACCGGAGCGGGCGATACCTTTGCGGGAGGATTCTTGGGGTACTTGGCGGCGACGGGGAATCGCTCGCCTGAGGCGATGAAGCAGGCGATCATCTTTGGAAGCGTCATGGCGTCGTTTACAGTAGAAGCCTTTAGTCTTGACCGATTGCGAATCCTGGATTACAAAGAGATTCAGGCTCGGTTCTCAGAGTTCAAGCGGTTGACGCATTTCGAGGATATTCGATGACTATGGCACATGGACGGTGCGGTCGGGTGAATCGGTCTTTTCTGCCGATCTATTTAGGACTCATAACTATCCTGGTAGGATGTGCAAGTGATAAAGAGGCCTTGCGGAAGTCGCAGGGGTTTTATCAGGAAGGTGTGGCCAGTCTCCCGGGAGATCGTCAGAAAGCCTTCGTGTCGTTCCATAAGTCCGTTCAGTTGAATCCAGCCAACAAAGAGGCACGGTACGCCTTAGGGCATGTGTACGCCCTTCAAGGCAAGATGCCGCTTGCCGAAGAGCAATTTCGTGAGGCGATCAAAATTGATGAGTCCTACTCCGAGGCACATACCTATCTCGGACAAGTCCTTGCGAATCAGGGTCGGTGGGATGAAGCGATTGCGTCCTATAAGCTGGCACTCGTGAATCCACTGTATCCAACGCCCGACTTGGCTCGATTCCATCTTGGTCGCGCACTCGCGCATCAGGGTGACCTTCAGGGGTCGATGGAGGCATTTGAGGATGCGGCCTCGGCCAGTCCTCCGAGCGTCCCGCCCGCCATGACGCATCTAGAGCTTGGACGGGTGTACTATAAGTTGGGTTACGCGATTCGAGCCCGAGAAGTCCTGAAGAAAGTCACGACGATGGACAAAGACGGAGACCTAGCGGCGGCAGCATCGGAAATCTTGACGCGATTGAAGTAGGAGACCTATGGAGTCGGTTGGCGAATTCTTCAGGCAAGTGCGAGAGGCCAAAGGGTTGACCATCGATGAGGTGGCGTCCAAAACCCGCATTCGTACGGATTTCGTTAAGGCGCTGGAGGACGGGAACTTTGCCAAGTTGCCCGACCAGGTATTCGCTCGGGGGTTTGTGCGTTCCTATGCTCGATCGCTGGGGTTGGATGAAGAGGATGCGATTCATCGCTTTATCCAATCCGCTGGATCTTTCTACGAGAAGCAGGACGAACGAGAACGGCTGAAGATTCGGCAGGTGGAGGAAGATCGGAAGCGCCAGGCCAATCGGAAGGCGGTGGCCATCGCGATCGGTATTGCTGTCCTGACGTTGATCTTTCTCTTAAGCCGAGAGCAATCGGCTGTCTTTCGGAATGGGCCACCCGAACAAGGTTCGGCGGGGAAACGGACGGCTCAAGCGGTCAAGGATCTCCCGGAAACGAGTACCCGCGAGTCGGAACATCCGGCAGAACTTGAGAAACCACACGAGGTGCCAGCCGACACATCAAAACCGACGACTGAAACGCTGCCAAGGCATGACGCAGTCCCATCTGCGGCGGCGGTTTCTAAACTTGAGCCACAGGTTGTGTCCACGGTATCGACAATGTCTCCTGGCAGTGATGGCCCATTGGCAGGACTGTCGTTGAATGCAGCAGGGGGGCAGGACGATGGGCAACTCGTACTGGATCTCGAAGCCACAGAGTTGAGCTGGGTCGTCGTCCAGATCGATCATGGGAGCCCTCAGGAATCACTGCTTCGACCTGGCGAAAAATCCCATTGGACAGGGCAGGATCAATTCATCCTAACCCTCGGGAACGCCGGAGGCGTCAAAGCTGAATTAAACGGCAAACCACAAAAGCCGTTTGGACCGAGTGGGAAGGTGGCTCGTGATATTGTATTGAAACGGTAGCATCGTCGTATCCATTCCCTCTCTCCTTCCCCTTCGCACGACCATCGAACTTCCGTGAAAATTGTCATTATTGGTGGCACAGCCCATCCTGACCTTGTGGGTGGGGCGCAAAGGTGTCACGAAATTGCGTAAGACATGGGACGAGGGATGGTCAATCACACACGGCACCGAGATTTTTTCATGCCCTTCTTAGGCTGCTGTCGGCATACGATTTGACCTCCTGCAGGAAGAGAGAGGCGATCAAGTATATCGAGCCCTAATCCGGACGTAAGCCATCCAGAAAAGTCTGCCGAGCCAGCCAGAGTCCGTGCTGGATGCGGCAGAGGATATCTGAGCACTAGCTGTCTGCGTGCACCTCCCAGGTGCAAGTCGGTTGGTGTA
>JAOUMR010000161.1 GCA_029881435.1 Nitrospira sp.
CGGAGGCGTATCGATCTGTCACATTCCGAGAATCTCATGTACCACAATTCCAAGATACAAGGCGTACGCTTCGGTACGTTGAGCCTCTGAGCGAGGCGAGAACGCCGCTGGCGGACTTTTTCAGCATCCTGCTAGGCGGCCGCTTCAGTGATGGGCTGATATCCCTGCCGGTAGGGTTCCAACACGCGAACGAGTCGTGCGACCTCAAGCTCGAGTTGCGCATAGACGGGAGGGGCATCGTGAAGCGCGTTGAGACGACCGACAGCCTCCAGACGACCAGCGGTAAGTCCTACTTCGGAAGCGCAAAGATTTCCCGCCGTTCCCTTGAAAGTATGGGCAGTTCGCTCCACCGCGGACGAATCGGCATCAGCGAGCGCCGTTCTGATCTCAGCCAACATCGTCTGGTGACGAATGAGAAACAGACAGACGAGTTGAGCGAACAATTCGTTGTCGCTACCGATATTCTGGTACATCCTAGCAGGATCAAAGATCCCTCGAGTAGGGGCGGTTGTGGTGTGCGCTGGCTGCTGTCTTCCAGAAACGGCGTTGGTAGGCGGTGAGGTGATCCAACGTGCAAGGGCAGCGCGGAGTTCATCCAGTTTGATCGGCTTCGAAAGATAATCGTCCATCCCAGCCGCTAAACAACGTTCTCGATCTCCCTGCATGGCATTGGCGGTCACCGCAATGATTGGAATATGCGGTAGAGATGGCGGAGCCATGTCTGATCGGCTCTCACCTCCAGCCTGTGCTCCACTAGATACGGCCTCCGTTTCACGCTCACGAATGTTCCTGGTCGTCTCAAAACCATCCATGATGGGCATCTGACAGTCCATCAAAATCGCGGCATAGTCACCCTTCTTCAGTGCCGTCAGCGCTTCTTGGCCATTGTCGACGACATCAGGCTGATAACCCAGTTTCTCAACCATGCGGACGGCGAGCTTTTGGTTGACGAGATTGTCTTCGACCACGAGCACGCGTCGGTGTTGGACGTTCTCCGCGACCGTATGTCTGGTGACGAGTTGAGGAACAACCGAGAGTGTCTGAGGCTCCTTCGAGTTTTGACTCTCGGCTAGGCCGAGGACGGTTCGCAAACAGTCCCGCAATTCGTCATGGCGAACGGGTTTCGGTAGGTAACCCATCGCGCCGGCCTGACGAGCCTGTTCCGCGTGGCCCCGTTGGAGCATCGAGGTCATGACGACAAGGCGAATGGCGGATCCCTCTGGGCGATGTTGGATTTCTTGGGCGAGCTGGAGCCCGTCCGTTCCCGGCATAATGACATCCAATATGGCGAGATCGTACGGTACTCCTCGCTGCGTGGCCTCGGATATCCGATGCAAGGCCGATTCAGCATCCTCTGCAAGGTCGTCAACCATCCCCCATCCGGATACGAGATGATGGAGAATCAGACGATTGGATTCGTTATCATCGACGATCAGAACATGTTTCCCCGCGAGATCTCCTATCGGGAGAATCGCCCGCGGCGTACCGGCTTGTTTGAGAAGGCGCGCCGTACACCAAAAGGTGCTTCCTTGTCCTTCGGTGCTGCGTACACCAATCTTTCCTCCCATTAACTCCACGAGTTGCTTTGAAATCGAAAGGCCAAGACCGGTACCGCCGTACTTTCTCGTCGTCGAGCTGTCGCCCTGTACGAATGGACGAAAGAGTTTAGCCTGAGTATTTGGACTGATGCCGATGCCGCTGTCGGTGACTTCGAATCGGATGACGGCAGAATCGGGTAGGTCTTCCTCGATATAGGCTTGCAGGGTCACTTCTCCTTTATCGGTGAATTTGACTGCATTGGCCACAAGATTGGTCAGGATCTGACGCAAGCGCCCGGGGTCGCCCTTGAGTCCAGTCGGCACGGCTGCATGGACCAGACCGGTCAACTCAAGACCTTTCGTCTCGGCGCGTTCGGCAAACTGTGCGAGCACCTGCTCCACCGTCGTTCGCAGATTGAAATCGAGGCATTCCAGTTCCAGTTTGCCCGCCTCAATCTTGCTGCATTCGAGCACATCATTGATCAGTTGCAGCAGCGCTTCGCCGCATTGGCGAATGGTTTCGGCGTAAGACTGCTGTTCAGGCGTCAAGGATGTCTCCATCAGCAGGCTCGTCATGCCGATTACGCCGTTCATAGGGGTTCGCAGCTCATGGCTGACTGTCGCAAGGAACGCCGTCTTGATGCGCGCGGACTCCCTTGCTTCATCAAGTGCTTGGTCGAGTCGTTGGTTGCTCTGACGAAGTTGGTCGGCCGACAATCGGAGCGCCTGCTGCGTTTTGTAGACGTTCGTCATGTCAGTCGCATAGCCGCGAACCACTCCATGATGAGGCACTGGACAAAAGGTCCATGAAAAACTGGCTTCCGGTAGGAGGACTTCTTCGTGATGGAGTGTCTGACCGGTGTTGAGGCACTGCTCCACAATGTTTGGGAGTCGGCTTGGGGCCACGTTTGGGAATCCATCGAGGCTGTACCCAAATCGAGAGAGTAGCGCAATCATGGCAGGATTCGCATACAACAGACTTGAATCCCGATTCAGTTCGATAAGGGGTGCAGGGCTTTCTTCGGCGATTGCTGCCAAGCGATCACGGTCCTGCTCCAACTCCATTTCATGGGAGAGGTCACGAATGCTGATGACCAGAACCGTCGTTCCATTAAGTTCGCTTGGGAGGCACGTCCACTCTATGGGGGTATTCGTCGTCTTGCTTTTTCCGAAAAGCTGTTGAGTCGCTGTGATAGGGCGATTCGTTGTAAATATGCTATTCAGCTGCGCAGAAATGCATGATTCACTAGACTGGGTGAGTTTGGCCCATAGCACCGGGAACGACGATCCATGGCTAGGCCGACATCGTAATCCGAGTAACCGAATACCCTCTCGGTTGATAGCCTGGACTGTCAGGTCGGAGTCGAGAATGAGGGTGGCAACAGGAAGCCCTTCAAGGAGCTCCAGTGCAACGGAAGCAGCAGGTTGAGCGGATGCCTTTCCACGCCGATATTGCCTTCGTTTCCGTTTCGGCGGTTTCATCATGCGGCCCGTGGCAGAGTCGTGTCCAGATGTATGCCAATGTTGACGCGCTCACGAACCGGGTCGAGCACACGCAGCACGCTCCGTACCGTGTGGTCAGATGACGGCGCAGCCAGGTCGATTTCGATCGGGGTTGCATAGCAGCCGCCTTGTGGATCGGTCGTGACCTTGACGAGTGGTTTAAGCCGCTGCTGCGGATTGGCTCCGATGACCACTGCCTGTTCTCCGGTGTTCAGTCTGACCAGGCTTCCAACTGGATAGACGCCGATGCTCCGAATCATAACCTCCACTAAGGCTTTTTCAAATTGCCCTCGTTCTCCCGCAAGGAAGAGTTGCCGCACGGCATCGTGGGGAATCATCGCTGGTCGGGCCCCGCGCCGACTGACCATGCCGTCGTAGAAATCGACAATACCGACGATTTGAGCGAGACGTGAGATCTGGTCGTGACCACGGCCAGCTGGAAAGCCGCTTTTGTCTGACCGTTCATGATGCTCCTGCACGATTCGAAGGACATCCTCGTGCATACCAGGATGTTCCGAAAGGAGCGTCACGCCGAGTTTGCAATGCTGTTCGAGCAGTGTCTTGTCTTGCCCGGTGCATTCGTCTCGCTTCCGAACCAGATTGCGCGGGAGACGGACATAGCCTGCGTCGTGGAGCAAGGCTCCCATTCCGACCAGTTCCTGCAGCGCTTGGTCAAGCTCACTTTCAATGGCGACGATGAGAGATAAGATGCAGGTATCCAACGCGTGGGTTGTCAGAGAGCGATCGAACTGTTGGATTTTCTGAATGGCAATCTGAGTCGCGATGGCAGCTCGGTCATTGAGGACTTGGTCTAGGACATTCGAGACGACGGCTTTCGTCGCCTCCGGAGTCGGTGGGACTCCACGCTCCAGGTCATCGAAAATTCGCTCAACTGCTTCTTGAGCTTGCGCATAAATCACGACAGCCGGATGATCACCAAGTGTGCGTTCGATCGCCTGCTCAGTGTTCGGCTCTTTCGGAAGGGGAATGTTCTGGGTGTCCGACTTGGCGTTTACAGACGGGTGAGTCGTCGCTGATGGCAGATCGGATCCTTTGCTGGTGTCGATGGTCACCATCCGAATCCCATGTTGCTTCATGAGCTCGATAGTCTGCAGATCGTTGATCAATCGTTTATGGAAGAGAAACGGTGTCCGGTACCAGGGAACATCCATTTCGACGATGAACATGCCGGGAATGACCTGCTCAATTGCGATGCGTTTTGTCGCCATAGCTCATAGACTCCAAGTCAGAAGGAGCGCCCGGTCGGATTTGCCGATAGAAGAATAGGGTCTGAGGATGTTATCGGCGAAGTAGGCGTTGAACTTGATGATTGCCGTCCACTCATGCCGCGTTAGGCGTGATTCTTAGCCGGTATGCTCGCTTCTGTTTGTTCATCCTCAAGACTAGGTGATGAGTTTCCGATAAGGTTCATCAGCGACGGTTTGTGTCAGCTGATAGACATCAGGAGTGGTGGGTATGAATGACGTGGTCGTGTCTGTCCCCCCTGCGGCGTCGTTTTTGTCGGTCGGACTGCCTTTGAAGTTATCCTTTTCTCTTGATCAGCAGAAGGTCATGTACGGTTCGACGCTCCTCGGGTGGAAAGATCACGCCTGGCTGATCTGTGAATGGCCGCTTCAGCTCGGGCATGATCAACAGGTTGGTGGTGGCACGCCGTGCACCGTGAGCTACCTTCATGATGGAAAGCTGGTCGGCTATCGGAGCGAGATACGCGACCAGATCAGCTCACCGGTGCCGCTGCTTTTTATCGCCTACCCCAAAACTGTCGAAGAGATGCATCTGCGCAAGCATGTGCGTGTGTCATCGAACGAGCCGATTCTGTTGAGGCGAACCGACCCAGATCATTCATCCCAATCGAGTCTGCCCACTAGCGACTACTTTGGCGGCTTGCTGAAAGATCTCAGTGAAGCGGGGTGCAGCGTGGCGTTGGTCCAACGACCGGCCTGGCTGCGCCCCGGTAGCACAGTCCGCTTGGAGTTCGAGCTGCCTGGGTTAGGACACATTACCAATCTCACCGGCATTGTGAAGAATGCAGACGCGCAGCATGGGAGCGAGATGGTCGGTGTCGAGTTTCGCTTCAACAAGCTGGAGTACATCGAATATCGAGGGTGGGGCGGATCGGTCCGCAACGCCATCGAACAGTGTGTCTGCCAAAAAAATAGCGCCTCATTCCTCACCTCGTAGTCGGG
>JAOUMR010000069.1 GCA_029881435.1 Nitrospira sp.
TGCAGTTTGGCGCCGATGTTCTCACCGACGTCGATATCCGCGATATCGATCGACAGGATCTCAAAGGCCGTCCCCGCATCCAGCCCTTTCGCCAGCACATGCTTCGAGATGTGATCGGGATTCTCCAGCACATTTTTGTGAGTCTCCGCCGAGCCGATCGTGCTCACGATCCCTTCGCCCACCCGTGCCAGCACCGTCTCCTCGCCTGCTCCACCCACCAGCCGGTCGAGATTCGTGCGCACCGTTACACGGCAAATGGAATGGAGCTGAATCCCGTCCTTGGCGACCGCCGCAATGCGAGGCGTCTCAATCACTTTCGGGAGCACCGACATCTTCACCGCCCCCAGCACGTCTCGCCCGGCCAAGTCGATGGCCGCCGCGCGCTTGAACGGCATGGGGATGTTTGCCTTGTCCGCGGAAATCATCGCATTGACGACGTTCACAACGTTGCCACCGGCCAGATAGTGGGCTTCGAGATCGTTGAGCGAAATGGTAAGCCCGGCTTTCACCGCACTGATCCGCGCGGTCACGACCGTGTCGGGGGGCACCCGCCGGAGACGCATCCCAATGAGGGTCAGCAGCCCGACGTAGGCGCCGGAGGCCCAGGCCGCGATCCATAACCGGAGCGGAATGAGGTACAACAACAGCGCCGTCCCCGCTATGATGAGGATCAAGGTTGTCAGGATCCCCACCAGGCCGGTTTCTAGTTCATTCATGACTCACTCCTTTCACCATCATGTTCGATGCGCCGAACGACGATGCGATTCCCCTCCACACGCACCACCTCGATTGGTGCCCCGGCTTCGATGTATTCGCCTTCGGTGACAACGTCCACACGCTCGTGATCAAAATGGGCAACCCCCGCCGGTCGCAATGTCGAAGCAGCCGTCCCGCTCGTCCCGAGCCACTGGCTGTCCGAGTCCGGCTGGGATGCATACCCCCCCGCTGCAGGCAACGCGGTATCTAAAATGAGATTCCGGCCAAAGGGGAGGCGCGGCACAACCCGCAGCAACGCGAGAGCCAGCACGATGGCCAACAGTCCGGCGGCGATCACCTGTCCTAGCGCATATAGGACGACGGTCCAAGTCGCACCCGTCCCGACGAGGCTCAGTCCAAATCCCCCGAGAAGCGCCGCAATGCCGAGCGCCCCAAAAATTCCAAACCCCGGTATAATAAAGACTTCGACCGTCAGCAGGATCAGCCCGATCCCGATCAGGAGCACTTCCTCCCATCCCGCCAAACGGACCAACCAATGTCCCCATAGGAACAGGGCAAGGCTGGTCAGGCCGAACGCGCCCCCCACTCCGAACCCGGGGCTCTGAATTTCCACGATGATGCCGAGCATGCCGACGGCGATCAGGATCGAACTGACGACCGGATGCGTCAGGACGCGGACCAGGGACTCGGCCCATGTCTCCTCGGCCCGGCGAACTTCGGCCTCGGCGAGATTCAGCGTCTTGAGTACGGCTTCCAACGTGTCGGCGCGAAAGTCCACAAGCTTCTGCTGCAGCGCTTCCTCCGTCGTGAGCGTGAGCAACTTCCCCTTCGCGATCACGCCGGGAATCTCCACATCCGCATCCACCATCGCTTCGGCTAACTCCGGCGGCCGTGTGCGACTCTCCGCAGTCGCACGGAATTCCTTCCGCATGTAGGAGACGGTCTTCTCTTCAACCGGCTGGGCTGGCGCGCCTGGCAATCCGATCTGAACCGGCGTGGCGGCGCCGATCGTCCCGCCCTCAGCCATGACGATGGTGGCCGCAGCCAAACTGATCAGCGCGCCCGCCGAGATCGCGCGCTTGTTGATGAACGCGACGGTCTTGACCTTGGCCCGCAGCAAGGCATCGCGCATCTGCACGGCCGCATCGACGCGACCCCCGAAGGTGTCGATCTCGAGAATCACCGCGGCCGCGCCAGCAACTGCCGCTTCGTCCAATACGCGCTCGATAAACGGCGCCAAACCCAGATCGATGACCCCCTCAACCGGGATCACGTAGACCACGGACTGCGCACTTGGAGCGACCGGCACCGCACCCAGCATCACCAGAGCCAAGATCCCGATGGCAGTGAGACGCGCGGTTCTGAGCCCAGAATCGAACAGACTCGCGCTCACGATCCATCTCTTTGCGTGCTCTCCCCACATCATCGTTGATGCGCCATCACTGCAACTCGATCTCCTGTCCGAACGCCTCATGTTCACCATCGGCTAGACCATGCCACCGGACCCAATCAGTCGTCCCTGGCACGACGCCGGAGATTCTTTCACCTGCTCGAAGGAGACGGCTCGGTCCACTCCGGCGACATGATCGGCATCCCCGGCCGACCGCAACGTCAAAGACCAGGAGGCTCCCGGTGGTAGGGCATTTCAAAAGAATATGGTGGCATGTTCGCTCAACCAAGTCTGGTCAATAATAGACACCTCTCCATTGAGCCCGGCCTCCAGAATATCCAGTGCGACCTGTCCATACGGTAGCCTAGGTGAATTCAAGCTGCCCCACGACCCGGCGACTTCATCATGTGCACTCGCCATTAACTCGGGCCAGGAGGCACACGATGGTACCGTCCAGCTCAATGTGGACTGGTTCGCTTCGTGCTAGTCGTTGGTTGTTGGAGGAGTCAACGAATGACTCGAACCGGAGTGACGCATGCGAGGCTGATTGAATTACGAACGACGAGTTGCTTGGTTGATGAAGCGGCGGAGACCGTGAAATCAGACGCGCAGGGAGGAAGCAGGACACACATCGCATCTACAGATTTCGATACTTCACGCGAGCCCGGGTTGCGTCACGAAACGGAAATCTCCCGGTCCACCGTGCGGCAGCGAGTCACTCGCTATTCGCGTAAGAGATCAACCCAACGACCAGAAGCATGAGTGCCACAAACCCGAACGTTATGAGGATGCTCACCATGTCTACGCCTTTCACTCGAGCCAAGCACGCTTATGGGAAGATACACATGAGCAGAAGTTGCCTCACCATCTCACACAAACCAGCGTGTCATCGTCTTGTGAAATGAATTTCCCGCACTGATTCAGACTCGGTTCTCGCGGCGTGGCTGCCCTAGGCCAGTACGCGCCCCGATCGGTCTCCTGCACAGCCTCCTGCTGCCCCAACTCACGCAAGCGGACAAACGCCTTATGGCTCACGCTACATGCATCGTAGCTCTTGTTGATGATCTTGTTTCTCTTGTCCGTCTCTCCCTTGGTTGGATTCGCCGCCTGTCAGGGGCACATCGCACTTCATCGGTTCTGACTGGGGACACCAGCATGACGGGGCAGCTACGATGCTGGCTCGACATCCTTGTATCCCTCATAGTTCCCCGACCAATGGGTGTACCGACGGTTGGCCCAGGTGACCACTGCCTCCTGCTGGAGATCTCCATACCGCCTCTGCAGGACTGTGCCGAATGTACCCAGAGCCCCGTGAATCTCGACCAGATCCTCCTCTGTGATATGTTTCCACTTGGCCTAGAGCGTCGCTTTGAATGGCATGATGACATTGGGGCGTGACTCAGACACACTTCAAGAGAATCAGCTACGGCAACTGTTTCAGATGTTCGGTCATTCGAAGATTTTCTCCATAATCCACCGGACAATCGATCACGGCTGGACGTTCCGCTTGTAACGCTTCTTGCAGGATCGGCGTGAGTTCAGACGGGCCTTTCACTCGAAATCCTGCTGCGCCAAAGGCCCGTGCGTAGGCGACCAGATCGGGATTGTTGAATTCCACGGACGAGGTACGGCCGAACCGGAGCATCTGTTTCCACCGGATCACACCATATCCGTCATCGCGCCAGACCAGGATCACGAGTGGGAGTTGAAGCCGAACCGCGGTTTCCAGCTCCTGGGAGGTCATCAAGAAACCTCCGTCGCCCATCACAGCAACGACCCGGCGAGATGGAAAGAGCAGTTGGGCCGCCACCGCCCCTGGCAACGCGATCCCCATCGCAGCAAAACCGTTTGAGATGACGCAGGTATTGGAAGCATGACAAGGAAACATGCGCGCCATCCAGAGCTTATGGGCTCCAACATCGCACACCACGAGATCGTCCGGAGCAAGAGCGCCACGGAGCTCTTGGATGACCTGCTGCGGACGCAGCGGCCAGCCGGGTGCGCCGGCGTATTCGCTGCGCAGACCGGAGGCGACGGCCTCGCGTCCTCGTTCGGCCCAGAGAGGCTCGAACGAAGCCATTCCGTCCGCCAGCCGGTCGAGTGCCTGCCCCACATCGCCGAGCACACCCACGTCGACGACATAGTGCGCATCAACGTCCGCCGGAGAGACATCGACGTGTACGATGCGTTTGTCTCGGTTGGGATTCCACAAGCAGGGCGCGTATTCGACAAAGTCATACCCGACGGCCACCACCACATCAGCCTGTTCGACCACCCTCGCGGCATAGTCTCTTCCCGGAAACCCGATCGTATACAGCGATAGGGGATCACTGTCCGGCACAATCCCTTTACCCATGAAGGTGTGTACCACCGGGATGTTCAGCCTCCGCGCAAACCGCCGGACTGCCTCATCGGCGCGTCTGCGCACCACGCCGTTGCCGGCGAGGATGAGTGGTCTCTTGGCTCCTGAGAGCACGGCGACGGCTCGCTTCACTTGCGCGGATGAAGGCTCGGGCGCATGCGGTGATTGGACCCGAAGCGGAGGGAAGGCATCCGATTCCCTCAGTCGCTCGGCTGCCACATCTTCGGGCACTTCCAGATGAATCGCGCCGGGCTTTTCCGTTTCGGCGGTCTTGAACGCCTTTCGCACCGCTTCTGGAATCATAGCCGGTGTCGCAAGCACACCATTCCACTTGGTAATGGGCTTGAAGAGCGCCTGCAAGTCGATGTACTGGTGCGACTGGGCATGCTTACGCTCTGTGGACACCTGCCCGCTGATGGCGACCAGTGGAGCATGGTCCAGGTTGGCATCGGCCACACCGGTCATCAAATTGGTTGCCCCAGGACCGAGCGTGGATAGACACACTCCGGCTTTCCTGGAGAGTCGCCCATGGACATCGGCCATGAACGCGGCACCCTGCTCATGACGCGTCGTGACAAATCGAATTCGAGAACCCAGGATGGAGTCCATCACATCGAGCGTTTCCTCGCCGGGCACGCCGAATATGAACTCCACACCTTCGTGTTCGAGACAGCGTATCAGCAGATCGGCGGCGTTCACGGCATCCTTTCCAATCGCGCCAATTGAATGTAGCAAGGACGAGTCTCGACAGCTGAAAGCAAGACGTCTATGGTGACAAGCAGGGCCACTCCCACGTTCCGGCAGGCGGGCAACCACCTCATCAAACCAGGAGGCTCCGCACTCGATCGCCTGACATCAGACACTCATATTGAGGACTTGTGGCAACTCTGAACCGGTCAAGAATCGTTCCTTTAAGTGCCATTTTGCAACGAACGTGCAGCATGCTCGGTTCGACCAGGCCGTGGATTCTAGTTACCAGAAGCCGATCATCCGGCCTTCCGGATCTCAATCGCATTGCCGGCTTCGTTGAGTTCGATGGTGATCGGCATCCCCTCTTTCATCCCAGAGAGTTTGCTTTCTCCATAATGTGGGCATACGAGGCTCCTCTCTTTCGAATAATGAGCTGTCGCCCTGCGAGCGCTCCCAAGTACCGTCGAACCCAAGACGTTAAGATAGTCAAACTGATCACCATCACCTCCGTGCATTCTGACACGCAGGCACCACAGGACGTTCGCGTTAGATCTGATTTAGTTTACTCTCAGCACGATTCGCGGTCTGGTCAGAATTGCTCAGCTTGCTAAGTACCACCAGTTCCCCTGTGTCGACGAACGATCCTTCACATCATCACGCCACAAAAGTGGAATCACGGCCCCTCCCACGTGGATCATCCGAGCACGACGCGAATGCGATGGTGGCCGTCGACGACAAGCGGGATCTTCGTAGTGCCTGTCGACGCTTGACCATCCAGTTCAGTCAACGTCACACCGCGGCTTACATGCCGTGGATTTTCCACCGCGATGTCATAGGTCGCCGAATGATACCGGAAACGAATGGAGTACCCCGGCCAGTGGCGCGGAATACACGGATCAATGAAGAGTGTGGCACCGCGCAACCGGAAGCCGAGCATCCATTCGATACCGGCCCGGGAGAGCCAACCCGCCCCGCCGCTATACCAGGTCCATCCCCCGCGCCCGACATGCGGCGGCTCGGCATACACGTCGCCGGCTAGGACGTAGGGCTCAACCTTGTAGCGCTGCACACTCGCGCGTGAAGAGATCCGATCAACAGGATTCAACATGCGGAACAGCTCGCCGGCCTTATCCCCCTCACCCAACGCCGCGAAGGCCAGCACGGTCCACACGGCTGCATGGGTGTATTGGCCGCCGTTTTCTCGAATGCCGGGGACATAACCTTTGATATAGCCGGGATCCTTCGGCATCTGATCAAAGGGTGGTGTCAACAAACGGATCAGCCCGTCCCGCCGATTCACAAGATGCCGTTCCACCGCGGCCATGGCGCGCGCGCCACGGTCGGGATCTGCCGCGCCGCTGATCACCCCCCAGGACTGAGCAATGGAATCGATGCGACATTCCTGGTCTGCAGCGGAACCGAGTGGCGTCCCATCGTCGAAGTACGCGCGGCGGTACCATTCTCCGTCCCACCCATCCCGCTCGATTGCGGCCTTCAATGCGCTCACATGGAGACGCCACGTTTCAGCACGAACGCGCTCACCGCGCTGAGTCGCCACCTTGGCAAACTCCCAGAGCACCGTGTGCAAAAACCATCCGAGCCAGATGCTTTCGCCCTTGCCCTGCTGGCCGACGCGGTTCATTCCGTCATTCCAGTCTCCAGTACCCATGAGCGGAAGGCCATGACTGCCGACGATAAGGCTCCGGTCCAACGCGCGAGCACAATGTTCAAAGAGAGTGGCGTGCGTCTGGGACACACGTGGTTCAAAATAGGATTCATGTTGTCCCTCAGCCAACGCCGGACCTTCCAGAAAGGGCACCATTTCGTCCAGCACGGTCATGTCACCCGTCACTTCAAGAAACTGGATCACTGCGTACGGCAACCAGAGCAGATCATCGGAAATGCGGGTCCGCACACCGCGTCCGGACGGAGGATGCCACCAATGTTGAACATCCCCCTCGACAAACTGCCGCGCAGCGGCCCGCAGCAGATGCTCGCGTGTGACATCGCGTGCCGCCACACTCACGGCCATGACATCTTGAAGTTGATCGCGAAACCCATACGCCCCGCTCAACTGATAGAACGCCGCACGTGCCCAGACGCGGCACCCCAACGTCTGATAGAGCACCCAGCGATTCAAGAAGATATCCATAGCACGCTCCGGCGTATGGACTTGTACGACACCCAAGAGGTCGTCCCATCGGCGGGTGACCTCACGCAAGAGCACGTCCACGTCCGCCCCACGATAGCGCTCGAGCAACAGACGAGCCTGTTCTCTCCCCGCTGTCTGGCCGATGAACCAGACGATCTCCGCGCGTTCGCCCGCCTCCAGCTCAATCGACTGTTGAAGGGCCGCGCAGGGGTCGAGACCGGCACCGACCCTGCCGGATAACGGCCCGCCCAGTTCAAGTGCCAGGGGATCCTCAAGCGTCCTATTGCGACCCAGGAATTCCGCGCGATCACCGGTCCACGATGTATGCTTCCCGGCAAGATCGGCAAACGCGATGCGCCCCCCGAACTCGCCGCCCCACGCATTCCTCGCAAACAGCGCACCGGTTCCGGAGTCGATCTCCGTGACGATGTACGGATGGGAGTCACTCCGGGAACTTCCCAGCACCCATTCGGCATAGGCCGTAATGGAAAGACGCCGCGAGCGACCGGACATGTTCTGCAGCGTGAGTCGCGAGATCTTGATCGAGTCTTCGGGCGGCACAAATTGCAGCAATTCTGACAGGATACCGTGTGAACCATGATGAAACCTGGTATAGCCCTGCCCATGACAGGCAACATAGGGCGCCGGGTCATCACGAATCGGCAAGGCCGTGGGACTCCACACTTCTTGTGAATGGTCGTCGCGGATATACAGCACCTCTCCAGAGGGGTCAGTGACTGGATCGTTCGACCAGGGCGTCAGCTGATTTTCGTGGCTGTTCAGCGACCAGGTAAACCCGGAACCGGACTCAGAGACGAGAAACCCGAACGAGGGATTCGCAATCACGTTGATCCAGGGTCGCGGCGTGCGCAGACCTTCACCGAGAATGGTGACATACTCGCGTCCATCGTCCGCGAAACCACCCAGGCCGTTAAACAATTCGAGCCCCCGCTCCGGCAACGGTACATCCAGGCGTTTGCGGGCACGCCGAATGGGCCGGGTCGGCGGGGAAGGACTGTGCCGGCGCTGTAGTCGAGTCACCTGCTCCGCCAACGTGCCACGCCGGCTCAACAGGACGACCCGAGCAACCTGCTGCATCAGCTTCTGATCTTGTGCCGAAAGCAGGTCGGTCCGCAGAAGGTAGATATTGCCCCGGACCCCGCCGGTGTCTGGACAAAGGCGCAACTGACTGCCGCGCACCAGCGACTCCAGCGAGCCTTGCAGATCCTGTTCATAGGACGGCGGCTTCTCGTTCAGAATGATCACATCGGCCGAGACTTGCCGCATCCGCCAGTATTCATGTGCCCGCAGCAATTGCCGGACGAGATCGACGTCCTCCGCTCGATCGATACAAGCCAGCACAATAGGCAGATCACCCGAGATGCCCTGGGCCCACAGCGCCGCACGATCCAGTGTGCTCTGGCTCAGTGTCTCGGAAGACGGCCGCAGTGAGGCATCGATGTATAACACCGCATTCGCGAGCCGCTGAAAGAGCTGGGCTTCTTCAGTCCCGATACCGAGGTGATGCAGTTGGACTTGCGCTTGCGTCCAGGCCAGCGAGACGGCCCGCTCAAACACTCTCGGGTCGCTGTACTTGTCGGCCAACTCCAACACGTGATCGCGGGATGAGCCGACAATGGTTGAAAACACCACGCGCACGGTCCCGCCTGGAGGCACCCGCACCGTACGGCGCAAGCTCATCACCGGATCAAGCACAGATCCGACGGTATTCGAGAGGGGCCGCCCATCGACCATCGCGACCGCGGTACGGGCATGCTGCCCGCGTCCGAGAAACCGGTCGCGATCCGTTTCATATTGCAGGGCACCCACGGTGTCTCCTTCGACCACAACCACCTGTGCCACCCACACCGTCGCTTCTTCATCCGATCGCCTGCGACGCGTGGCGAGCAGCGCACCGATCTCCGGCACGAATTCCGTTTGTACAAACAGATTTGCAAAAGCCGGATGGGCCACATCGGCGGCCTGTGGAGCCAGAGACAGCTCAGCGTAGGACGTGACTTGCAGATCGCGCGCACTGACCCCCAAGTTGGTGACGGACATGCGCCGGACTTCCGCATCGTCTTCGGACGACACCACCACCTCGAGCGTCGTGCTCCAGTCGCCATCCCGTCGGATAATCTCAGCCCGTTCTTCGGAAAAGGACACCTCATAGTCGTCGGCCTCGACACCACTGGGCTGATACCCGGCCGACCATACAGACCCAGTGTGGATATCGCGCAGAAAAATATACGAACCCCAGCAGTCCCGCGTCGCATCCTCGCGCCAGCGCGTCACTGCGATATCCCGCCACCGACTATATCCTGATCCGGCTGTGGTCAACATGACGGCATACTGGCCGTTGGACAGCAGATGCGTCCGCGGGGCCACCTCATGTGGCGTGGTAAACCGCCGCATGACGGGCGGGATGAGATCGCGGACGTGGGACGCGGCAGCAACTTCTTCCGCGCGCGGGCGCGTCACCGGCACGTCGCGCGGAGTCCGTTCCTGGAGCAGGAGTTCGGTGGCCCGGACGATCGGCTCGGCGTGGAACCGGTCCCTCATCACCCCATCGTTCAAGACATTCGCGATGGCGACCAACGACATCCCCTGATGATGCGACATATAGGCCCGCACGATGGCCACGTCCTTTCCTTCGGGCACCCGTGTCCCCGTATAATCCAGCGCTTCATAAAACCCGTAGGCTCCCCTCCCTCCGGCCTCGGCGAGGCGCCCGAAACCTTGCGTGGCTTCCGTGGGATTGATCATCGCCGCCAGTGCCGTGGCATAGGGCGCAACGACCACATCCTCACTGAGGCCTCGCTTGAGTCCCAGACCCGGCACACCAAAGCTGGAATACTGGTAGGTCAGGTCGAGATCGCGCGTATTATAGGCCGACTCCGAAACACCCCATGGCACACCTCGCTCTCGACCGTATTGAATCTGACGATGAACGATCAACTCATACGTCCGGCACAGCAAGCTGCCTGCCGGAAAACGCATCACCAACGCCGGCATGAGGTATTCGAAGATGGAGCCAGACCAGGACACGAGCGCCGAACCGTCTCCCACGGGTGTCAGGGCACGGCCCAAGTGAAACCAGTGCGAGGACGGCACGTCGCCCTTGGCGATGGCGATAAAGCTCGCCAGCCTGGCCTCTGACGCCAGCAAGTCGTAGCAACTGGGGTCCAGGCTGTTTTCCGGCACGCCATAGCCGATAGACAACAGTTTGCGGGTCGGATCGAAGAGAAATGTGAAATCCATAGCATGAACCATACGCTCCGCGTTCTGTGTGATCGCCGTGAGACGATGGGCCAAGGCCGTGATACCTGCGCCTGATTGCCGTATAGCATCAACCAGGAGGGCGATTCTTGCCACAGTGGCCTGATCCTGCGAGGAACGACTGAGCACATGGTTCCGTAACCGCTCGAGCGCACGGAGCGCATCCGCAAATCGCTCAGACGCCACCGTCAGCGTCGGAATGGGATGAAAGAACGGCTCGATCACCGCCCACTCCGGCGATGGCCCCGACGGATGGTCGAACATAGCCGCCCGGTCTTTTGCACTGAAGCGGACCCATGGAAGAAACAGCTCCACATCACGGAGATGACTGTCCACGCACGCCCGAACCGCATCCGCCCAGACACGCAATTCCCCATCGGACTCATCACCGCGCTCCTGTCCCAGTGCCTGAGCCATATCGAAAACCGTATGCGACATGGCAGTGAGCTCGCCAAACCTGGCGGTCCAGCCGGCGGCATCGACCGGTCTCGACAAGAGCGCCATGGCCAGCACATCGACGGCTTGGCTCAGCTGC
Organism: Nitrospira sp.; assembly: GCA_029881435.1. Taxonomy (GTDB): domain Bacteria; phylum Nitrospirota; class Nitrospiria; order Nitrospirales; family Nitrospiraceae; genus Nitrospira_D. Next base: position 11,126 of record JAOUMR010000069.1, read on the forward strand.
TTCCTCGTCACCGTGTGGGTCTGTCGCTGGTCCGGGATCTTCTCCAGCGCATCGCGTAACAATTGGATGGCATCATCAATTCCGGCAAACAAATCGCTTCCGATGGATGAGTGTTGAATCAGCTCGCGGCATCCGTTCCCCAATACCAATAAATGTCCCGCGAGATTCCCACTATCGACGGAGGACACATACTTGGGATCCAGCGGATGAAGCGTCCGTGTGTCATACCAATTGTAGAAGTGCCCACGAAGCCGCTCGAGACGGTTCATGGTCGCCAGCGTCGCTTCCAGCCGTTCGGTCGCATCGAGGGTCCCCAACCATCCTAGGTCACGGGCGACCAGGGTTGAGAGCAGATAGAGTCCGATATTGGTCGGCGAGGTCCGGTGGGCGACGACGGGTTTTGGATCTTCCTGAAAATTATCAGGTGGCAGCGCATGGTCCTCGGGAGTCACGAACGTTTCGAAGAACCGCCAGGTCCGGCGTGCAATCAATCGGAGCGTCCGTGCATCAGCTGGAGAAATCGGTCCGACCCCGGTGAGTCGAGGCGGGAGACTGACCCAGCGGGCCACGGCCGGAGCCGATATCCAGAGCAACACGAACGGAGCCGCGGCAACCCAGGACTCAGAGGGCCCGAACAGTGCCACCCCCCCAGCTGCCCCGACGGCGAGCGCCACGCCGCCCGCCATGCGCCGATACATCCCTGTCAGGTTGCACGTGTAGGCATCCTCAGCCTGAGCCGCAGTGACCCACTCCAACATCCGCCGGTGCGTGAAGACGAGCCGACCGAGAGTACGAAGAATCGCATCCGTCATGAGCCATGCCTGATGGACGAGGAAGGTGAGGGTCAACGCGATCTGCCTGGCGGCCAACCTGAGGTCGTTGCCCAACCCACGAAAATGGGTACGCAGGGCCACACCGGGACGGCGTGGATAGAGCCCGAGCACGAAGGATAACAGCGACGGAATCGCCAACGTGATCAGAATGAATCCCGACCAGACCCAGGCAGATTGTTCCGGCAGCACCCACCCAACGATCAGTGTCAGAAACGCCGCGGGAGCCGACAGGGTACGGCGGAGATTGTCGAGGATCTTCCACCGGCCGATGGCGGGAATCACCACCGCGCGATGCGGGTCAGATCCGGTATGCCCTCGCCCGAACAACCAGGGTAGCAGCTGCCAATCGCCGCGCGCCCATCGATGCTGTCTGGCTGCCGCCGCTTCATAGTGGGCAGGAAACGCTTCGAACAGCTCGATGTCGGTCGCCAGGGCCGCGCGCGCGAACAATCCTTCAAAGAGATCGTGACTGAGCATCGCATTGTCCGGCACCTTGTCCGCTAGCGCCGCCTCGAATGCGTCGATCTCGTAAATGCCTTTCCCCGTGTACGACCCTTCCCGAAACAAATCCTGGTACACATCAGACACGGCCGAGGCGTAGGGATCGATCCCGCTGGGTCCTGAAAACGTCTGTTGAAAATACGAGCCCTCTCCACTGCCAGGGAGCGATGGTGTAATCCGCGGCTGGACGACCCCGTACCCTTCAAGCACACGACCGGCGCGCGGGTCGAATCGGGGCCGGTTCAGAGGGTGAGCCATGGTGCCGATCAACCGGTGCGCGGCTCCACGGGGCAACCGAGTATCGGCATCCAGTGTGATGACGAATCGGACCGACGGAATCACCTCAGGGGGCTGCCCGCCGACGGACATGAACGTCGTGCTCGTTGCGCCGCGCAGGAATTGATTCAACTCATGCAGTTTGCCTCGTTTCCGTTCCCATCCCATCCACATCTGCTCGAACTCGTTCCGGACTCGCCTGCGGTGAAACAGGACAAAGCGCGACCCGCCCCCGGCCGCGGGACCATACCGCTTGTTCAGATGCGCGATCCCCTCCACTGCAGCAGTGAGCAGCTCGGCGTCATCTGGAACACTTTCGCTCGGGGCGTCTCTCCAGTCTGAGAGCAAGACAAAACGCAGGTCATCGTCTGAATTTGCCAGATAATGCACTTCCAATCGTTCGACTTGCTCGTCGATGCCCTGCCGACTCGTCAGCAGCGTGGGCACCACCACGATCGTGCGCAACTCTTTGGGAATGCCATTCCGCAATGCCATACGAGGCAATGACTGCGGCCCGAGAATGGCCATCACTGTACGATTGATGAGTGCCATGGCAAGATCCGAGGCCGGCACGAGCGCAACCAGGCCAAGGCACATCACGCCTGCGACTGTCATACCCGCTTCGGAGGCATGCCACAGCGGTAAGGCCAAGACCATGGCCGTCCCAACTGTCAGCGATCCGAGATAGCCCGGTGCGGACCCCTGGACATACCAACGCAGCAGCCGCTTCGTCCAGGACACTCGGTAGCCGAGTTCTCGTTCAAACGCCCGGCGCCCTTGCGAGATGAGGTAATACCCGGGATCCATGTGCCGTTCCCGCTCCAGTTGCTCTCGCAGAGGCAGCTCACCCCCCGCCTGCCTGGCGCGGGTCACGAGACGCGTGGTCACGTCGATTTCGGACAGACCTGTGCCGCGCGAGAGATCCTCGATCGCATGGCGATACGTATCCCGTGTGACAAAGTCCATCTCGGCGTAGCGGGGATCGGTCCGCAGAATCGTGTCGATCGGGCTGACGCTTTCGAAAAAGTCCGACCAATCAAACGCCGACGTCAGCCGCATACTGGTGATGATATTGCGCACCGTCACGCTCATGGCCGCCTGTTGCTGATGCTCGGCATGCACCAAGTCGTCCGCGGTGGCGCCCTGCGCGGCCAGGCGTTCGTCGAGCCACCGCAACACCGGACGCACCTTCGGGTCCAGATCACGGAGTCGCTGAACCAGCTGCACGGCAAACGCAGGAGCTAATGGCTTGCTCTCAAAACGACGGAGCGCACTCGTAGGAAGCTCCGCAGTCAAGGCTCCGCTCCCGAACAGGCTATCCGCCAGTTCATCGGCTTCCAATCGGGCCTCCCGGCTATAGACAATCCGCTCGGCCAGCCGTCGAAGGTTCTCTACCAGCACGACGCGCAGCGAGATTGCCACCGCCCACAATTCGCCGATCGTCAATGGTTGTACGCGTTGATACGCCATCACAAAGCGACGGAGCATGTCGGGGTCAAAACGACTGTCGGTGTGGGCGACGAATGCCCAGGCCACTCCAAAGACCCGTGGATAATCCTGTAGAGGCCCGGATGCCAATTTTGGCAATTGCCGGTAATACCCAGGAGGCAAATCGTCGATGATCTCGCGAAGCTGTTCGTCGATGATATGGAAATTGTCGACGAACCATTCATCCGCCGGGGTAATCGTTTTCTCATCACGAATCGTTCGGGCGATGGCCTGATACGACGCCACCAAGACCCGCCCATTATCAAGGACTCGTGGCGTGAGTAACCGGCCTACCCGAGCATCATCGGTGACGACCTGTGCCACCGCGAGGCTTGCGGCATGCTGTTCGAGCCGTTCGACACCGAAGAGCTCGGCACGAATCGGCTCGTCCAGTTCGACAGCCTTGGCAACAGGTGACACAATCGTATTCATGGGCTTTCCGACAGCTACGGAGTCGTCAGTCTGACTCAGGTGCTGACGCACACCAACATCGCGAACGTGAGATCATCGAGTGTGGTAACGAGAGGGCAGCTCATGAGCCATTCAAGGCCACCGCTTCCGATCCGGATCGTGAGTGTACAGTTGGCAATCCGGACATGAAGCCTTTTCAGGGGGAATCAATCTGGATGAGACGACAGAACTTGGGATCGGTGTTCATCGACAGTCCCCGGACGGTCAGATGGGATTACTACGTCTATGCCGACCAGCTATGGAGCCGTGATCGTTTCAAACGCTTTCACCACAAGGGTCTTCTCTTTCATCTTGTTCACCAAATCCGCATACGAATGATCGCGAAGAATGCTGGTGAACTGCGCATGGTAATTGCTCACGATCCCCGCGCCGTCGATGACCACGTCATACACAGACCACTCGCCGTCCTGGTCGACGACGCGAAAATCGAGCAGGGTGGTCACTTTCTGACCCGACAGTTTCGTTTTCACCTCCGCACAGTTCTCTTGGTACTGTTCAGACAGGTAGCGCACCTCCTCACCGGCATAGTGGTCAATGCGACCGGCGAACGTGTCTCGGAGTAACTGAACAAAGAGGGCCACAAATTCCTGCCGCTCGGTGTCAGTCAGGGCTATCCAGGGCCAGCCCAGGGCCTGTTCGGCCATGTCTTTATAGTTGACGCGCTGCCTGATGACTTGCTCAATCTTCTGCCGTCGTTCCACCGAGCGACCCGACTGCTTCAGCGCTTCAGTGTTGAGAATATGGATCACCTCATCAATGGTACTTTTCACCGCTTCTGTGGCGGTCTGCTCGGCCCACGCCATGGGAGTCCCGATCAGCAGCAGCAACCCAACCGTGCCTGCCATCACGGCCCAAGTCATGCCGAGCCGCGTTTCAGAACTGATTGAACCCGTACGAGGGGTACTGTTGAATATCTGGTTCATGGGTTGGCTCTCTCAAGTGTTTGTGTCACACAATTCAGAATTTTGGCTTCATGTCTTTCAATGAATCGCCACCTTTTTTTAGGAGGTCCCCTCCAGGAGTGCCCCCACCTTGTGGAGACAGACTGCTCAGTTGCTCTTTGACCTGTTTGACCGTTCCCATATTCTTTTGCAGGTCGTCGACATTCTTCTGCATGTCGACCAATGCACTGCCAAGCTGGCTCACGGACGTCGAAAGCCCAAAGATCCCTTGGGCAGCAGCATAGTGCAGCGAGAGGCCTCCCAGCCCAAATCCCATAAAGAACGCCGTCATGACCATGATAGATGCCCGAGATCTGTTCTTCATATTCCCCTCCTTTGCGGTTCCATGCCGGCTACCTGTACGCGACCACTATCAGATTCGTCGCGTCCTCATGTGTCCTTGATTGCATTGATTGCATTATTTCGGCCGCATCATAATCTGCTCTTTGATCTTGTCGTAGGTCATTTGCAGGATAACTTTCTTTGTCACCAGCTCATCCGTCCGTTGATAGGGTCGTCCTTCCACAATCCTCTTGGCATCGGTGTCTCCGATTCCGACCAGAGTCTTGAGCTGGTCGAATGTCCCTGAATTTATGTCGATCATGGTCCTATGCTCCATCTTTGGAATAGCCGACAGGAACGCTCACTCCTATTACAACTTTTCCGTCGCCGTTGGTTTCGACCAACCCATCAGGGTCAGAAGGACCAGAACTACGAAGAGAAAACCCAGCCCGCTGCTGGGGAGATATCCCCAATCGCCGCTATGCGGCCAGATCGGAAGAACGCCTAGAAACAATACTCCCAATACGATGATAAGAATTGTATTCATCTTATGTCTCCCTTTGTTCGCACATTCACTGCACACTCGATCATGCTGTACCCATACGCTTCACTGGCGCGCATGCTTGTCGCCAGACAGTCGCTCATGCTCCCGATGCATAGCGGCACGACCGGCCTCGACCGCCTCGCTCAGGACCGCCTGCTTGTCTTTGATGAACTCGCGTCCCTTGTCCCACGCCTGGTCGACACCCTCGATGGCTTGGTCGGCCAGCTCATGAACACCCTCTTCGGCTCGTCGCGCATACCCTCGCAGCTGCTCCTGCGACTGACGACCAGACTGCGGGGCCAGCAACAACGCCGCCGCAGCTCCCAGCAACCCTCCGGTCACAAACGCCACTCCCACCGCTCCGAACGAACACCCCCTGCTATCTGTCATTGAGCATCCCTCCTGTTTCATTGACCTTCCCGCTTTCTCCATACATGACGTGCGCCCGGATACCCCGATCGAGAATGTTCGAGCGCTGTTCTCCCGATCACACGATCACCGTTGCAGCTGACACGAGGTTGTTCACCATCAGTGAACTCCCCGCGACCCCTTGATCGGTGCCGGCAACAGCAGAGATCGCCACTGACTCAACCCAATGTCCGCTGAAATCGCCAGAGAGCGCGCTGTCGGCAGAGTATTGAACAGAGAGCACGCGGTGACCGCCGTTCACTCCTAGATGCTTGCTGTCACGAAGGGAAGAACGACTAAGCACCTATGGTCAGTACCATAGCAAAAAGACCGGCGACGGTCTGGTCAAAACAGCTCAGACAAAGAAATAAAGAGGCAGGTGCTACCTGTTTCCATGAATTCCATCCCTCCGGGAGAGATCATTGCGGACGAAGCGCACGTCCCTCGTCTTCAGAGAGTACGCCTTTCTGGATGAGCAGCTGAATGAGCTTATCGGCGGGAGTCATGGCTGAAGGCAACGGCGACACACCCTCCTTCGGTTTCGGCGCAACGGGCGGCCGTTTCATTCCATACACCCGGAAAAACGGAGTGAACACGATGAGATAGTCCTTATTGCGAATCCGCACGGTTACAGGACTGCTTTGCCCGTAAGGGGGCAGATCCGGACTGGGTCCGCGAGGGATCCGAAAGTACGGTTTGCCGTCCTCTGTCTCACCATCTTGTCCTAGAATCTCCATGCGTGTCAGGTTTGATTCGCTGGTGCCGGCCATCCATTCGTGGCCACCGATATTGGTGATCTTGTCAAGCACGATCATGAGTGACTCCCCCACCAAGGGATCAGACGACACATTCTTCACACTCACATCGTAGAGGTACTCGCTGTTGAAATTGTCTCGATCCTTGAGAGTGACTACGACCTGGGCCCCTTTGTCGGTCAAGTCAGAAAGGTGGTCCAAGGCCCCGGCCAGGACATGTGGAGGAAAGATCGCACTCGCCGCCAGGCACAGAAGCGCACCCCGCACTCTGAGCCCCTGATGGGAAACAAGACGACAGAAAAGGAGCATGGCACACTCCGGTTTCGAGTTATCCAAGCTGGCTGTCTATAATTGCTCGCTCCACAATTATGGTATTGTCAACTTAGTAGGCTGCACGCACAATGGAACGGATAGATCGAGCAGTGACACTATCCAGTATGCATAGAGGCTAGTCCACACTTCTGACACCACTGACGAACGGTTTCATACGCCACCATGACTCCACGTTCAGCTAAGAGTTCTTCGACTTCACGGAAGCACAAACAGGATCGATGATCGAGCCAGATGGCGTGGCTGATGATTCATGAGGAAAAGCGATGGCATTGGTAGTTGGGTGTTGTGGTTGTCATACTGCCCAGTCTGCCAAATGGGAGTTAGATTGACAACGCCTTCAGGCTAGACCAGGCCTGTATGACACACCATCACAACCTCGGTGCGCGGACGACCCACGGCTCCGGCATGTTCGCAATCGGCCGCTAGGCGGTTGGCTTGCGACCCGTGAGAAAGCCGACCAGCGCAAGAATCACGAAGATGACAAACAGGACATAGGCGATGTTGGTCGCGGTCCCGGCCACCCCGGAGAGTCCTAATACTCCTGCGATAATGGCAACGACTAGAAATGTGACAGCCCAACTCAGCATGGCGCTTCCTCCTGGTTAACGTGAGATTCGTAATCTACCTGGGTTCTCGGCGACTCCCGTTCAGGCGACCTGCTGATGTCTCATCGGCACGCGCGGCGCGTGGACCAAAGACACGACGCGCGGGCTCAAGGACTGGGCGCAGATTGGACACAGATGCGGCCCTAGAGTCCCTGAGGCCACCCGCACGTCCAGATAGGTCGATCCACATTCAGAGCAGGGGACCGGCTACATCTGGACGAAGTGTTGATACGAGCGGGCGACTCGGCAGGTCGTGATGCCACCTCCTTGGCTACGACAGACGGCGATTGCATATGCACAGTATGCCAAGACGCTCAATGCTTGTCTGGTCACAATTGCTCAGGAGGGAAGAAATTCATGTGGCGGGAAGGATAGGCCGGGACTCACATGGAAGCCGGGACCAGCCTTCGTGACGGAGGCACTGTGAATAATATACCGCGAGCCCTTTCGCCCCTCGATCGCCAAAAGATTCGGCAGATCTCTAAGATGATACGAATGGTTTGCGAGGCGAGAACTCACATTGGCATCGGGGTTGAGACTGGAATCGACATTGTTGCCTCTTCTCCGTCACCCGGCGTTCCGTGACTCGAATCCAAAGATGAATCTCCCCCCTCATGGCAAAAGAGCGCTCATCCAAACCTCACCGCTCTCGTCCCTCTTCCTTCACCTGCGCCCCAGGTTGAGGCTTCTGTTCAACGGGCTTGTCCAGCTTGCGCGCGGCGCGTTCCGTCATACACTGACTACTCTCGCAGCCCCTTGATCGCGTCTGTTGCCGTTCCAAACAAGACTTCTTGTCCTCTTCACTAATGGCGCCCTCAAGGCACTGCGTCAGAAGATGCTTCGCCTCATTCAGACAATCCTCACACAGATGCTGAGCAGACAGAGGAGCACCGCCAAGGCACAGATACAGGAACAGCCCGACAACAATTCGTACACTCATTTCAACCCCTCACACAATGCATG
>JAOUMR010000070.1 GCA_029881435.1 Nitrospira sp.
TCCGTCACCGTTTCTTGCGGCCGCTTGAAGGCTTCTTGAGCGTCGGCTTGGCCGGCTTCACAGACTGCGATACCTTCTTGGTCTTCACCCTCTTTCCACGCGCCTTCACGGCTTTCTTGGATGTTGCCGGCTTGGCGTCTGCTGCGGCGATCGCAGCTTGTGCCGCCGCCAACCGCGCGATGGCCACACGGAAGGGTGAACAGCTCACATAGTCCAACCCGAGCTGATGGCAAAACTCGACGGAACTCGGATCGCCGCCATGTTCACCGCAGATGCCGAGCTTGATCCCAGGCCGTGACGTACGCCCGCCAGCGATCGCCACTTTCATCAACGACCCCACCCCTTCCCGGTCAAGTGTGGCAAACGGATCCGCATCCATGATTTTCACGGTCCGATAGTGGTCGATAAACTTCGCGGCGTCGTCACGGGAGAATCCGAAGGTTGTCTGGGTCAGATCGTTCGTCCCGAACGAGAAAAACTCCGCCTCTCCGGCAATCCGTTCGGCGGTCACGGCGGCGCGCGGCAATTCGATCATCGTCCCGACAAGATACGAGAGTTTCACATTGTAGCGTTTCATGGTCTCTTGCGCGACCTCGCGGATGAGATCCTTCTGCGACTTCATTTCTGCCACCATGCCCACCAGCGGGATCATGATCTCCGGAACAATCTTCTTGCCTTCTTTGGCCAGCTCACAGGCCGCCTCGATAATGGCGCGGGCTTGCATGCGCGTGATCTCAGGCATGGTAATGCCCAGCCGGCATCCGCGCAGCCCCAGCATCGGATTGAATTCGTGCAACTCTTCCACCCGCACGAGCAAACGACGCTGTTCTTCCAACTTGGCCCCGTCCTCGCCGGTTAACTCGAGCTGGGCGATCTCCACCATCAGTTCTTCGCGCTTCGGTAAAAACTCGTGCAACGGCGGATCGAGCAAGCGAATGGTAACCGGGAATCCCTCCATCTCACGATACAGCCCGATAAAGTCCTGCTTCTGTAGTGGCAACAACTGCTCCAAATACTTTTCCCGATCCTCTTTCGTTCTGGACAGAATCATCTTCTGCATGATCGGAATACGGTCTTCGGCAAAGAACATATGTTCTGTGCGGCAGAGCCCGATGCCTTCGGCGCCGAACCCTCGGGCGATCTTGGCCTGGTCCGGCACATCGGCATTCGCCCGCACTTTCATCGTCCGCACACTGTCCGCCCATGAGAGGATCGTCGAGAAGAGCTGATACTTTTGCGACCGCTTCGCATCCAGCTTCCCCTGCACCACCTGAATAATCTCGGATTCCATGACGGGAATGTCTCCGTCATAGACGTTTCCGGTCGACCCGTTGACGGAGATGTAGTCCCCTTCGTGAAACACCTTTGACCCGATCCGCACCGATTGGGTATCAATGACTTCCACGGCCTCGCAGCCGGCCACGCAGACTTTGCCCATCTGCCTCGCCACCACCGCCGCATGCGACGTCATTCCGCCTCGCGACGTCACAAACCCAGACGCGGCATTCATGCCATGAATATCGTCGGGGCTGGTTTCGTCGCGAACCAGCACAACTCGCTGCCCGGCCGCTTTCATCTCGACCGCGCGATCCGGTGTGAGCGCGATTTTTCCTGCTGCCGCGCCGGGACCGGCCGGTAACCCCTTGCCTAATGGGGTTGAACCCGCTTCAGATTGCGTATCGAAGATCGGATAGAGATACTGCGCGAGCTGATCCGGACCGACCCGCTGCACTGCCTCACGCTTGGTGATCAAGCCTTCATGAACCATCTCGACGGCGATGCGCACCGCAGAAATACCGGTCCGCTTCCCGACGCGCGTTTGCAACATATAGAGCTTGCCCTCCTGAATCGTAAATTCCAGGTCGAGCATGTCTCGGTAATGTTTTTCCAATCGCTTGTAGGTGTGTTCCAGCTCTTTATAGGCGGGAGGTACGGTCCGCCCTAACTCCGTGACCGGCAGCGGCGTCCGGATTCCGGCTACCACATCCTCTCCTTGCGCATTCATCAAACACTCACCGAAGAACTTCCGTTCTCCCGTATTGGGATCGCGCGTGAAGGCCACCCCAGTACCGCTGGTGTCGCCCATGTTTCCGAACACCATGGCCACGACATTGATCGCCGTCCCCCAGTGATCAGGAATCCCGTTCAGCCGGCGGTAAGTGATCGCACGCGCGCCATTCCAGGATGAAAATACCGCGTCGATCGCCAGCTTAAGCTGCTCATTCGGATCGTCGGGGAACGCTTTGCTCGTTTCTTCTTTGACCAGAGATTTGAACCGTTCCACGAGATCGCGCAGAGCGCCCGCATCGAGCTGGGTCTCGTGTCTCACGCCCATTTCTTCTTTCTTGAGATTCAGAATCGCTTCGAAGTGTTCGCGCGGCACACCCATCACGATACTGCCGAACATCGCCACAAATCGTCGGTAGCTATCCTGCGCAAATCGGTCGTTCCTGGTCTTGGCCGCCAATCCTTCGACAGTCTTTGTGGTCAGACCGACGTTCAGTACAGTATCCATCATGCCCGGCATCGACGCCCGGGCTCCAGATCGTACGGAGACCAGCAGCGGCCGTTCAGGATTCCCAAACCCCATCCCCATTGAACGTTCGACGCGTTTCAGCGCCTGCAATGTGGCATCCCACATGCCCGGAGGATACTTCTTCCCGATTCTGTAATATTCGATGCAGGCTTCAGTTGAAATCGTAAACCCAGGCGGGACTGATATTCCCAAATTGGTCATCTCCGCCAATCCGGCGCCCTTACCCCCAAGCAGCTCTTTCATATTCGACGTGCCCTCGGCCTTACCGTCGCCGAAATAGTAGACGTATTTCTTTGCCACGTGACTTCTCCTTCCAAGAAGAATACGTATCAATGCGCGGGGGACGCACCGCGGCCGTCGGATGATTCCAACCGGAGCCGATAGCGATTCACCAAGAACCACTTCGCCCGTACGCCCCCGATGATAATAGCAGTGACAAACAGCATCAGCAGTAATAGCCGATAGTCAGCCTGCACACCTTGATCGACATAGTACTGGCCGTCAAGTCCCTTCTTAAGTTTCGTATCAGGTTGGAGGTGATGTGGTTTCCCATTAGGGTCGGAAAGATTGAGCCATTCTGAACAGAGCCGAACTGGCTCATTCGCACCCGGCAATGATTGCCAGGTCAGCCGAAGGCACACATCCTGCTTGGCATTGAACAGATCCGGAGTCTTCACCAAGTCATCCAAATTAAAGCCACTCAGTCTGAACCCAGCCACGATGATAGCATTGCAGACCACGATCAGCGCCAGCGAGATCGCAAGAGAAAATCGTCGGATCTTGTCCGCCCGACGGGATTCGTCCGTCACCGGCTGATCCATACGCAACTCCCGTTCTGTCCGATCCTCGCGAGAGCCGATCTGTTTCGGTCCAACTCGACCTATCGCCCTTGTACCACAATCTGGGAAAAATCCGCGAATGACATGAATAACTCATCGACCTCTTTGAGCAACGATAATCGATTGCTGCGAATAGCCTTCTCTTCTGCGTTTACCATCACAGCTGCGAAAAAGTCATCGATGACCGCCTTGAGCCCAACCAAGGAATCCAGCACCTTGCCGTAGTCACCACTCTCTAGGGCCGAACCCATCTTCCCTCGCTCTTCGACGACTGCCTTGTGAAGCGCCGATTCGGACGGGTGTTGAAACTTCGCCGTCTCGACTTGCTGAGGTTCCCACTGTTCTTTCTCCACAAGCCGATGCGCTCGTTTAAAGCCGACGATTAAGGGATCGAACTCCGGCTTCCTCGTCACCATCTCCACGGCCTTCATTTTCTGCACAAGATCGACAAGATCCACCGGCGTGTCATAGGCTGACTTCAACACCGAGTCGATGATGTCGTCGCGTAGGCCCTGCACGATCCGGACGTAGTGCCGAACACGTTCAAAAACAAACTCTGTGATTTGACGAAGTCCTTCTCGCTCAAATCCCGGCACGTTCTTGAACCCGTCATCAGCCACCAGGTTAATGGCCTGATTGGTGGAGTTCACCAGATTGATTCGAAGTTTCCCTTCGAGGAGAATCCGGACAATCGCGGTCGCATGCCGCCGCAACGCAAACGGATCTTCCGAACCTGTCGGCACAATGCCGACCGAGAAAAATGCAGCAATCGTATCGAGGCGGTCAGCCAAAGACAGTACTTGTCCCGCAACCGTTTTGGGCAACTCTCCTTCAATCGCGCGTGGAAGATACTGCTCTCGAATGGCCTGAACCACTGCGGACAATTCTCCGTCGTGCAAGGCATACTCACCACCCATGATGCCTTGCAACTCCGGAAACTCGCCAACTATGCCGGTCAGGAGATCAGCCTTGGACAACAACGCCGCCCGCTCACAAATCTGGCGTAATTCATCTTGTCCTGGAGACACGTGCGCGGCAATGACACCAACCAGTTTTTTCACCCGCTCCTGTTTTTGCGCCATCGTGCCGAGCTTCTGATGGAACATCACTCCACCCAACTTCTTCGTCCGCTCTTCGAGTCGCACCTTCCGGTCTTCGTCGAAAAAGAATTTGGCATCGGCCAACCGTGCCGCCAGCACCCGCTCGTTGCCTTCGCGAATGAGAGACATATCCTTGACGCGGTTGTTCGCCACGGCAATGAAATGAGCCACCAGCTTGCCGGTGTTTTTCTGACGCAAGGAAACAAATCCTTGGTGTTCCTTCATCGAGGTGATCAGAATCTCCTCCGGCACATCTAAGTAGGCATCCTTGAACGACCCGAGGAACGAGATGGGCTGCTCTGTCGAATACACTGCCTGGTCGAGCAAGGCTTCGTCTGCGTTCAATTGAAATCCGGTCTTGTGGCAAATGGCAGCAATTTGTTCTTCGATCAGCTTGCGGCGGCGCTGTGGGTCAACGATGACGCCTTGGCGCTCCAATGTACCGATGTAGGAGGCGGCATCGCGAATGGACATCCACTTCCCTCCCCCTAAGACTCGATGCCCCCTCGTCTGATTCGATGCGTTGATGCCAGCCACTTCGATAGGAAGTACCGAGCCCCCATAGAGCGCCATGACCCACCGGATCGGACGGGCAAAGCGCACGCCGGCTTCGTTCCATTTCATCGCTTTGGGAAATGCGAGGCCCGATACCAATTGCGGCAGTGTATCAAGCAGCACAGCGGCAGTCGCACGGCCTTCTTCACGTTTCACCGCAAAAAGGTATTCACCCTTGGGAGTCTGACGAACGTGAAGGTCTTGAACGGCAACACCCTGGCCTGCGGCAAATCCTAAAGCGGCTCTGGTCGCCTGTCCGGCCTGATCGAACGCGACGGCCTTCGAAGGCCCCATCGCCTCTTTCGTCACGGAGGTCTGTCTCGACGCCAAGCCCTCAACCACGATTGTCAGTCGGCGTGGCGTGCCCATGGTTCGAACAGTCTGAAAAGTGAGTCGCTGATTATTGCATAGACGTTCGGCTGATTCCTTGAGTGAGGCCAGTGCGGGGCCAATGAACTGATACGGCAGTTCCTCTACCCCGATTTCCAGCAACAGTTCGGCCACGGACTGTGCGGAGGTCCCTCTGCTTTTTTTCGGCGCAGCACTCCGGCGTCCTGGTTTCTTTTGAGTCGCCATAACCTATTACGTTCGTTTTGCTCCGGCCTTTGAACGAGGCCTACCCGCCTTCATGATTCTACTTTCAAGACCCAATAGTGGATGTCCCATCGCTGCTCGTTCGTCGAGATAGCGCTCGGCACATTGCCTGGCCATCGCCCGCACCCGGGCGATGTAGCCCGTCCGTTCCGCAACGCTGATCGCCCCGCGCGCATCGAGTAGGTTGAACAGATGGGACGACTTGATGCAGTAGTCATACGCTGGCAACGTCACGCGCTGGTCACCCTGCGCAAGCAACCGCGTGCACTCCGCTTCATTCGCCTGGAACGCGTGCATGAGCATCGCCACGTCCGCTTGTTCGAAGTTGTACCGAGAACCTTGCACTTCGGTTTCGTGATGAATGTCTCGATACATGATGCTGTCGGTCCAAGCCAGATCGAAGACGTTGTTCACTTCCTGTAAGTACATCGCAATGCGCTCGGTGCCATAGGTGATCTCGCCTGTGATCGGACTCAGTTCAACTCCACCAATCTCCTGGAAGTAGGTAAACTGGGTAATCTCCATCCCATCAAGCCGTACTTCCCACCCCAGTCCCCACGCCCCCAACGTCGGGGATTCCCAATCATCCTGGATGAAGCGAATGTCGTGATGCTTAGGGTTGATCCCCAGCTGAGCCAGACTGTCGAGATACAACTCCTGAATGTTGTCGGGAGCAGGCTTCAAGACGACTTGATATTGGTAGTAGTGCTGGAGACGGTTGGGGTTTTCACCATAGCGGCCGTCCGTCGGGCGGCGGCATGGTTGCGCATAGGCCGCCCGCCAGGGCTCCGGGCCGAGTGATCGCAGAAATGTGGCTGGATGAAATGTCCCAGCACCCATTTCCATATCGTATGGTTGATGGATGACACAATTCTGATCGGCCCAGAATCGATGAAGGCCGAGAATAAGGTCTTGAAAATTCACAGAACCTACTGTCTGACCAGGAGAGATGACTAGATGTTTACGTTAGAAGAATGCAGGCTAGCAAGAATGCTTTTCCACTGTCAAGGAAACAGATGACTCAATACTTATGGTTGCATATGAAGAACCAAGACGAACCTATAGATACTCATCGAATAGAGCGACATACGTGAAGTGCCCTGGTTAATTTCACCTTGACGAAGCAGGTATCTTTCCCCTATTGTTGTGCTTGTTGACTAAGTTAGTTGCATATTGAACCAGCTGTGAAACTGTCAAAAAAAAGCGAATATGGCCTTAGGGCTTTACTTGAGCTCACGATTGCACATGGGAAAACTACCTTACAGCGCCATGAAATCGCGGATCGCCAACGCATCCCGATCGAATTTTTGGAGCAAATCCTCCTCACACTCAAACGAGCGGGGCTCGTCGCAAGCCGACGGGGTATCAAGGGTGGATACACGCTGATCAAACAGCCCAGGGAGATCACACTTGGTCACGTCATACGCCTACTTGATGGCCCACTCGCGCCAATTGGGTGCGTCAGCAAGACCGCCTATCAAAAATGCAATGAATGCCCTTATGCAAACAAGACACGGTGTCCTCTCCAACAAGTCATGGGCGCGGTCCGCGATGCAATTGCCGGGATCCTCGATCACTATACGCTTGCTGACTTTGCCTCCAACCGTTCGGAAGTCTGACCTTTGATGGATACAGTCGTTCTAGTCCTCATTACGTTTGTGGCCGCCACAGTAAATGGCGCCCTAGGCTATGGCTTTTCCTCCATCACCGTTCCGGTCGCCCTGTTGTTTTACACCAATCGCATCTTGAATCCGGCCCTTGTGCTCATCGAACTCGTCATCAACACTTATGTTCTCTTCATCAACCGGAAGAGCATCCCCAACGTCTTCTGGCGTGTCGCTCCTATTCTTGGCGGCCTGGCGGTCGGAGTCGGCATCGGCAGCTATCTTCTCTTTTTGGTGCAACCAGCATGGATCAAATTTGTCACCTATTTTTTTCTGCTGCCCTTGATTCTTCTCCAGGCTGCTGGCATTCGGAAACCCATTCGCGCTGAAAAAGCTATAGGGGTACCGTTTGGAATAGGGCTCGGCACGCTCTACTCCGTCACGACGATTTCCGGCCCCCCCTTGGCTCTCCTCTTTAACAATCAAGGCTATCCGAAACAAGACTTCCGTGCTGCCTTGGGGATCATTCGTCTGGCGGAGTCGTCACTCACAGCGATCGCTTACGGGTTTATCGGTTTCTACAGTGCCGGCAGCATGGAAATTATTCCGTATATTGTTCCCAGCGTCATAGTTGGAATTCCGCTCGGAACGTATCTCATTCGCTTGATGGATCCAGAAACATTCCGGCGCATTTGCATGGCATTCGACGGGATAATTGTGGGATTCGGCCTGTCTCGAGTCTTAGTCGAGTTAGACCTTGCCTCACCGGTGACGACCTATAGCATCCTGTTGATCGTGGTTTTCGCGAACGGCTATCTGCTTTTTAGATATTTTAAAGATCGCACTGATCACCAGCCTATCCCCCCTTAATCACTTCGGGCGTGACTCGTTCATGTGAGACTTGTTTGCTCAAGAAAAAATAGCGCCGAACACAAGAAACCCCTCCTCCCTGATTTTTCAGTATCTTATCCCCTGCTAATCATCACGGTACTTGAATGGTGAACCCTTCACACATTCCATCTTCACCAGCATGATGAAATGCATAACTAATTGATTAATTTGAAAACTATAAATTGCTCGAGCTGGCATTTGATTTGCTTTGCCCAGATTCGTCCAGCCTTGCATACTTGAGCTGCAAGGAGCTACAGCAATTCATCTTGAATAGGAGAGATTCGTATGCTGGAAAATGCAAGTTCGGTCGGCTTCTTGTATCGGCAATTCACGAGATCGATAGCTGGTCTGATCATACTGGGCGTTATCGCGCTTCCATTAACTGGGTGTAGCGATAACGAAGGAGGAGGAGGTCCCGCCATTTCTTCGCTCTCCACATCAGCAGATACCAATGAACCTACGAACACAACCGACGACTCTACGCTCGACCCTACTCTTGAAGAACCAGTTCTCGGTGGGGAAGAGCCCATTGATTCTCCCCTTTTGTTGGCGGAGGGAACTGATGCCGATTCGTCTACTGACCTTGTCCCTGATCTCAATGCATCTGACCCCGAAGAAGACTCGCTCGCCTCTCTAATTGATGCGCCACAGGGAAAACCGACCATTTCTATGGCTTCTACGCCAACTGGAGCAGCCGCAAGCGTAATGTGGCAACCAGTTCCAGATCCTAAAGTGAAGGGGTATTATGTCCATTACGGGAAGCAGCCGTCCGAGGATCCAGGTGTATGCGCTTACGACGACAGAATTGCCGCTGAGGCTCCAGATGTAACCATTGCTGAGCTTGAACCTAACACGCCATACTTCTTTGCCGTGAGCGCTTATGGTAGCCTCGAGAGTCCCTGTTCGAGTGAAGCCTCCGCGATCACACCTCCCGCCGGGGCTTGAGACAACCCTGACACAGTGCTGCCTATCCCCAATTAAGCTCCCCTGGAGAAAAACCAGGGGAGCTTGTTCATTGACCTCCACCTAGGCGATTTGTTAGCCTCACCTTCTGTTTCTTGACTGGGAAGATAGTATAGACAACTAGTTCATTTACACTGTTCCGTCCCGATCTTGAAAGGACCTTCAATGGCTGGTTCACCTGCTTCGTCAGAATTGCTTACGACCTTACACAATAAGGCAACCCAACTCCGCATCGACAGCGTGCGGGCCACAAGCGAAGCAGGCAGTGGTCATCCGTCGAGCTGCGCCTCGGCTGCGGATATCGTCGCCGCCTTGTTTTTCTCCGTCATGCGGTACAATCCTCAGAATCCCAAAGCGCTCAACGGCGATCGCTTCGTTCTCTCAAAGGGGCATGCTGCCCCATTGTTATACGCAGCCTGGGCGGAAGCTGGACTCTTCCCTGTGAGTGATCTTTTAAAATTACGCACCCTGACATCTGACCTCGAGGGCCACCCAACGCCTCGGCTCCCATTTGTTGACATGGCGACTGGTTCTCTGGGTCAAGGACTTCCGGTTGGGGTCGGTATTGCGTTGAATGCAAAGTTCGTCGACAACCTTGAGTACCGAACTTACGTTCTCATGGGAGACGGTGAATCGGTGGAGGGATCTGTTTGGGAAGCTGCCGAGGTTGGCCGCCAGTACGGTTTAGATAATCTGTGTGCGATCGTGGATGTCAACCGTCTTGGACAAAGTGATCCCACCATGCTACAGCACGATATGGACGCCTACCGCTCCCGCTGGGCGGGATTTGGCTGGCATGCGCTTATCGTCGACGGCCACGATTTCGGCGCCATACTCAAGGCGTTCGATGAAGCTGCTCGTACGAAGGGACGACCGACCGTACTGCTCACCAAAACCTATAAAGGAAAGGGCATCTCTCTCATCGAGAACAAACCAGATTGGCATGGGAAGCCCCTGAAAAAAGGGGACGAGACCCAGAAGGCTCTCGACGAGCTCACAAAGCAATTGAGCCCAACCGGCACAGCGACTCACATTACAAAACCATCGGTTGCCACCATCCCTTCCCACACCATCGGCACCATGCCGCCAGCCCCGTACAAGATCGGCGAATCAATTGCAACACGGGAAGCATTTGGACTCGCCCTTGAGACACTCGGCTCCGTGAATCCCCTCGTCGTCGCGCTTGACGCCGATGTGAAGAACTCCACGTACACCGACAAATTCGGCAAGAAGTTTCCGAATCGGTTTTTTGAGAGCTTCATCGCGGAGCAAAACATGGTGGGCGCAGCCGCTGGGCTGGCGGCCTGCGGAAAGATCCCCTTCGCCGCCACGTTCGCCTGCTTTTTAAGTCGCGCTTACGACTTCATCCGCATGGCCGCGATCAGCGGGTCAAACATCAAGCTGGTCGGTACACATGTCGGCGTGAGCATCGGAGAGGATGGGCCGTCCCAAATGGGACTCGAAGACATCGCCATGATGGCAGCCCAGCCCAATGTGACCGTGCTCTATCCATCAGATGGCAACTCAATGTATCGCTTGATTGAAGTCACCGCGAATCACAAGGGGATGGTCTATGTGCGAGCCGGTAGACCTAAAAGTCCTGTGCTCTATGGACCAGAAGAAATGTTCCACATTGGAGGCAGCAAAATTCTCCGAGAGAGCCCATCCGATGTGCTCACGATCGTCTCCGCTGGCGTGACCTTATTTGAAGCTTTGAAAGCATACGATCAATTGAAGGCAGCCGGCATCACCGTTCGCGTTATAGATCTCTACAGCATTGCTCCTATCGATAGAAACACCTTATTAGGTAGTGGGAGATCGACGCAGGGGCGCATCCTCACGGTGGAAGACCACTATGCCCATGGTGGACTCGGTGATGCTGTTCTGAGTGCCGTTGCTACCGAGGGGATCAAGGTCCATAAACTGGCTGTCCGTGAAATCCCCCATAGCGGGAAACCGGAAGAGCTGGTAGATCACTATGGCATTGGAGTGCGATCCATCGTCGAGGCAGCTACACAGTTTATTAAATAGCCGATCATGCATAAAGCACGATCGTGTCCTCGATCGGCTGCTCTATATCCAAGCTCCTGTGAGGACTGGTAAGACTTACATACCAATAAAGTCATTATCCATGGGCGCGCAGCCCGCTCTCCTATGCTTTCATTTTTCCGACAAAATAAGTTATGGTATAGTTCATATGAGGATGTAATCTGACTCAAGTAAATACACAGGCCCAATATCCACTACAACTAAGCAGGAGGTACGAATGCGAAGGACCGTACGCGTTTCAGTTTTAGCAATGGGATGCGCCCTAATGCTTTCCGGAGGTGTAGCCTCCGCTGAGGATCTGCCCCCGTTGGCTCCGGTTCCACCCGAGTATGCTGATAAGAAAATGCCGTCTGGTGGATGGACCGATCCAAAAGCCATTGAAGAGGGCAAGAAGATTTATAAAGGCGAATTCAAGACCGAGGTCAACTGCAGCAGTTGCCACGGGGATGACGGGAAACCAAAGAAAAAGGGTGCGCGGGACCTTCGTGATCCGAAAGTCGTCTGCCGCTTCTCAGACGCATACTGGTTCTGGCGCGTCGCCGAAGGGATCCCAAAGACCAAGATGAAGGGTAATAAGGGACTTCTATCCGAGGAGCAAATCTGGCAAGTGATGGCGTACGAAAATCAGTTCTCGCACGACGGTAAGCCAGCTGACCGGTCCTGCTACAAACCCTGAGGCGGAAATTCTTGGACGAAGAGACGTTGTGATCAGCTGATCACACGCAAAGGGGGAGAGAGCCTGAGGCTCTCTCCCCCTTCTCATTGACATCGATTCTTGTCGAGGTTTCAGGTTTGGTTAGGAGCCACAAAGACAAGTACCTTGAGCCGCCCGCTTGTATGGTTTTTCACCCCGTGCTCTTCTCCAGCTGAAGCCATCGTGCCCTGGCCCGCACCAAGTACCCGCTGTTCGGTGCCGACCTGAAACGTTCCTTGCCCCTCCAAAATAATATACACCTTGTCTTGATGGCCATGTACATGACCTTTTTGTTCTTGGCCTGGCTCGAAACAATAGACATCACAGAAGAATCGATCCGTTTGGAAGAGATTGTTCTTCTTCATCTTCCCACTGCTGAATTGGTGAAAATCGGCAAGTGTGACAACATTCATCGCAAATACTCCACAATGTAGCTGATCATGGCAAATGTGACAGTAGTTTCCGGTACGAATGCTTGAGTTCGTTCAGGGCAGCATTCATCCCCTCTCGAACTTGGTGCCATTTTTCATCAGTGGTTTCCCTCAAAGCATCTAATTTCTGCCTGACATCGTCTTTCTTCTTTTCCAGCTCATTGAGCGACTGCTGAAGATCTGCCCGTGTGGACTCCGAGGCCCTCGCGATCTTCTCCCGCAACCTGATGATTTGCTCCTGAATAGCCACCAACTCCTGTTGTGCCTTCCGCTGGAATGCCTCCTTCTGCTGAGTCGTATATTCCCTGGTTGCCTCGATCGTTTCCTGAGCTTCCTTCACAACCTTTTTGGTACTCGCGGTGGGTTCAGCTGCCATACTCGATACAGGTACTATTCCCGCAACGGCTAAAAGTACGACGATTCCCGTGATCAGACTTCGACTCATACCCCCCTCCCAAAGACTACGAAGTATAGTCTGCCATCTTCCCAAAGTCACGAGCGCTAAACTTTCACTAGGGATCAACCGAGAAAGATAGTCGTAACCGACCGACTCTCGTTCGAGGAGCGGCTTCTATGGCACCGGAAATAGGATCGGCAACCACCCCAGTTGAGCGGCTGGAACAGTCATTAATTCAGAAAATCGAGACTGGTGAGCTTGAGCTCCCCCTACTCCCGCAAGCAGCCAGTCAGGTGATGGCCTTGGCATCAGATCCAGCCGCCGACGCGGCAAAACTCTCGGCTTTGATTCACCAAGATCAAGCACTCGCTGCGCATGTATTGCGGATCGCCAATTCCCCAGCCTATATGCCCCGAAGTCCCGTCGTGTCTCTCCAACATGCGGTGGCCATGCTGGGCATTACCTTGCTGTCAGAGATTGCCTTTACGGCATCGCTCAAATCAGGCGCGTTCAAGGCACCTGGGCATGAAGAGGATGTGAAGCGCCTGTGGCGTCACTCGCTGGCGAGCGGCGCTTGTGCCAAAGAAGTTGCCCGCATGAGGCGTGTCAACGTCGAAAGTGCGTATCTCTGTGGGCTGCTGCACGAAATCGGAAAACCGGTCGTTTTGCAAACGGCAACGGCACTCGCACAGACGCAGCGTCTCACCCTTGAGAAAGCAATCCTATCCGGATGGATCGATGGGTATCATTCCCGTGTTGGCACCCTCATTGCAGAGAAATGGGGCTTACCCAAACAAGTCGCCACGGCCATTCAATACTACGACGATTACGATCATGCCGGATCATTCCGTCAGGAGTGTCTACTCACGTGCGCCTCCGATAGACTCGCGAGTCATATGCTCGCGCCAGAGGATATGTCAGATGAGTCGCTGCGCACGCAACCGGTCTTTGCAGAATTAAACCTGTACCCGAACGACATCGACCAGCTCTTGACTAAGAAGGACCAGGTGCTGGCGGTGGTAAATGCGCTAAATCTATGAGCATACCCGTTACGTTCGATATCATCATCATTGGAGCCGGCCCTGCCGGCCAGAAGGCGGCGGTCCAAGGGGCCAAGGCAGGGAAACGCGTCGCCCTGATTGAACGAGAACGCGGGATCGGCGGCAGCTGTGTTTATCGTGGGACAATTCCCAGCAAGACATTGCGTGAAAGCGCACTCCACCTCGACCAGCTCAAGCGGGCCGGCGAGGCCCTCCAATTTACGCTCAAACCCGATACTCAGATCGCCACACTCCTGAGTCGGCTTGAAAATGTCGTTCAGGCACATGACTCCTTCATGAGTCAACAGCTCCGTCGGAACGGTATTTCGTTGCTGCATGGACGGGCACGGTTCTTGAGTGAGCACATCATTGAAATGCAAACCGTTGACGGAGCGAAACAACAATTCACAGCCGATACGATCGTGATCGCTACCGGCTCACGTCCCAGAACGCCCAAAGAGATTCCTGTCGATCATGAACACATCCTGGACAGCGACTCACTCCTTTCGATGATGTACCTCCCACAGTCTTTGACAGTCCTCGGCGGTGGGGTCATCGCGTGTGAGTATGCGTCCATTTTTTCGCTGCTTGGTGTCGAGGTCACTCTGATTGACCGTGCTCCATACCCATTACAATTTATGGATCACGAACTTGTGAAACAGTTCGTGGAGGGTTTTGAGCGCCAGGGTGGTCACTATCTCGGGGGAAAGCAGATTGCAGAGGTTCGTTGGGACGATGTGGCCCACGTCGTCACCTCGCTAACCGACGGGACCACCATCAAAAGCGAGAAAATGCTCGTCGCACTTGGTCGGCAATCGAACGTAGAAGACTTAAATCTTTCGGCAGCGAACATAACGGTTTCGGGAAAAGGTCTCATTCCCACAAATCAGTACTGCCAGACGGATATCGGCCACATCTATGCGGTTGGCGATATGGCTATGGGCCCTGCCCTCGCCTCGAAGGCGATGGAGGAGGGTCGACGGGCTGTCCGCCACGCCCTCAATCTCCCGATCGGTGACGCAGCCTCGACCATTCCACTGGGCATCTATACGATTCCGGAAATGGGAAGCATCGGCCTTGATGAAAAAAGTGCGCAGGAGCGATATAAAGCCCCATTGATCGGGCGGGCGAAGTTTGAAGAGATTGCTCGCGCTCAAATATCAGGGGCAGGCCACGGCTTACTGAAGATGGTGGCTGATCCTGAAGGAGAGCACCTCCTTGGGGTCCAGGTGGTCGGAGATTCAGCCACCGAACTGGTACATATCGGACAATTGGCTCTCCAAAGTTCTGCCACGGTCGAATCGTTCATCGACAACATCTTCAATTTTCCGACCTACGCAGAAGCCTACCGGATCGCCGCGTTGGACATCTTGGGGCAAGTGGCGAAGCGCCGAGCAGCCAAAGCGGCATAGTTTTCACACAACTAGCCCAACAACTCGTATGCGGTAAGTGTTGGACCGAAGTGCCGGCCTATTCGCTGATGGTTACCAGTGGCAGATGGCCCACATCGATCCTAGCTGGCCTTGCTATCCCTCCAGGTATCTCTAGCTCGCCTTCTTCAGCCTCCTGACCGCCGGAGTCTTGTTCTCTTCTTCCTCATCGGAGAAAGCTGTATCATCATCTCGTTCTTGCTGCTGATGTTCGACCCATCGCACACCGATCAATGTGCCGACAAAGAGCAGCAGAGCGAGCGGCACAATCAAGATCCCCGTCCTCTTTAGACGCTCCACGGGAGGGAGCAGACTCACGTCCGGCTGAGCAAGGGAGTAGGTCATCTTCGCCCATGCCACTGTCTCATCCTGGTCCTTCATGGGTTCGACGACTGTCAAAAGAAGCTCGTTGGCTTGATCCGGGTTTCGAGAAACCACTTCCTGATTTTGTGCTCGCACTAAGATCCAAGCAATATCTCGAACTTGCTGCCCGATCTGGGATGGATTCTTTGCAGCCACAATCATATTGTCCGAATCAAGCACCACGGCATCCACAAGTCCCTCTTGAGCGAATCCGGTCTGCAGCATTTCCTGGATTCGGAAGAGGTCCGTCTGTACTAGCCCGCCTCCGAGCGAGGCAAAGACCCGGCTGACTGCTACGGCCTGCCGCTCACCAGCTGCATGTGCCTGTGCGATCAACTGTGTCGCTCGTTCTTGCTCATGCCCCTTCAGGGTGTAGTGGACGGTACCACCGATCGCAATTGCCATGATTGCCGTGAGAGCGGTCGTCACGCATAGTGAGCATGCGCCCCTTTCATTACCCAAGAAACCCATAAAGACCTCCGACTTTTCTTCGATCTACTTAGAAGGACGCAATTCTATTTAAACTCGAACTCTACGGTCACCGTCCCACTGGCTGGAACTTGGATTTCCTTATGCAACACTCCCAGCGTTTCATGCCACACAGATATGGCATGAAGTCCCGGCGGCAATCCTGCTATCCGAAATTGCCCCGTCTCATTCGTCTGGTCGAAGAAGGAATCGCTGAAGACATACCGATAGGCCTTCATGAATTTATGAACATTGCACTTGATCAGATACAGACCTTCCTTTTTCAGCGGCTTCCGGATCGGGTTCCCACCAGCCACCACCGCAACGTTCAACACCGTTCGGCTGCTGAGGGTCACGTTCGTATTATGCATGACCGGGTCGTCGTTTGAGATTTCCATCTGTGCCCCAGCTCTCAAGGCCGCCACACGAGGATAAAATGCACATTGCTGGTTCTTCACGACTGAGACGTGAAGCGGAACATCGTTAGTGATTGCGCGTTCAACACCAACATGCATGATCGCATCGCGAACTCCGTGACTGGTGGGGTCGACGGAAAGGGGCACGGCATTGACGGTTGGCCCACAGACCTCAGTATCCCTTGTCACTTGCTCCTGCGTCGGCAGTGGAACAGTCCCGTGATACAGCACCCGCCCTACGATGACGGGACCAGTTGCGGAAGCAGTTTGACTTCCAGGAACCATGACTATCTCTCGAAACCCTTTTCACAGGAAGGCCTACACGCCGTTATCCAGCGGTGGATGGTTCCAAAAACCCCCGATTCTCTTCTCAGTCCTCAGGGCATCGATGAAAAGATGGTTCGGACAACTCAGTTGGGTATTCCCGTAATTGATGAGTCCGCATGGAAAAACCTGGCGACTATGCAACGAGCAGGACGCCCGAACGCCGTGCAGAAAATTCTCTCTGCATACCTTTCGGATTCCAAGTGGCTGATTCTTGAAATACGTGAGGCCATCCAAACCGGAGACGCGGCAACGCTCAATGCTGGGGCCCATCAGTTAAAATCAGCCAGCGCGCAAGTGGGTGCCCTGGCCGCCGCGTTCCACGCAGGTGAAATCGAGCGGTTGACACGGGAACAGGGCCTGGACGCCGCGGCGAACCTGCTTGAACCGCTCGAGGAAAGCGTTGAGATGGCCTGCCAGTTTTTCGAAGAAAAGATCCGCGCGCGAGCCGCATGACTTCGTAACAGTACGGGTATTATGCGACGTGAGTATCTTCTTGTGCTCTCTTGTAGGGTTCCAACTCCAAGGCCTTGATCACATGGTGGAGCCTGGCCCATTCATCCGGACTGAGGTTGACAAATTCGCACCCAAAACTGCCGGCTCGACACCATCGCACGACGGACTGGGAAATCTGGATGGGCGGTTCGTCCCCGGACGCATGAATCCGTAGCTGAAGGATCGTCCCAGGCTTCATATCGATGAGGCTGAAGACACGACAACCTCGAATGGAAAGATCGTTGAGAGTGCCATCGCCCGCTACAACATTTGCCGAGCTGAATGAGCTTCGAAATTCAACCGGAAACCGAGTATCCTTTCGTTGTTCCATGGGTACGACCATGAGACAGTGAGTGGCTACCCCTTTATATTGCCGATCGGATGCAATTCCGCTACTGTGTTTGAAGGTTCTACGCGGCCCGTTCTCTGCATTTGGTCGGAATAGCCCCTGAGAGCAATCGCACAAATTCTTCTTCCGGCATCGGGTAGCCATAGAAATGTCCCTGGACTTGATCGCACTCATATTGATGAAGGAGCTCCACCTGTTCGTCGGTTTCCACTCCCTCTGCCAACACGGCAAGATTCATACTGTGCGCGAGGGAGATGATCGCGCGAGTAATTGAGGCGTTGGCAGCATTGCGTGTGATGTCCTGGGCGAACGATTGGTCGATCTTGAGCATGTTCAAAGGAAACCGCTGGAGATGACTCAACGAGGAATAGCCTGTCCCAAAATCATCGATCGACAACCGAACCCCCATTGCTCTGAGATCCTGCAGCATGGCGATGGAGGTCTCTACATGTTGCATCGTAATAGATTCCGTTAATTCCAATTCCAGATATTCCGGGTCAAGCTGGACTTCCCGCAACACCCTCGCAATTTCGTTCGTCAATGAAGGCCCATGGAAGAATGAATTGGAGACATTCACCGACACCCGGATGGGAGCGTACCCCGCATCTTGCCACGCTTTATTTTGCCGGCACGCCATGGTGAGCACTTCCTCATCCAGCTTGCGAATCATCCCTGTCTCAATCGCCACGGAAAGAAACGCGGCAGGCAACAGCATTCCCTGATGGGGGTGACGCCATCGGACCAAGGCTTCTGCCCCCACGATTTGGTTGGTCCGGATATCCACTTGAGGCTGGTAATACACGAGCAACTCGTGACGTTCCAGCGCCCTCCGCAAATCGTTTTCCATCTCCAGTCGCTCGGCAGCCAACGCATTCATGGTAGCTGAATAAAACTGAAAATTATTCCGACCCTGCTCTTTGGCGTGATACATCGCGACGTCCGAACTCTTCAGCAGAAGATCCACCGAATCCCCATCGGTTGGAAAGATCGCGATCCCTACACTGGCCGTTACGGAAACCTCATGCCTATCGATCAAGAACGACGTGGCCAACGCTTCTAATATGCGACGCGCGACCGTCCCGGCATCCTGAGCATCCCGAATGTTGGTCAGCAACACGGTGAATTCATCTCCACCTAAGCGGGCGAGTTCGTGCGTTTCGCCCTGCTCCACCGACCGACCGATGGAATCGCTGTGCCGGACAGAATCCGCCAAACGGTCCGCTACCTGTTTTAAGAGTAGATCGCCGACGTTATGGCCTAACGTATCGTTGATGACTTTGAATCGATCCAAGTCGAGGAACAAGACCGCCAGAGTCGTTCGGTAACGACGTGCATGGGCCAGCGCTTGCGTGACACGATCTTTGAACAACACACGGTTCGGCAGCCCGGTCAGGCTGTCATAATAGGCCAACCGGTGGATTTCCCGTTCCGAGCGCTTTCGTTCGCTGATGTCCTTTGCTGTTCCTACAATCGTGAAAGACTTCAGCTGATCATCGAATACCGCCTCGGCCTGTAAATTCGCGGCAAACTCACCTCCGTTTGGCAGGATGATCCGATGATCGATATCGCACGGCTTCCGCTCCTCAAGAATCGACTTCAGCGCCTGGTCGACACGCTCGCGGTCCTCTTTCTGGACCATCTTGAGAAAGGCTTCTTTCGTCCCTCGGAACTCTTGGAGCCGAATGCCCATTAACCGACAGAGTTCTGGCGACGCCGTAAAGCGATCCGTAGAGGGATGCCATTCCCAGTTACCGATCTTGGCGATACGCTGCGCCAGGCCAAGCCGAGCTTCGCTGCGCAGGAGTGCGTTGAGCATGATGCTTCCACGCAACATGTACCGAACTCGATGCTCCAAGATCGCTGCCTTCATCGGCTTAGGGATGAAATCCGTGGCACCATGCTT
>JAOUMR010000071.1 GCA_029881435.1 Nitrospira sp.
GCAAAGCGGAGCTTCGGATAGAGCGGTGACGTCGGAGCTGGACGGACGCGCATGCCAACCTCCTGGGTTGCCAAGAGAATCTGGCCACCGATTCTACCTCAATTCCAAATCAACTGCGGAATCCGGGCTAAATGATCGAGCCGTAATCAGTAGCTTGAATCAGAACGGCATGAACGACTGGTCTTTCGGTCTATGTGATGCGCAGAGTTCCGATCGCCTCCAGCGTGGTCTCTATTTCCTTCGGCGAGTTGATGAGACTCGGTGCAAGCCGGACGTACTTGGTCGCATAGGGTGTCACGCTGCCGACGATGCCACGTTGCCGCAGTTTTTCCACCACGGCGCGGGGCTCTATGCCGGCTACCTCGAAACAGACAATCCCGGCAGAGAGGTCTTGTGACATCGGTGTGTGGAGGGTCACGTGGCGCATGGCCGCCAACCCCTGTTTCAACTGCTGATTCAATTCATAGATACGCTGGGTCACCTTCGATTTGCCGATGGCCTGGTGAAATATGAAGGCTTCATCCAGTGCCCATCTGTGCTCAAATGAATGGAACCCTCCCGGGGTCATGTGGACCGATGGAGGGAGGGCCTGTGACGATTTGTTCTCCATCCAGAGTTCATAGGCCTGCCCACTAAAGGTTGGAATAGTGGCCTGGGTGATTGGCCAGGCCTTCGGGTGGCCCCAGACGAGACCGGTCCCGCGCGGGCCGAACATCCATTTATGTGTCCCAGCGACCAGGAAGTCACAGCCCAGCTCGCTCACGCTGAAATCTTCCACCCCCATGCCATGGAGTCCGTCCACGCAGAAGATGATCCGGTCCCGTTCATCCCGTGAGCGATTGATAGCCTGAATTGCCAGCGCCATCTCATGGATCGGCAGTTTGAGGCCCGTGCTGGAATGGACCCAGGTGACTGCCACGAGGCGTGTGGCAGGGGTGATGCCCTTTCGCAAGGAGTCGACGATCTCTTCGCGGGACACCGTTTTGAGTGAACGATAGAGGGAAATCTGACGCACCACGGCGTCCGTGCGTTCGGCACGGAGACGCAGCGCGGTTTCTGTCGAATAGTGGTCGTGTACTGTGGTCAGGATTTCTTGGCCGGTTCGAAGTTGTAACCCTCCGTAGAGTAGCCCGAGCCCCATCGTGGTGCTGTCAGTCAAGGCGATGTCGGTGGGGTCGGCGTTGAGATAATCAGCTGCTGCCCGAAGGACCATTGCCTCTTGCTTCTCCTCGTGTTCAAACCAATAGCCGATAGGATCGGCATCCAACCCGGCACGATGTCGTGCGATGGCTTCACGCACCGGTGTGGGGTGGGATGCAAGGAAGAACGTCGCGAGATGGATGAGACGAGGAGAGAGGAGAAACTGTGCCCGGAGGTCTTCCCATCTTGTGAACCTGCGCTGCGGAGCTTGTTGGGAGGCGAATGTACGAGAGCAGGCCTCTGTCAGGACAGCCGCGCTCAGGGCCAAGCCCGTACGCACCAGAAAGCCTCGACGGTCGATGTTGTTCATATGCGCCTCCTCATCAGGGTCGACATCTCCACGCGACGGCTTCTCCCAAAAATCAGGTAAGGAGAGATGAGCCCATGGTATGGGTCGTAGGGCACAGCCAAGGGCCGAACGTCAAAGCAGATCGTGTTAGGATTGATAGCTTTCGATCGGCGGACAGCTGCACACGAGATGGCGGTCCCCATAGGCCTCGTCGATACGGCTCACGCTCGGCCAGAATTTACTGTGCCTCACCCAGGGCGCTGGAAACGCCGCCTGCTCGCGGCTATAGGGGCGATTCCACTCCGTCGCCGTCACGATGGAGGCGGGATGTGGGGCATTCTTCAAGATGTTATTCGTCCGGGGTTGCTGTCCGTCGACGATCTCCTGAATCTCGGCACGGATCAGAATAAGCGCCTCGCAGAACCGATCAAGCTCGCTCTTGGATTCGCTTTCGGTCGGTTCAATCATGAGCGTACCGGCCACAGGGAACGACACGGTCGGCGCATGGAAGCCGTAGTCCATCAGTCTCTTGGCCACATCCATCGCCTCAACGCCGGCGCTCTCCTTAAACTCGCGCAGATCCAGAATGAACTCATGAGCCACTAATCCGGAATCACCTCGGTAGAGAATGGAGTAATGCTTTTCCAGCCGCTTGGCCATGTAGTTGGCATTGAGAATGGCCACCTGTGTGGCTTTAGTCAATCCATCACGACCCATCAAGGCGATGTACACCCAGGAGATCGGCAGAATGCTCGGACTCCCGTACGGAGCTGCCGACACCGGACCGATGGCTTCAGGTCCTCCGATCTTGACCACGGGATGTCCCGGCAGAAAAGGCATGAGATGCCGCGCGACCCCAATCGGTCCCACGCCAGGTCCTCCTCCTCCATGGGGAATACAGAACGTCTTGTGGAGATTGAGGTGGCAGACGTCGGCCCCGATGTCGCCGAGACGACAGAGGCCGACCATGGCGTTCATGTTGGCCCCATCGATGTACACTTGTCCGCCGTGAGTATGAACGATTTGGCAGATCCGCCGCACACTTGCCTCAAACACTCCGTGGGTGGAGGGATACGTGAGCATGAGGGCCGACAGCCGATCTCGATATTGCGCAGCTTTGGCCTCTAGATCGGTGACGTCGACGTTTCCGTGCCGATCACATGCAACAACGACGACGGTCATTCCGACCATCGCAGCGCTGGCGGGGTTGGTACCATGAGCCGAGACGGGGATCAGGCAGACGTCTCGATGGGTTTCTCCCTTCGACCGATGGTACGCCCGAATGACCATGAGGCCCGAATATTCACCCTGAGAGCCTGCATTCGGTTGGAGCGAAAATGCCGCAAACCCCGCGATCTCGGCCAGCCATGTTTCGAGTTGTCGGAACAAGGTCTGGTAGCCATGCGTTTGCTCAACCGGTGCATACGGATGCAGGCGACCGAATTCCGGCCATGTCACCGGCAGCATTTCCGCGGTGGCGTTGAGTTTCATTGTGCACGATCCCAACGGAATCATGGAGTGCACGAGCGACAAATCCTTGGCTTGTAATCTGTGGAGATAGCGAAGCATCTCGTGTTCCGAGCGATACCGATGGAACACCTCGTGCGTCAGATACGGACTTGTTCTCGCCAAGGGGGACGGGTAGTTAGGATCGATGGTCGCAGCGAGATCGGAGAGACGGAACGGTAATTGATCGTGGCCGACACATACTTGCAGGAGGCGATAAACTTCTTCTTGGGAACTGACCTCGTCGAGTGACATTCCGATCGAGGCGTCCCCATAGTGCCGGAAATTGATCCCTTGTTCATTGGCCCGCGCAACAATCTGATCCGCTTGGGTCTTGGAAACCGGAATCCGAACGGTGTCAAAGAAAACTTTCGGGAGAACGTCGAATCCAAGCCGACGGAGTCCTTCAGCCAGCAGCAACGTAAGGCCGTGGACGCGCTCGGCAATACGCCGAAGCCCCTCCGGCCCATGGTAGACCGCAAACATGCCGGCCATCACGGCGAGCAAGACCTGAGCGGTACAAATATTGCTCGTCGCCTTCTCTCGGCGAATGTGTTGCTCTCGCGTTTGAAGCGAAAGCCTGATGGCCGGTTTACCCGTCACATCCTTTGACACCCCGACGAGTCGACCCGGCACCTGCCGCTTGTACTCCTCCTTCGTCGCCAAAAACGCCGCATGCGGCCCGCCGAAGCCGATCGGCACGCCGAACCGTTGCGTTGAGCCGACGGCAATATCGGCTCCGAATTCCCCGGGTGAGCGAAGTAAGGTCAGGGCAAGAAGATCGGTGGCAACCACCACCAGCACACCGGCCTCGTGGGCTTGCGTCACCAACGCGCTGAAGTCGCCCACATACCCGTCGGTAGCAGGGTATTGCAGCAACATGCCGCAGAGTTGCGGACGCAGGCAATCATCCGGCGACGGGACGCCAGCTCGAATGCTGATACCCAGAGGTTCCGCTCTAGTTTGCAGCACCGCCAGGGTCTGCGGATGGCAGTCGCGAGACACGAAAAACTCATTTCGTTCCTGACCCGCGTTGCGAGCGATCGCGTAGCACATCGCCATTGCTTCGGCTGCGGCGGTGGCTTCATCCAACAGCGAGGCATTCGCCAGTGGCAGCCCGGTCAAGTCAGCCACCATGGTCTGAAAGTTTACGAGCGCTTCCAAGCGGCCTTGTGAGATCTCGGCTTGATATGGGGTATACTGCGTATACCATGCTGGGTTTTCTAGTATGTTGCGCTGGATCACGCCAGGAGTGACGCAGTCGTAGTAGCCCATGCCGATCAGCGACCGGTAGACCTTATTCTGGGATGCGATCTCTTTCAGTCGTGCGAGGACGGCTTGCTCGCCTTCGCCTTCAGGAATGCCGAGGGGTTGGTTGAGGCGAATATCAGCAGGAATCGCTGCATCCGTCAACATGTCGAGGGAGCGCAGGCCTAATGTCGCCAGCATTTCCTGGAGATCAGCGTTTGAAGGCCCTAGATGTCGAGGGAGAAAGTCGTCGGTCGGTTGTAGCCAATTCTGGATGGTCATGGGGTCATCAACCCTTGTTAGGTTCGAGAAAATTGTATGAATAATGGGCTCGTCAAGCGCGCAGCGTACCACGGGATCAACGCATTTCCAAGAGACCGGACATCCTCTCTTTTCCGAAGTAGTTGACGACGGTGGCTATGGTGGTCGAGCACACGGAGGGCATGGGGATAGGCTTTCCGATCTGCATACGCCTCATGCGGAGGCTCGCTCTTTCGTTGCTTTTGGTGAAATTCAGGCTATTGTTAGCTCATACCTTGAATCCTGAAGAGCTGACCACATGGTAGCTATGAAGCAGAGCCCCGGTGGGAAGACGGTGAATGAACACTCGGGGGGCTCTTCGACGTGGAAGGCCATTGTTATCGGTCTCGCGTTCTGTGCCGCAGTCGGCCTCGGATACCTGGCCTTCAAGAGCCAGGTTTTCCCGACGAGCTTTTTGGTTCGTCAAATGTCCAACAGCCAGCCCAGTGAGATTCCAACTGGTTCCCAGACAAAACCTGTTCCTGCCGATGTGAGGCTGACGCGTGAAGGAATCGATCTACTGCTCACTACGCTCGACGAGGCCATTCGCCGAAAGGATGTCGATGCCGTCGTGCGACACATTACCTCCGATGCGACCATTACCATTCACATGAAGCAAGGGTCGCAACAGCAAGTGGCCCTGTTGACTCGGGAGGAATATCGGAAAACCTTGGCCATGGCCTTCGCCTTCCCTAGCGCCAATGACTTCACTCGCACGACGACGACAGTCTCATTAGCTGCGGATGAACAAAGCGCGAAAGTGTCCTTTAAGTCAACGGAGACCCTTCTGCAAGCCAATCGAGAGTTTAAGACCGAGGGCGAGGAAACGCTTTTGTTCAACGTTCGCAATGGGAAGCTCATGATTACATCTTTGGAACAAACCTTCCCCGGTGATTCCACCTAGTCATGCCCTCAACGATTGGGCCTCCTTCCTCAGTCCGCTTCACATCACTTTCGAACGGCTCGCCACTACAATAAGCTTCATGCCGGTCCGTTTGGTATAATCACCGAACTTATCAACCTCTGTCGGGGTACGTGGAGATGCGAGTCCTTGTCATAGAAGACGAAACCAAGGTTGGATGTTTCATTAAGCGGGCGCTGGAAGAAGAGAGTTATGCCGTCGATCTCTGTGAGGATGGAGCCAAAGGGTTGGAGTTGGCCTTGGTGACCAACTATGACCTTCTGGTCGTGGATGTGATGTTGCCGACGATGTCTGGATTAGACGTTTTAACGGAACTCCGTCGCGAACGGATTCAAACGCCGGTGTTGATCCTCTCTGCGCAGTCTCAGATCGATCAGCGGGTCAAGGGGCTGGATGCTGGTGCCGATGATTACCTCACAAAGCCGTTCGCGATCGATGAGCTGTTGGCCCGCGTACGGGCGTTACTGCGGCGCGGCGCGACGGAAAGTCCAGGGATCTTACAGATCGATGACTTGGTGCTGAACCCAGCCACGCGGGATGTGACACGAGGAGGCCAACGCATCGAGCTCACGCTCAAAGAGTATGCCTTGCTGGAATATTTGATGCGTCATACCGGACGTGTGTTGACCAGGCCCATGATCTCCGAGCACGTCTGGAACCAAGACTTTGATACGTTTACCAATGTCATCGATGTCTATGTGAACTATCTTCGCAACAAGATCGACCGAGGGCGGACCAAGAAATTGATCCATACCATCCGCGGAAGCGGGTATATGCTGAAGGCTGACTAGCATGATTCCATGACGATTCTCGAGCTGACCGGTGGCACCGAACGTATTATGTCCACAACAAGACGTCGCGGCAATCTGGTGTCCTTTTCACCGAGTAGGAGCTGATCTATGCCGCTACGTGTCCGGTTGACTCTCTGGTACGGGAGCGCCCTCGCCCTGGTCTTGATCATTTTCTCCGTCGTCTTGTACGCGATGACGGCACGGAATCTCCGTGACGCCGTCGATGAGTCTCTGGAAGACACTGCCACCATTGCTGTGCGTTCACTTGAAGAGCGCGGCTTCCTTCCTCTCCTCAACGAAAAGGAATTGCTCTCCCAATTTCCCGAGCTTGCGAGAATTGACAAGTTCTTCCAGATTTTCAGCCCGTCCGGCACGATTACCATCAGTTCTCCCAACATCAAGCACCACGATGTTCCGCTCAGCCGCACCGCGCTTGAAACCGCCTTCTCAGGGCAGAGTATTTTTGAGTCGGCCAAGTATCCCAATGAGCCGCCGCTGCGAGTCATTTCGGTGCCGATCATGTATCGGGACAAGTTGTTGTACATCGTCCAGGTCGGGACTTCGTTGGAATCAGTCGGGGAGACTCTCCATCGGTTCTTGATCCTACTGATTGTTGCAATACCAATCGCCTTGGCCGTCTCTCTGGCAGGGGGGTGGTTTTTGGCAGGGCGAGCGTTGCGGCCCGTCGATGAGATCACCCTCGCAGCACAGCGCATTGCCGCAGGAGATCTTAGCCAGCGGCTGAGTATGCTGACGGCTCATGACGAGATCGGTCGACTCGCAGCGACCTTCAACAACATGATCGGCCGACTAGATGCTTCGTTTCGCCAGATCCGTCAATTTACCAGCGATGCGTCACATGAGTTGAGGACGCCCCTAACCGTGATGAAAGGTGAGACCGATTTGATTCTGCGTCGACCGCGTCCGATGGAAGACTATAAGTCGGTGCTGGAAAGCAATCTGGAAGAGATCGATCGGATGACCCGCATCGTCGATGAATTGCTGTTTCTCTCTCGTGCCGACATGGGCGAAGTCAAAACGGAGACCTTACCGGTTGCCTTGCAGGCATTGGTCGAAGACGTTCATCGTCAGGCGAAGTTGTTGGGGCATGACCGAAATATCGAAGTGGTGCTTGGAACAGTCATGCCGGTCGTCATCCAAGGGGACGACTTGCGGCTGCGTGAACTGTTGCTCAATCTTGTCGAGAACGCGATGAAGTATTCACACCCGGGTGGCAAAGTTGAAATTGCGTTGTTGAGAGATAGACGGGAAGCGCGGCTCTCCATCACCGACCATGGCATCGGCATTGCCCCGGCCGATCATCAGAAGATTTTCCAGCGGTTCTTCCGAACCGATGCGGCTCGAACCCACACGAAGAAGGGCACGGGACTCGGTCTTGCCATCTGTGCGTGGATTGCAGATCTGCACAAAGGCCGGGTGGAGGTCCAAAGTGATCTTGGTCAGGGCTCCACCTTCACAGTGGTGCTCCCACTCGTCCATCCGTCGGCGTAAGGAACTTTCATTCCCGGTTAGGCACGCTCTTCTCTCTGGTTGGCACGCGGCAACCTGCGCTCTCTGTGTTGTGGCCGTCTCCGGCGCAGAACACGCTCAATCAAACACCACGGTCTTTTTCCCGTAGACTAAGACACGTCGCTCGATGTGGCGGCGAACAGCCCTTGCTAACACGATCTCCTCAAGGTCCCGTCCTTTCCGCACAAGATCTTCCACTGTGTCCCGGTGTCCTACGCGAATCACATCTTGCTCGATGATAGGCCCCTCGTCCAGATCCTGGGTTGCGTAGTGCGCCGTCGCACCGATGATCTTCACCCCCCGTTCATACGCCTGGCGGTATGGGTTGGCACCGATAAAGGCCGGGAGGAAGGAGTGGTGAATGTTGATGACTGGACAGCCCACCTGGGCTAGAAAGTTAGCAGAGAGAATCTGCATGTAGCGAGCCATCACGACCAATTCTACACGATGCTCTTTCAACCGTGCCAAGACCTGTTGCTCTTGCTGCGGTTTCGTCTCCTTGGTCACCGGGTATACGGTGAATGGAATCTTGAAAAGCTCAGCCCAACTCGCACAGGCGTCGTGATTCGAAATGATGACGGGAATATCGATGTGCAATTCGTCCCGGCGATGGCGCTGCAGTAAATCGGCCAGACAATGGTCTTGCTTGGACACCAACATTCCCACAGGGGTTCGTCGGCTACAAGGATGCACCTCATAGCGCATGTCGTACACGTTGGCGATGGGCTTAAAGGCCGACGGGATGTCCTCAGGAGGGATCTGGAAGCCCTCGGTTGCAAATTCCATCCGCATGAGAAAATCGTTTGTTTCCTCGTCAGTATGATGGTCGGAGTCAAGAATATTGCCCCCGAAATCGTGGATAAACCCAGACACTCGTGCGACGATGCCTGAACGGTCTTTGCACTGGATTAGGAGGATAATCGAATCTTTCTTGCGTGCGGTCATCGGTTCTCACCGTGCTATTGGCGGTTGCTATCAGTGTATCAGGAAAGGCGAGAATCCACGCTCAGGAAGTAGAACTCGTAACGATGCGCCCGACGAGATCGAACGCTGCCGCATCGGTGATCTCGATCTTGCAGAAGGATCCGGCCGTGAGATGGGGAACCGTTTGATCCGGCACGGGCTGCGGCGCGATGTCTGTCGCCCCTTCGTCGATGTAGACAACACCATCGATCTCTGGAGCGAGCCCCTCGTGGCGCCCTTCTAGGACACTCTCGGTTTCTTCGGATCGGCCGTCGACGAGCACGTCGAGGACGGACCCGATTTTGGCCCTTCCCTTGGCGGCTGCAATCGACTCCTGAATTGAGAGGATGACATTCCGCCGCTCGTCCATGACTTCTCGCTCGACCTTTTCATCTAAGTCAACCGCGGATGTCCCTTCTTCATCGGAGTAGAGAAACACCGCGACCCGATCGAACTGGGCCTCTTCTACGTATTCATGCAGCTCCTCGAAGGCCGCGTCAGTTTCTCCTGGGAACCCGACGATGAAGGCCGTTCGAAAGGTCACGCTTGGGATGCGCGTGCGAATGCGCTCGACCAGCGATTCAATCGCCGCGCGATTACCGAGCCGATGCATACGTGTGAGCATGCGATCACTGATGTGCTGAAGAGGCATATCAATGTACTTGGTAATCTTTTCTTCTCCGGCATACAGATCCAGCAAATCATCCGTGACCTGCTGAGGGTAGAGGTAGAACGGACGGATCCATCGTAGACTGTCGACCTTCACGAGCTCACGGAGTAGCTGAACAAAGCCTTGGCGAAGACCCAGATCGACTCCATAATTGATCGTATCCTGAGAGATGAGGTTGATCTCCTTCACCCCTTCCTGTGCCAATTGCTGTGCTTCCGCGACGATGGAGTGCACCGGTCGGCTACGCTGTTTGCCTCGCATCAGTGGAATCGCACAAAAGGCACAGTTGCGATTGCAGCCTTCTGCAATCTTCACATAGGCGCTGTGGTGCGTTCCCAGTCTCATGCGAGGTGCCAATTCGTCATAGAGATAGGGCGGTTGGCTCATCCAGAGGCGGCGATGCCGCTTTTTTGGAGTGAGGAGGTCTCGGCAGATCTCCGCTATTTTGCCGAACTCGCCGGTGCCGACCACTGCGTCCAACTCTGGTAGTTCCTTCAGCAAATCCCCTTGATAGCGTTGGGCTAAACAGCCGGCTGCGATCAGGACGCGACAAGCCCCTGCTTTCTTCAGATGACCGTGTTCCAGAATGGTGTTGATCGATTCTTGCTTGGCTTCTTCAATGAAGCCGCAGGTATTGACGATGACCACGTCTGCTTTTTGTGGATCGCCGGTGAGCTGAAATCCCTCTGTGACGAGCGCACCCAGCATAATTTCCGAGTCCACTTGATTCTTTGAACAGCCAAGATTCACAAAGCCGATCGTAGTGTTCTGGGGACTGGCTCCGATCAGGGATCGGTGCCTGTCCCTTTGGACTGCCGGTTTTGTACGCTGGGGAATGATCAATGGTTGGGACATAGGGGCAGTCTACGGGAGGGCTGAAAAGACTGTCAATTAGACCCTTGCGGGAGAGCGATCAGTTCCCCTAGAGTGCGCCTTATGATTCGAACCTTTCAAGGCATCAAGCCAACTGTCCCGAAGTCCTGCTTTATCGAAGAAACCGCTGTCGTGATCGGCGATGTCGTGATGGGAGAGGAGTGCAGCGCCTGGTTCCACGCCGTCATTCGGGGTGATGTGAACGAGATCCGGATCGGAAGTCGGACCAATGTGCAGGACCTTTGTATGTTGCATGTGACGCACGACACCCACCCCCTCCTCATCGGGAATGACGTCACAATCGGCCATCACGTCGTGCTACACGGCTGTACGATTCACGATCGTGTGTTGGTTGGGATGGGCGCCATTATCATGGACGGTGTGGTGATTGGGGAAGATTCGGTGGTCGGAGCCGGGGCTTTGGTCGTCGAAGGCATGATCGTGCCACCGAAAAGTTTAATCCTGGGGTCTCCGGCAAAGATCAAGCGGCCGGTTACAGAGAAGGAGTTGGCCTGGATCAAGGTATCAGCAGAGAATTATGTGCGGTATGCCAGTCAGTACATGTCTGATTCAGGAAAGAACGCCGGTTTCAAAATATGAAAGTGGTGGAGTCGATGTTATGGCTTTGGGAGGCTCCGACTTGCGACCCTTCGCGCTCCGATCCGAATCAAACAAATTGGATCCCCGACAAGCGCCGTGGGATACTGTTTCCGCTCCACGTGGTAGGGAATCCTGTGCCGATGGCACCAGTCTGCGATCCACACTACTTCTTCTGTTGACGTCGTGACCAAACCCGGCACACTCAATTTAGCCATGCAGCGATTCACGATTCT
The DNA here is from genome assembly GCA_029881435.1 of Nitrospira sp. Taxonomy (GTDB): domain Bacteria; phylum Nitrospirota; class Nitrospiria; order Nitrospirales; family Nitrospiraceae; genus Nitrospira_D. Next base: position 11,126 of record JAOUMR010000071.1, read on the forward strand.
TTGAACAACCCGCCGTTCTTTCTGAAATCCAACCGGATTGAACGTGACCGGATCAGCTCGACCGTATGATAACGGCGCGAGATGGGGAAATCGTTCCGGATCGTTCAACACGCTGACCATCCAGAGATGATCGAACCTTCCGTGCGCCAAGGAGGCATCGCAGGCATGAAAGCGGAACGGTAAGCCACGACAAGCACGATTGAGCACGGTCACTTCGAGACGTCGGAGATTATAGGGCTCAACGTGGCGTTGATGGTCGATCGCTTCGGCCAGCAAGGACGGCAGCTCGGTCACACCGGCTCCGACATACAAACTGCGCCCGCCCGGCGGTAACTGTTTGACGAGAACCTCGGCTACGTTGGTTCCCAATCGCCGGCAGGGTTCCCGCTTCTTCCGCCAGAACTCCTCACCACCTTCGTAACAGTAGACGGATTCCAGGCGTTTGTAATCGAGGTGAGCAAATATCTGGGCGATAGCTTGCCGAGCTGAAGCAGAAAGGCCTTGTCTCATAAGTCCTAACTACGTTAGCCGGGCCAGGTGGTCACAATGTGTGACCACCTCCAACCGCTCCTTCGCAGTGAGTCGAAAGACGAAATCACGGGGAAAACGATTCTCGTTCCGCTTGACCGCTTGGTTCAAGGCTTTGGTCGGCACGTTATACAACGCGGCAAGATCGGCATCGATGATTACCTTGTGGTTGCGAATCGTAAAGATCATGGATTCGAGAGGCTTGAGTTGTTTCATGACCAGGCTCTACCGATCCTCCTTTGAGTCAGAGGAGTCTAACCAAAGCGGTCGATGAAAGCTATGCAGTTGGCTGACTGGCCAATGCCATGACTGTTGCTGAGACTCCCTCAGCGACTGAAGCGATGAAGTCAAGATTCAGTGTATCGAGAGTATCGGTCGCCCGATGGTAGTGAGGATTACGGAAGTTTGCCGTGTCCGTGAGCATGACGGCTGGAAACCCGTGCTCCCAGAACGGGGTGTGGTCACTTCGCCTCGTGTCCGGCAGCTGCTCTCCGTTGCCAGGTACGATCAATGGAATGATAGGAAGATGCAACTTCATCGCGTGAGTGACGGAGCCGGTTAAGGCCTGCGATTGTTCATTACCGATGACGGCAAGGAAATCTCCGGTTGTGGGAACCGCGATGGGTACACCGGGAGGGATCTTCTGCGACCCCTCTTGATGGCTCGCATAGCCGACACATTCCAATATGATGGCTCCATGGATGGCCTCACCGGTCCCGCTGAGGAACGAGGCATAGGCCGCGCTACCAAGCAAGTTCTCTTCCTCGAGGTTGAAGGCGATGAGACGAATCGGCCTGATCAGTGGCATCTCTCGAAGCTGGCGAGCGACATGGAGGATCACGGCAAGCGCGCTCGCATTGTCATCGGCGCCCGGCGAGCCTTCCACCGTATCGAAGTGCGCGCCGAGGATCAGTGGTGGCAGTGGGCCGTGCGCGGAGGCGGGATGCGCCGTCGCAATGACGTTGCGAAAGGTTCGACCCAATGCCTCGAACTCGTGGGCTGTGACGAGAAGGCCGGACTCCGAGAATTGGCGATGCAGGTACGCTTCTGTCTGCTGTAAATGGATTGCGGAGGTGAGAGGATGTCGTTCTCCCACCAGCGCGTGAAGATCTGCTGTGAGTCGGTTGCGATCAACGGGCACAGAACTGGTTTCCGTTTGGCGAACGATTAGCAGGATGTTGAAAAAGTCCTCCAGCTTCGTTCTCGCATCGCTCAGAGGCTCAACGTACGGCAAAGAGTACGCTTCGCCTCTTCACTTGCTGCGGCCTTGCTGGAAGGCCTTTTTGAACATCCTGCGGGCTATTTGGATTCGGCCTATGACCTCCGAGAGGTCAAGAGCTACGGGCATCAAATGGTTTTCAACAGCCTGTTAGGTGACGATTTCAGTGCCGATTCCTTTCCGCGTGAAGATCTCGAGCAAAACAGCATGAGGAACGCGGCCATCGATGATGTGGGCCTTTTGAACGCCCTCGGCCAACGCGTCGAGGCAGGCATGAACTTTCGGAATCATGCCCTCGGTGATCGTCCCCTTCTTCATCATGCGCTGCACATCTTTGCGGGACACGGTCGAAAGGTGGCGCCCATTGGCATCGCGAATCCCTTTGATATCGGTCATCATGACAAGTTTCTCTGCCCGCAAGGCTCCTGCTATCGACCCGGCGACGAGATCGGCATTGATATTATAAGTATTGCCCTCGCGGTCCGTTCCGATGGGAGCGATGATCGGGATGTAGTGATCCTCCTGGAGGTTCCGGAGCAAACCCGGATCGACCTTTTCAATATCACCGACCAACCCGAAGTCACCTTCTCCATCGTCTCCTTCCAAATCACGATCGATGCTCTCCGCCCAGGCCTTGGCCGTCAAGGGTTTGCTCAGAATCAATCCACCGTCTTTCCCGCTCAACCCGACTGCGCTGCCGCCATGTCGGGTTATAAGGTCCGTGAGTTCCATGTTGATCTTCCCCGCCAGGACCATTTCGACAATTTCCATCGTGGCGGCGTCGGTGACGCGAACGCCGTGCCGGAACTTGGCTTGGATGCCGAGGCGATCAAGCATCTTATCGATTTGCGGTCCACCGCCGTGGATGATGACGGGGTTGATCCCCACATACTTGAGCAGCACCACATCTTGCGCGAACCGTTCCTTGAGGGATGCGTCAGCCATCGCATGGCCGCCGTACTTGATGACCACGGTTTTCCCTCGAAACGTGCGAATGTACGGAAGGGCTTCGATGAGGACGTCAGCCTTCTTGATCAATTTGTTCATGCGCAACTCCCGGGGATCGGCCGTTCACGTCCAAGGCTAACGGAGGCCTGATGAATGACGGCCAATGACCCTCAGAGGATATATCGACTCAAGTCTTGATCCTTCACGATGTCTCTCAAGCGTTCACGCACGTAGGTCGCGGTAATGCTGATCTGCTTCTCTGGCCATCCAGGTCCCTCAAACGAAATGTCTTCGAGTAAGCGCTCCATGATGGTGAAAAGTCGGCGTGCGCCGATGTTTTCGGTTTGCTCGTTCACCTGCACGGCGATCTCTGCGATTTCCTCAAGACCATCCGGCGTGAACTCGATCGTGAGGCCTTCTGTGGCCAGCAACGCTTGATACTGCCGGACCAAGGCCCCTTTCGGTTCCGTGAGAATACGGACAAAATCACCTTTGGATAAGGGGCTGAGTTCGACACGAATGGGAAAGCGCCCCTGAAGTTCCGGGATCAGATCGGACGGCTTCGCGACATGAAAGGCGCCGGCGGCGATGAAGAGGATATGATCCGTCACGACCGGACCGTGTTTGGTCGTGACGGTGCACCCTTCCACGATGGGGAGCAGGTCTCGCTGGACGCCCTCTCGTGACACGTCGGGGCCCATCGTGCGTTCGCGGCCGGCGATCTTGTCGATCTCATCGAGGAAGACGATTCCTGTCTGCTCCACCTTGGTGATCGCTTCACGAATGGCATCATCCATATCGATCAGTTTCTGAGCTTCTTCCTGTGTCAGATGTTTGAGGGCCTCGGGCACCTTCATCACTCGTTTCTTTTTCTTGCCTTGGAACATGCCGCCCAACATGTCGCGCAGGTTGCCTTCGAGATCGTCAAGCCCACCGACGTTGGAGATCACGCCGACCGGCAGGCCTCGCTCCTTGACATCCATCTCGATCGTTCGCTCATCCAGCTTGCCTTCCCGCAACTGCAGGCGGAGTTTCGATCGCGTGCTTTCATGCGAATCTTGTGGTGCGTGGCCGGCTGGCTCATTCGTGCCTTCAACGAACCCGGGCCGAGGCGGCGGCGGCGGCAAGAGCAGGTCGAGTAATCGCTCCTCTGCCTGTTGTTCGGCCTTTTGCTGAACGGTCTCCAGGCGGGTGGCCTTGACCATATTGATGGACAGCTCTGTGAGGTCCCGTATGAGCGATTCCACATCGCGCCCGACATAGCCGACCTCGGTGAACTTTGACGCTTCGATCTTGATGAACGGCGCTTGCGCGAGCTTGGCAAGGCGTCTGGCGATTTCCGTCTTCCCGACGCCGGTCGGTCCTATCATGATGATGTTTTTCGGCATGACTTCATCACGAAGATCAGGGGATAGCTGCTGGCGGCGCCACCGGTTGCGAAGGGCAATGGCGACCATGCGTTTCGCATCCTTTTGCCCGATGACGTACCGATTCAGTTCCTCGACGATCTGACGCGGCGTGAGGCTGTTGACATTCAGCGGGTCGGCATCGCTTGTGAGCTGTTTCATCATCGTGCCTTATCCTTGAAGTTCCTCAACAATAATCTGTTGATTGGTGTAAATGTCAATAGAACCGGCAATATGCATCGCTTCCGTGACGATCATCGGGGCGTCAAGTTGAGAATGTCGTAACAGACCCTTGGCCGCTGCGAGGGCATAGGGCCCACCGGAGCCGATCGCCAGAATGCCGTCTTCCGGTTCCACAACATCGCCTGTCCCAGAAATGATGAACGAGTGTTCCGATCCGGCGACGGCCAGCAGGGCCTCCAAACGTCGAAGCACTCGGTCCGTCCGCCACTCTTTCGCCAGCTCGACCGCTGCCCTGGTAAGATTGCCTCGATGTTCTTCCAATTTACTCTCAAACTTCTCGAACAGTGTAAAGGCGTCGGCGGTCGCCCCCGCAAATCCCGCCAGTACTTGGTCGTGATGTAGACGACGAAGTTTCTTGGCGTTGTGTTTCATCACCGTGGTTCCAACGGTGACCTGGCCGTCGCAGCCCATGGCGACCCGTCCGTCGCGTCTGACACATAGAACGGTGGTCGATCGAATGATCATGATGATTTCCGATCCTTTCCTGACATGATGCCGGCTGTTCGCGCGCGAGGATGGGCTCGATCGTAGACCGCCAAGAGCTGATCCGTCGCCACATGCGTATATTTTTGTGTGGTGCTCAGCGATGCATGGCCGAGCATTTCCTGTATCGACCGAAGGTCTGCGCCTTCGTCAAGCAAGTGGGTCGCGCACGAATGCCGCAAGGCATGCGGGCTCACTGCTCCACCAACGAGGCGACTGGAATACCGCGAGACCATTCGAGCGACGCTTCGTGTCGTGAGCCGACCCCCTCGATGATTCAAGAACAATGGAGCCGACAGCTGGGCGCCAAGCCTCGGCGCACGTAGCGACTTCCGGTAGTCCTGAATCGCCTGGAGTGCCACGTCTCCGATCGGAACGACCCGTTCCTTGCGGCCCTTTCCTCGCAGGCACACGAGTCCGTCCATCTCGTTGAGATCGCCGAAATTGATCCCTACGACTTCACTCACTCGAGCACCGGTCGAGTACAAGGTTTCCAGCAGGGCACGATCGCGTAAGGAGAGGGGCGATGGTCCGGTCGGAAACTCCATGAGCGCCGCCGCATCGCCCTTTGTCAGCACTCGAGGAAGCGGCTTTGGCAACTTCGGACTTCGTAGGTCCTCCGCTGGGTTCGTGCGCAGGACGCCTTCACGCACAAGGAACCGAAAAAAACTCCGCAGGCAGGCCAGCTTTCTTGCCAACGATGACGCCTTGTCGCCTTGTTGATCCAGGCTGTGCAGATAGGCCCGGATATCGTCGCTGGTGATCGCATCGACTCGAGGGCGAGTGGTTTCCGTGCGGCGGAGAAACCCCCTTAGCTGCTGAAGATCGGATCGGTAGTTACGAATGGTTTCGGGTGAGGCATTGCGTTCCACTTGGAGGTACATTACGAAAGTTTTAATTGTTTCGTCCATACGTCAAAATCCTCAAGAGCTCGTTGGCTCAATGAGCGCCGCTTCTTGTCCTTGTCCCTTGGAGGGGTTACCAAGGGGGGGAACAGGCCAAAATTGGTGTTCATCGGTTGGAAGTGACGCGGATCTGAGGCCGTAACATGAGCCATCAAGCAGCCGTGTGCCGTCGTAGGCGGTGGTGTGATCAATGGTTCGCCAGCCAGCACCCGAGCCGCATTGATGCCGGCCATGCCTCCCATGGCGGCCGATTCGGTATAGCCTTCCACGCCGACAAGTTGCCCGGCGAAGAACAACGTACCTCGAGCTTTGAATTGCAGGGTATTCAAAAGAAGTTGAGGAGAGTTGATGAAGGTGTTGCGGTGCAAGCTCCCATACCGGAGGAACTCGGCCTGTTCGAGACCTGGGATCATGCGAAACACGCGCTTCTGTTCCGGGTACGTCAGTTTGGTCTGAAAACCGACAAGGTTGTAGCATGTGCGGTAGACGTTTTCTGTTCGCAATTGCACGACTGCCGCGGGTTGGATCCCGGTCCGAGGATCCTTCAAGCCGACTGGTTTCATCGGGCCAAACTGCATTGTCTGGCGTCCACGTTCGGCCAACACCTCAATCGGCACACAGGCCTCGAAGTAGGGCGTCTTCTCAAATTCCTTCGGCTGTACCTTCTCCGCGGCCATCATGGCATCGTAAAAGGCATTGTACTGATCTGCTGTCATGGGGCAATTCAAATAATCATCTCCGCCCTTGTCGTACCGAGAGGCGCGAAAGACGACGTCCATGTTGATCGAGTCCGCATCAACGATCGGCGAGATCGCGTCGAAGAAATACAGGTGCTGTGATTTCGTCGCAGCACGGATGGCCTGCGACAACTTGTCCGAGGTCAACGGCCCGGTCGCAATGATGCACAGACAATCTGTGGGGATGTCAGCAATCTCTTCGTGCAGAATGCGGATGTTCGGATGGCCTTCCAAGGCCTGAGTGATGTGCTGCGAAAATACATCACGATCAACGGCCAGCGCTGACCCGGCCGGTACGCGGGCTTGCTCGGCGGCAGCAATGATCAGCGAATTCAGCCGTCGCATCTCTTCTTTTAGAATGCCGGGGGCATTCAGCGGATCGAGAGAGCCGAGCGAGTTCGAGCAGACCAGTTCGGCCAAGTTTCCGGTCTTGTGCGCCTTCGTCATCTCCTTCGGGCGCATTTCGTAGAGCGTGACCTTGGCGCCGCGAGTGGCCGCTTGCCAGGCGGCTTCGGACCCAGCCAAACCTCCGCCCACTATCACAATGTCGTCACGCATGGGATTGGAAATTCCTGTGAAGAAAAGGGCTCATTCTAGGAACCGTCTTTTGATGAAGTCAAGGAGATCGGCCACATTGAACCGGGCTGAAATCCCGTGCTAGTATCCCGCCGGTCGGGCGATTAGCTCAGTGGTAGAGCGCTTCCTTCACACGGAAGAGGCCACAGGTTCGATACCTGTATCGCCCACCATCTTTTCAAGCACTTCTACGACAACACTCTCCGAGGTCCTCCGCACTGTGGTCGATTTTGTGTCACAGCGCTTCTGGCGGTCCAATATCTCCACCCCATCCCGTAAGCTCTCCGGGTAGTGATGGGCATACCGTTGCGTCATGATCGGAGACTTGTGCCCGAGCAATCGCTGCACTTTGTACAGATCGATCCCGGATTGCACCAGCCTCGTTGCGAAGGTGTGCCGGAGGTCATGGAAATGGCAGTCCACGATCCCAGCCTTTGCCATTGCAGGCCGTAAGGCCCGTCGAAGATGGTTGGGATCGAGCCGTGTGCCGGCCTGGCTTGGAAACACGAGACTTGTTTTCAGGTGGCGCACCTTGGCCTTCTCTGTGAGGAGCGCCATCGCGGTATGATTCAACGGCACCGTGCGCCGTTCTCCGTTCTTAGATCGAAAGACCGTGACCGTTCTCCGAAACAGATCCACTGCGCTCCATGTCAGCGATAGGATCTCACCCAACCGCATCCCGGTATGCAGCGCGAACACCACGAGGTCGCGCAACCACGACGGACAGGCGCTGAGCAATCGCGCCTCTTCGTCTTCTGTCAGCCAACGGTCCCGTTTGTTCGCGCCCTTTTCTAGGGACACGCGGCTCACGGGATTCTCGCGGCACCACTCCCACTCCCGCTTGGCAAGGTTGAAGGCCTTTCTCAAGCAGCTAAGCTCTCGATTGATCGAGGCGGCTTGCACGCCAGCCGCATAGCGTGTGCTCTTATAGTCCACGATCAGTCGGGGCGTGATCTCTGCTAAGGTCCGACCTCCGAAGAACGCACGGAAGCGTTTCACGAAGACCTGACATATCTGCTGGCTTGCCAACTTCACGAGATGCTCCCGCTCGTAACGATCCATCAATTCATCGAAGGTTCGAGTCTTTTCTTCGAGGCGATCAAAATACTGCCCCTCAATCAGCTGAACCTTCACCTTGGCCATGATCGAGTCAGCTAAGGCCCGATTCGCCGTCCCGGTGGACCGGCGTATCCGCTGACCCTGAAAAATCAAATTCATCCACCACACATCCCCTCGTTTAACGAGCCCCACGGTCTAC
>JAOUMR010000162.1 GCA_029881435.1 Nitrospira sp.
TGGACGAACTTGTGGCCCTTCATAATGAAGTGGCGAAAGCCCATCATTATCGTGCTTGACCTAGCCCTTATCATCTTAGCAAACTATTTTGCATTTACCTTGAGATATGATGGGAACATCCCCGAGCGAGAGCTCCATACCTTCGAGCAAACAGTACTCGCGTTGGTCGCCATCAGAGGTGTGGCGTTTGCCTTGTTTGGTTTGAACGAAGGCTTATGGAGGTATACGAGCCTTTGGGATCTTCAAAATATTCTGAAGGGGGTTTTAATAAGTACCGTGGTATTTTATGGTTGGGTCTATTGGGTGATGGAGATCTCTGGTTACCCGCGTTCCATATTTGCCATAGATGCTATCCTGTTGATCGGGTTTCTTGCCGGCATTAGATTGTCCTCCAGGGTCTTTCGGGATAAGGCGGTTTTTCAAAAGAAACGGAAAGTGCTGGTAGTTGGTGCCGGTGACTCAGGCGAGCGAGTTGTACGAGAGATGAAGACTCGCAGTGTGTTTAACTGTCAACCCATTGGACTCGTTGACGATAACATCACACTTCTTAATCAACGGATCCACGGGGTCCGAGTGCTAGGCACGGTGGGAGACATTCCCAAACTTGTGGAATCACTCAGGCCCGAAGTGGTCGTTGTTGCAGTGCCCAATGCCACACCTGAGTTCCTTCGAGACCTTGTCATCAAATTGGAACCGTATGAGGTTTCAATAAAGACATTACCCGCCAAAGAGGAACTTCTCGCGGACCAAAGCGCCGTTAGTCAGATGCGCAATGTATCTATCCCAGACCTTTTGTCGCGTGCACCCATAGATCTAGACAGGGAAGCGACAAAGCAGATGGTTAGGGGGAAGAACGTCTTAATCACCGGAGCGGGTGGGTCGATCGGTTCAGAGTTGGCTCGACAAATCACCCTATTCGATCCAAAGGTACTACTGCTTTATGAGCGCCATGAGAACAGTCTGTATAATATCCATAAAGAATTAGATGATCGTGGGTTTGCGTTTCCCATCGTCCCGCTGATTGGGGATGTCACTGATGCTCAGCGTCTCTGTGCCGTGCTGGACCAGTATAAGCCTCAGATCTTGTTCCATGCAGCCGCACATAAGCATGTGCCTCTCGTAGAGCTGAATCCCCTGGAGGCCGTAAAGAACAACTGCATCGGCACACGGATCACCGCTGAAGCCGCGAGTCTCTATGGAGTCGAACAATTTGTCCACGTTTCGACCGACAAAGCGGTGAACCCATCGAGTGTCATGGGGGCTACCAAGCGCGTGGCAGAACTCATTGTTCAGGATATCGCAAGGACTAGCCGGACTCGCTTTCTGCTTGTACGGTTTGGCAATGTTCTTGGCAGTAGTGGCAGTATGTTGCTGCGTTTCCAGGAACAAATCAGGGCCGGTGGACCAGTAACCGTGACACACCCAGAAATTCGACGATACTTCATGTTGATCCCCGAAGCAGTTCAATTGGTGCTTCAAGCGGCGACAATAGGAGAGCAAGGACATATCTACATTCTTGACATGGGGGAACAGATCAAGGTTCTAGATATCGCCAGGAGCCTCATTAGGTTGTCCGGTTTTATTCCTGGAAAAGAAATTGCCATTCGATTTATCGGCCTCCGTCCTGGAGAAAAGCTTTATGAAGAGTTAGTTGGTGAGGGAGAGATTGCGGTGCGATCATCTTTGGAGAAAATTTTACAGATTCGTGCGACGGACCAGCTCGATTTTGGAGAGTTCCGGGAAAGACTTTCTACATTGGAGGCGGCAAGTTGCTGTGACGAAGCCAGCGTGTTGCTCGAACGGCTCAAGGATATTGTCCCGACATTTCGAACAGAATCTTCCAGCCCTGAATTTGTCGGGATGCCCACAAATGATGAAACAATTGCAAAATGAAATAACTATGTTGTGGCAAGTAGGCGGTGAGGCCTTTACTAAGTTGTGGGAATAGAATAATTGTACGTTGTGAGAGGCGTGGAGTAAGCGATGCGAACTACTGACTTTACTGTTCCAGATGGCCAAACAGGTTCGCTCACTATTAGTGAGTATTTGCTCATTGCATCGCGAAATCGATGGGTTATCGCTGGTTCAGTAGCGCTCTCTCTGACATTGGCCTTGGCATACTATTTAGTTGCTACCAAGTATTATCAGTCACAGACCTTGATCGTTGCAGAAGGGCAGAGGGGAATCAGCAGCGTTATCGATAAGGGTGGCAAAGGAGATTTGGAAGAAAATTTTGATCAGGTCCTCTTTCTCATCCAACGACAAATAATCAGCCAAGATTTCTTGGGTGCGGTTGCGCGAGAGGTGGGCCTGTACGCAGATGGATTGGACGAAGAAGGACAGGCCGAGGCCTATCGTAAATTGGCCGGGAAGATGAAGATCGAGCGCGTCAAGATGGATGCGGCTGCGGGCTTCAGTAGCTCGAGCTTCATCGAAGGATTTGTGGTGTCCTTTCTGAACCAGGATCCCAGGATTGCGATGCAAGTGACGGCACGAATTGCAGATAAGTTCATCGAAGACAATAATAAGCAGCGAGAGCGAGAAGCTGAAGGTACGGGAGAGTTTCTTGATGAAGAACTGCGATTTCTGAAACACGAGTTGGAGAAGAAGGAAGAGAACATCAGTCGTTTTAAAAAATCTCATATGAGTGATCTTCCTCAACAGAGCGACGCTAATATCCGGGCGCTGGACCGTGTAGAAGGAGAGATTACCGTCAGCAGCGAAAATCTTCAGCGCCAATCGGATAAGCTGACCATGCTGAATCAAGCTGTTCAGCAGTACCGAGTCTCAGGACAACAAAGCCTTTCGTTCGGGGCGACTCGCCTAGTAGAGCCTGATCCGTTGTATCGTCGTTTGAAAGAGCTCCGAGAAAACCTGGTCAAACTTAGAGCAGAATTCTGGGATGGCTATCCAGAGATCGTCCTGACAAAAGAAGAAATTCGGCAGGTTGAAGAGGAATTGACGAATTTGTATGGACGGGATGCAATCGGACCAGATAAGGCGCTGCTTGATCCCTACCTTCAGGATCTGATGAAGCAGCAAAGTGAAGTGCGGGCTGAAGTAGCGCTTCTCCAACGCCGTCTTGAGCAATTGCAGGCCAGCAAGCGCGATTTTGAAAGGCGGCTGGAGAGATCGCCTCAGGTTGAGCAAGAACTATTGGTTCTGGAACGTGACTACAATAACATGAAGTCCAATTATGCGATGATCCTCGATAAGCGGTTACACGCGAGAATCGCAGAAAATATCGAAAAGCGACAGGTGCAAGGAAAGTTCAAAATCCTAGACCGCGCCAGTTTTCCGAGTGATCCAGTGGTTCCAAATAAGCTTAAAGTGATGGTGTTAGGGCTCCTTTTCGGGTGTGTGTCTGGCGCTGGATTGTCTATATTGCGTGAGCGACTCACTCCTCAATTCCGAAGTCCTGAGGACGTGGAGCTACTTCTGGCAGGTCCTCGATTGTTGGCAGCCATTCCTGATTTCTCATCACTATGGCGTTCAGGGCCAGACTCTCAGAATTCGCAAGGTTCTTATCTCCTGAGACGGCCGCTGGGCATGACTGCAAGGTCTCAGCCTGAGGCTATGCTTAACAATCCGCCGTTGGACAATCGTCCAAACTTCCGCGAAATTGACAGAAGATTCGTGACGAAAATGTTTCCGCGGTCTATGGCGGCCGAACAGTTTCGCGTTGCTGCTGCAAGGTTGCAACTCCTCAATTCAAATGGTGCTCCAATGGTAGCGGCCGTGACGAGTGCCATTAAGGGAGAAGGAAAAACAACGACCGTGGTTAACTTGGGTTATACCCTATCCCGTGATTTTGGAAGACGAGTTCTTCTCGTGGATTGTGACTTTGTCTTTCCTGAACTAAAAGCGTTCATAGAAACACCTATAAGATATGGGCTAATTGATTGCCTAAGAAGTGATACTCCGCCACAGCAGGCTATGAGCCCATTAGCAGATGTTCCATGCTGGATTATGCCAGCCGGAGAGGCTGTGGGTGATTCCAATGAGCTGTTAAGAGCAGGTCAACTTAACCGTGTTCTTTCACAGCTGCGAGAAGAGTTTGATTATATTCTTCTGAATGCCCCGCCAATCCTCCCAGTTGCCACGATGAATGTCTTGGAAAGCCACTGCGATTTCCTTCTACTTGTAGTTCGGGCGAACTTGACGGCGAAGCAAGCCGTCACCCAGGCACTGGGTTCGCTACGTGCGGCCAGGCCCATTCATGTGGTTCTTAATGGGGTCGCGGCAAACGCACTCCCGAGTTACATGTTGGACTATGGTGCCAGCGAAAGTCGAGTGGCTGTATGAGTTAGGGAAGTTCTGATTAATTCATTTGCCTAACGAGGCTGTAGAAAAACCCCCTTCTGGTTATCCATGCGTGCCTCTGAGCCGGTTTATTTGAATAGCCATCAGACCAACATCCCAAATCTTCACGCGTAACCAAGCCTGTTCGCTTTGATGACACCCGTCGACTCTCTACCTATTACCCAGGTCGCGAGAAGGAAGATGTTTACCCGTGTTTTGCCCTCACCCTTCTATAACCTAAGGCGCCAGTTTCTCAATGTTGTGCATCAGGGCACGGGGGTGTGAGCTGGGGGCCGTCTGTTGCTCGCCTGGTGCGATGATGGCCGTCGATGAAACTCCATCGACAGGCCCATGTGGTGTACAAGACCCAGTACCATGTGGTGTGGGTGACGCGGTATTGGCGGAAAATCCTCGTGCCCGGGGTGGCAGAATATGTGAAGAAGGTCCTCCGAGGCGTGCGGGAATTTCACCCCGATTGGGTTCTGGAGGAGATTGGAGTGGAACGGGACCATGTTCATCTGCACAGGGTGATTCCGCTGAAGTACGCGGTTTCAAGAGTGGTGGAGGCCCTGAAAAGCGTGACCAGTCGGCAGCTGAAAGAGAAATTCCCGCACATGTTGCGCAACGTGTATTGGGATGGTGGCGGGGTCTGGGCACGATGTCGGCCACCGATTCCGAGAGAGCTCGAATGAGTGGCCGGATTCACCTCGGAATCAGTGGCCGGCTTGGGTCGGAATACGCAAGTAACATCTTCTTTACTCAGCAGTCAGTAAGTTAGACAACACATGTTGAGTGTGTCATAATCCGTTCCGCCATGACGCGAGACGGACGAACCCTGGATCACGGCACCCTGGAAACCATCCGCACGATGGCCGTCGAGCG
>JAOUMR010000163.1 GCA_029881435.1 Nitrospira sp.
CGCCCCGTCGCCGACTGTGGGTGTCCACGGTGGGAGGGCGCCCCGCACGGATGGACTTCGAGGCGACGCCCGACCGAACTTGGGGCGCTTCTACCTCCTTCACGTCGCCTTTTTCCGCAGCCTGCTAAGAGACTTTGCAGTAGACTTGGCCTCCATATACGGAGAGCAGTCGACTCAGACAGCTTCAGCGATTTCATGCTCGTCAAAGTATGTCTACTCTGACATCACTAATCCCAGATATCGATGTGCTCCTGGCTCTTGCACCAGAAGAGCTTGCTGAGGTTGTACTACGCTTGGCCCATGAGCATAGACAGAATAATCTCGCTCACCTACAGGCAATCACAAGGCCGATTTATGGTACGCCGGGAGTTGACGATGGGTATCCGCAGCACCGTAGAAAAGATGCCGAATTAGCGATAGCTGAGGCGTGGAATTGGCTAGTGATCCAAGGTCTATTAGTTCCTGAACCAGGATCGGGCGGGAACAGTGGCTGGATGCTACTGAGTCGGCGGGCTCAATCAGTGCTGGCGACCAACACCTTCAAGACATATGCACGGAGCGTTGGATTCCCGAAAGCTTTACTTCATCCCTCGATAGCAGATGAGGTTTGGCTAGACATTGTCCGCGGGGATTTGGAAACAGCAGTGTTTAAGGCATTTCGGGCCGTCGAAATTTCCGTGCGGGAGGCTGGGCATTTTGGCGATACTGACATCGGAACGGCGTTAATGCGCAAGGCATTTGATAAGACTACCGGCCCTCTTTCTGATCAGGAACAGCCCGAGGCCGAGCGAGAGGCACTGTCGCATCTGTTTGCTGGTGCAATTGGCTCATACAAGAACCCACATTCCCATCGCACCGTTACCATCAATGACGCAACGGAAGCGCAAGAAATGGTCATTCTGGCCAGCCATCTTCTTCGCATCGTCGATAGTCGGAAGAAACCAGTTGAATAAGGGACAGAGGGAGATTCCGTTGGAGGCAGCCGGTCAGATGGGGAAACCCGCGAACATTCGAAAGGGGTTTGCCATTCAGAAATTACACTGACCCCAATTCACAAGCACGGGCTCGTGGCCCCCTCAACTGTTCGGGTTGCTGACCGGAGGAACGGGACGATCCGAGCTGACCCACGGTCTTGGCAGACCCCGATCTTTGCGATCTGTACCGTTCCCGTGCCGCCATGATGCAAGACCTCCTCTATAGATACAAGATCTTGTATCGTGTATGCTGCACAGCATGGGTATTCGGAAATCAGTGTGATTCGAGGATCTAAATCACGATTGCCTGGACTCTGACGTCACGCGGAGCCTCACTCTTCCGCACGTGCACGAGCCCAGTTACTCGTGCCCGCGCTCTCTCTTTCCGCAACGTCTCCACCGCACCCGGTTACAGTTCCTCAAGACCTCCACGGACAGCAAGCCCATCTTATCCTCCAGATAAAGGAAACTCTCCCATAGAGAGGCAAAGGGGCTACTCCTCAACGCCTTTATCGTCGGCCTTTCGTCCTTTGCGCTGCGTCGGGCACTCACTTTTGATAGGTGGTTCGCGAATCCTCAGCTATACTTTTGTATGTAACCGTCAGCCAGGGACAAGGCGTCTACACAGGCGGTTCGTTTGTCACAGATCCAACGACAGGAGGCATTCCATGCGCCATGTGTGTTGCAACGGGATTCTAGTACTCTGTGGGGTCGTGATTTTGAGCGGGTGCGCCGATGACCCCTATCAAAAAACTAAAATCGGTGCGGCCGTGGGTGCGGCCGTGGGTGCCGGAGCCGGTGCGGCCATTGATAAGAAGAACCGAGGTCGTGGTGCCGCCATTGGCGCAGCCGTTGGTGTTCTCACCGGCGGTGGCGTCGGTTTGTATATGGATAAGCAAAAGAAGGCTATTGAGGATCAACTGGGCAAGGAGTTAGCCAACCATGACGTTGAGCTGAAGAAGCTCCCGGATAATTCCATTGAGGTGGATCTCAAGAGCGAGGCGTCGTTTCCCAGCGGTAGCAACGATGTGAAGGCCACGTTTAGGACGGCATTGACCAAGCTCGGTGGGGTAGTGAAGCAATATGACAGCACGATGGTGTATGTCGTCGGGCATACGGACAACCAGGGCAGTCAGAGTTTCAACCAACAACTGTCCGAACGTCGTGCCAATGCGGTCGCGAACGCGCTGCTTGCAGCCGGCGTCGATGCCAGCCGGGTCCGTACGGAGGGACGAGGTGAGCTCCAGCCTGAAACCAACAACACGACGGCTGATGGTCGGAGCCAGAATCGCCGAGTGGAAATCTACTTGAAACCGGTCGTCGAGGGTCAAGAACAAGAAGCCATGCAGGCGCCGAAGTAACGATGGGTGAGGGAGTGCCACTGATCAGGAGCTCCCTCACCCGTTAATCGGGTGAGTCGTCCTCTGAGATCGCGGCATATGCTGATTAGGGAGTCACGTCTTGTTCTGTACATGCCAGTGAGTAATGATGTGAAAGGTCGGATCGCGTTTCTTGGGATCAGGCTGTCATGCGGGTTTCGATGAATCAGTGTGAGTCAAGGATGTGAATCACGGTTGCCTGTAAATATTGGGGTCGCGTATTGTTTTGTGCATGCCAGTGAGCAATGATTTGAGGGATCAGACTCCGTATCTGCTGTGCCCCTTGTCTCAACTTCTGCGAACTGGGTTAGGCCATGGGTTCGCACCATTCGACTGTCAGGTGCATCGTAACCTCATGGTCATGAGTTGACGCACGAAACAAGATCAGCCCCCAGATTTGACCCCCGTGCTGAGGGAAAGCAAGCCATCGCTCTCTCCTGCGAGGCTTTGCGAGCCATTCCGATCCGTGGGCATCTGTGGCGCTTCATCTTTTAGTCTGCAACTCCACGTTCACGAGTTTTATTTCTGAGAGATCTTCGAGCCGCGGGCACCAACGTGTCCCGGCACGCCACAAGGCCGAGTCCAGTTGGGCATAGATCGTTCCTGGGTGCTCATAGTGAATGCCATACGCCTGTGTGGCCGCGCATCGACAGGGAAATACGAACGACTTCCCCGAGTCGTCGGACGCCACCTCAATTCGTGTCACGGCCAGGTCAAATGTGAGCCGGATCTTGAACCAGCAATGAGCATGATAGTCCTCGACCTGCATCGATTGCTGATAGCACTGCAAGACATCACGGACGGTCGTCATGGGCAACGACGTGTTTCCCGAGAAGACTTCGGCTCGCTTGTCGAGCACCAAGGCCTTGGCCAGGGATACGGCATGTCCTACGTGAATCGGGTTGAGGAGGTCAAACGCCGACTCATAAATGATGATATTGGGATGTACGTGGAATTCGCGTAGAGATCCTCGCTTGGCCAGCTCCAGGTTCCAATAAAAGTCCACGGCCTGGGATTGGCGGAAGCGAAAGGTAATCAGGTTCATAGTTCAATCCCCCTCATCACGGCGACTAAATCTGAAACCTTCAAGAAGGTACTCTGTCACGGTTAATCTTGGCTCACTATTATAACATCTTCTGCTGAGGTCGGATGGGAGCTTGAACGTTGCCAGACCGCCAGCAAGAAGAAAGCTGGGGTGAGATCGTGTATTGTGCATGCGACATAGAATGAGTGCCGCTGACTCAGTGTGATGCGAGGATCTGAATTACGGTTGCCTGGATTCTGACGTCACGCGACGCCTCACTCTTCAGCACCTGTACGAACCCAGTTACTCGAACCTGATCCCCATTCTTCGGCAACCCCTCAACCGGACTTGGATTGCCGCTCCTCAAGACAAATTAGGTGTGCAGACTCTGATCGTCTGACGATCAGACGATGCCGAGGAAGACGGCCAGTGAGCGATCGACACGCACCATGAGTTCGTGGTCCAACGCCCCAATGCGGGCGCCGATGGTATCCCGAGGGACGGTGACGATCTTGTCGATCATGATCTGCGAAACGTGCTGAAGACCATTGGAGGAGGGCTCAACGGTTAGTCGGAACAGGGGCGCATCAAGCATGTCGGTGGTCAACAGGCAAATCATGACGCTGCCAAGGGCGGAGAAGAGATCGGATTGCAGAACGAGGGCAGGACGTGGTTTGCTCCTGTAATGACCTTTGGCAGCGACGGTCACGACATCGCCACGTTTTACGCGCTGTCCCAATCGGCGATCTCCGAGATGAAATCAAGGGCAGGCTTTTCCTGGGCTGAGCGAGCGGCGAGCCGAGCCTGTCGCCGACATTCGCCAGCGAACCCCTCGGTGCGCGTATCAGGCACCCAAATTTGCACCGGCCGCAACCCCTTGCGGCGCAAGCGTCTGCGATAGCGGTGTTGCTTCTCCTTCGGAGTCAGGTTCGTCTCAGTAGACATTGAGAGTTTCCTCCTCGTCCGTTCTCCATAGTGGCGTATCACATTTCTTGGTAACATGTGACTTAATTCTGACGAGCACGACAAGAAGAGAGAAGAGTTTGTCCCCGAAGAAGAGGAGGACCGGGGCCGGATCTTGTATCGTGCCTGCGACACAGATATGGGAAGGGAATAATGGTCAGAGAACAATTTCAAGGATCTGCTTTCGGCGGAGGAGCAGCTCATGCCGTTGAGGCGATGCTCGAACCCTATCATCCTGGTCGATATCCATATGCGGTAAACCCTTTCATTCCCACAGTGAAACCCGTACCCGCTGCACCACAGTGATGCGCCGTTACTCCTCAGAAGTCGGTTCAAATGACAGCTCCAGTGAGATCGTCTCATTGGGACTCACCGTGAGCTCCTGTTCTTGCGTGCCGAGAATGGGATGCCAGGCCTTGAGGCGATACGTCCCTGGCGGGAGATCCTCGATGGTGAAGGCGCCTTCTGCATCCGTCACGCCATAGTAGGGATTGTCGACGGCATAACCCCAGTTCTGCATGTAGGGGTGCATGCTGCACTGCATGGCAAACACGTGTTGCCCCTTAGCTAGCCGTACGAGATCGGTGGTCCCCCTTGCCCGTAAAGACGGCCGAGAGAAGACCCTCTCGTTGCCCGATTGATCCGGCGCGAGTCCTTGGATGTCATGGGGGACCGGGATCGCCCTACTCACCCGAGCGCTGACGGAGAATCGGCTCGAGGACAAGCTGAAACTCTACACCATCCCCCGATTGTTGATCATTGATGAGATCGGCTATCTGCCGATTGACC
>JAOUMR010000164.1 GCA_029881435.1 Nitrospira sp.
CGACCGGTCCCGCGTGCGCCATGTGCCCACGGACTATGAGCCACGCCTGCTGCCGCCGTTACCCGTCACGACACGGAAACGATATGTGCAACGGATCTAACCGAACAGTATTGGGCCGCATCTTGCATCGTGCATGGCGCAAATCGACAGTATATGGCCTGGTACGCTCATTGACTAATTTTTACGGCGCGCGGCTGATCCAATGGCTGCTTGATTTTCCGGCTGTCGAGGCTTAGCCTGGTGCCAGTCATACAACTCCTGGACTATTCATGGCCAAGATGACGCAACTGAAGATCGAACTGGAACAGGAAGCGGACGGCCGGTGGATCGGTGAGGTACCGGCGTTGCCAGGCGTGATGGCCTATGGACAGACGAAGGCCGCAGCCCTTGCAGCAGTCCAGGCTCTCGCGCTCCGCGCCATGGCCGATCGCCTCGACCACCAGGAAGCTGTGCCAGACGACCTGCTGAACGTCTCCTTTATCGCCGCATGAGCCAGTGGCCTTCGACCCAGGCCTCACGCGTACTCTCCGCGCTTCTCCGCATCGGCTGGCACATCAAACGCACGACCGGCTCCCATCGAGTGCTCCAGCGAAGCGGTTGGTCCGATGTTGTCTTCGCCTTTCACGACCGGGAGGAAATTGGCCCGCGTATGTTGGCTCGCCTATCAAAGGTCACCGGCCTCACGCCAGATGATTTATAATTCGCGTCCTGCAGAGGCTGCTGTTCCGACTACGCTTCGGCTGATGGCAGGATACCCGTCCACGGACTAAGGAATCACATGGATGCAAGCTTTTGGCACAACCGATGGCAGACAAACCAGACAGGCTGGCACGAACCTGCCGTCAACCCGCTGCTGATTACCCACTTCTCTTCCCTGAACGTGCCTCCCGGTGGTCGAGTGTTCGTGCCGCTCTGCGGCAAGTCACTCGATCTCGGCTGGCTCCTGTCTCGCGGCTATGCGGTCGCTGGAGCGGGGCTCAGCGACCTGGCAGTGACACAGCTGTGTGCCCAGCTTGGGATTGAACCAAGTATCTCGACAGTTGGAAAGCTCAGGCTCTTTCGCGGTGAGAAGATAGACATCTTCGTGGGCGATATTTTTGACCTGTCTCACGAGATTCTCGGTCCCGTCGATGCGATCTATGACCGAGCCGCGTTGGTTGCACTACCGAAGGCCATGCGGGTCCAGTACACTGCCCACCTCAAGGCCCTCACAGCCTTGACGCCCCAACTCGTCATCAGCTATGGGTACGACCAAACCATTGTGGCAGGGCCTCCGTTTTCCGTCACCTCCGATGAGCTCCATCACCATTACAGTGACAGCTATGCCCTCACGCTACTGGCCCGTGTGGACGTCCCCGGAGGGCTCAAGGGAAAGTGCCCGGCGATGGAACATATTTGGCGGTTAGACAAACGGCTGAACTAATAGCTTCATAGCTTCGTGAACTTCAAAGCGGATAGGGATACAACACAGAGGTCGGGATTGCCTTTGATCCTTGACGACCGGCTAGATGGACACCAGACATACACGATATCCGCTTCCTTGATAACGTCCTCGCCTTCCAGGCGGAGCCACCCATTCTCGTTCACTTTGGCCTCAAGCATGCCAAATCCAGGGACAAATCAAGTCTTCCCTTTGGCACAGGCAAATTTTAGCGTAGGGTAGCAACCACGGGAACAAACGTCGGACCAGATGCTCAGCCTGTGGTGAGAGAAGTTCCTATTCGTTCGAAAGGCTCGTGGGGACCACGAGAATCTGTTGATCACCAACTGGCTTATGGCTAAGACACTTCGTCATTGGCGATATCCGGTCACCGCAATTCTGTTTGCTCTCACCCACACCCAGCCCCAATGATGTCTCCGCTCACCTTCATCATATCCCTCTGGATGTCGACAGCTAGCATCGTACTGGTCATTCTGACTCTGTATCGCATTGAGGACAAACCAGATGGGTTGTCGTTCTTGGGGCATTCTGACGGAAAACTATTGCTCATCGCCATGATCGCCCTCTTGTGTAGCTGTGCTTTGGCTGTCCGTTATGCGATGAGGCTCAGAAAAACAGGGAAACGCCCTCTTCGAATCGCACTCATCTGGAATACCGTCCCGCTGTTTCTCGCCGTCGCTGTTCTAGAGACCGCTCTGAGACTGGTTGCCACGGAGGCCCCCACGGAAACCATATTATTGGGAAAACCGTTACTTCCACAGAGTCTGAAGGCCGTGGTGGACAATTACCGGATCGATTCATTCCTCGCGTACGATCAGACTCTGGGGTGGGTTACACAGCCAAATCTGAGCACGATTGATGGATTGTATTATACAGGCGTTGATGGAATACGAACCTCGAAGGCCGATACCCAATTCAAGACAGAGCGCACGGCTTGTCGAATCGCTCTTGTCGGCGATTCTCACACGTTTGGCGAAGAGCTGAAGTTTGAAGAAACCTGGGGTTATCTCCTTCAGACACACCTGCCGGAGTGTCAGATCCTCAACTTTGGAGTAGGAGGATATAGCGTAGGGCAAATGTACCTGCGATACCTGCGTGATGTTCGTCCATGGCATCCGACTGTCGTGCTATTCGCTTTGTCGAGCAACACTGCGGGGAGGACGATGGGCGTATACGGCCTGACCCGGATGCTTCCTGGAATACCGTGGGCACAACCACGATTCCTACTGAGGAATGATGAACCGACACCGATCAATGTCCCCCTGCCGCCATTGAAAGAGATCGCAGATGCCCAATGGATCAGCGAGCTTCCGTATATTGACTACGATTGGTCCTTCGCTCCTGGTCGATGGGAGATCCGACGATGGCGATATTTTTACCATTCCTATCTCTTCCGCCTCTATACGACACGATATGCTATTGGGCGGCGTCAACAAAATGGAGATTCACTTACAGTTCTTAATCCCGCCTTATTCCGCGCCTTTCTTCAAGCAGGTGAATCCAACAATGCCAACCCGTTGATTCTTTATCTTCCCGACAAGGCCGACCATAAAAACCCAGAAAAAGAAACCCCAAGCCTAACCGCTCTCCGCTCGTCCGAAGTTGAATATCTTGATTTACGTCCATGCCTCAACGATGTCCCTCACGAGGACCGATTTATCCCACAAGGGGATCACTACTCAATGCGGAGCAGCCAAGCGATCGCAGCCTGTGTAGGAAACCGCGTGTCGCCTTTACGCCTACAGGTGAAGCAGAAAGATTGAGAGTATCCTCATCCCAGATAGCGGTTCTGAGGAGTGACTCCTAGCCAACCTCCTGCCAGAAAACCATAGTCCCTCCACGAAAATACAGTGCTCCCTATCGGGTAGGCTCAGGTCAAGAAGTCGGAAGAGAATGGTTGGGCCGGCGTCTTTTGTGGAGCATCTTCTGCGTGCACTTCCGACGTGCTATGCCGCCATGGTGGGAGGGTGGATCAACGCGAGCGTATCTTGTAGTTGCGCATGGGTCTCTATGAGCAGCGCCGAGAGACTGGGTGGCTCAAACTGCGTGGTGGTAATGGCGAAGGGGTCGAACGGCATGACCTCATGGCGGCGATTCGGCTCGAGTTCTTCATGATCAGCAACGACACCGGCTAGATGAACAGTGGACGCATGGAGGGCAAAATCACCGGCCTCCTTTGGACTCAGTTGGTAACGGACGGCCCGTTCAATCTGCACAGGCATACCCCATGAGCGGATGAGTTCGGCGCCCACTTCGGCGAAATCGCACCCGATGTTGGACTGCTCCACTTCAGCAAGTGAGCTATCGAGGTAATCTGCTTCGATGAGCGCAGATTGGGCCCGCTGTGGGACGGTCTGATACAGGACAAAGTGGCCGATGTCGCGTAACAGGCCTTCGATGAAGAAGCGTTCGCTGTCGTCGATGCCAGAGGACTTAGCAATCTTCCCGGCGAGCAGGGCACAGAACACGCTTTTGCGCCAGAACCTGGGGGCGTCTATGAGCTGGACTGGCATCCCAGCAAAGGTCCGGCCGATGGTGGTCACGGTGACGAGGTCGTTGACGGCTTGCATACCGATGAGGTTGACGGCACGGGTGATGGTGTCGACCTGTTTGGGGAATCCATAGAGAGGACTGTTGACGATGCGGAGCAGTCTCGCTGAGATGGCCGGATCCAGCTTGAGGGCATTCGCAAGATCATCCATGGTCGAACCGGGGTCGTCCACCACGTCTCGCACACGGAAATAGATCTCCGGCAACGTGAAGATCGAGGTGCAGGACTGAACCAGCTCGTGAGCCGAGGGCATGATGACAGCCCCTCCTGATTGTGCGTAGATAGGGACAAGATCCCGACTTCTCTATCGGCTAGAAACGGACAAAACTATAGCGGGGCCCTCTATCGGATGACCTGCCAGCCGGTCAGCTGTTGCCAGGAGGGACAGCCTTGGATTGCCATGCGGCGGATCGAATCATATTGCCCCACTCCGCTTTTGTTCCACGGAGCCATCGCACGAGACCTATCAGTTTCCAGCAAGAATTGAGCTGCCGATACCCAAAGTTTTCAAGGACAGATGCGCCCACCAATTTCAAGAAATCTGAGGGACGTTGATATAAATGAAACGTCATTTCTTCCATGAGGAGGGCGCTTAATGAGAGCGTGATGCCGAACCCAATAGCGACGGCCATGCACACTAACCAGACGTGCCATGACACCGCCCCTAGCATCAGTCCTACAAGGAGGAGAAAATAGCCGCCCATCTCGAACAGAGTCCCAAACCATTCAAAGATTACCATGAATGGAAAGGCGAGCCAGCCAGCGGTCCCACCCTTTCGATGACAGCATAACTCAAAGTGGCCAGCCAGGCTGTCGCATAAGCCGCGCTGCCAACGGATGCGCTGATTCCTGAGAGTGCGCAAATCTTCCGGCACCTCGGTCCAATAGACCGGGTCGGGCACATACGTAATACGGTAGGGCACACCGTTGAGGCGGTAATAGCGATGTAACCGCACGACCCATAGGTGTCCGGGTAAGGGTTGAACAAAATCAATTGGTTGTCGTCTGCTGGCGGTTCGGTTCGAGGGTCATCGAGCTGCAGGGCGCATGAAAGCTGGGTTTTCTCGAACACTGAGACCGA
>JAOUMR010000165.1 GCA_029881435.1 Nitrospira sp.
TCATCGCCTTTTCACCGGCCTATGGTCTTCACACCGCGATGGTCGCGCTGTGCACATGGCTGTTCGGTCTCAACTTTTTAGCGTTACTGGCTGGGGCGTTTGTCAACAACCCCTGGACGATCATTCCGATATTAGGCGCGACCTATTGGACCGGTGCCCTGTTGTTAGGTCGTACCGATACGCCGACGTTTGATTGGCACGACTTGAGTTTCAACGGCATCTACGACCAAGTTCTTCCATACGCAGGCCCGTTCGTGCTGGGAGGACTCGTTCTCAGCGTGCTCGGCGCATTGTTAGCGTATCCTGTCACGTATTTTTTCCTGGTGAAATACCGCCGTGACTCAGATGCTCCTACCGCCAAGCCATTGCCGCCTTCAGACTCGGTGGGCTAAGATGCCAAGTGGCTATGGAATCTGCAGACCGAGCGAACGCTCCGTATGATGGATCGGCACTGATCGCTGATCCGATTCACAAGTACGTCACCTTCACCGTTCCTTACGCGACTCCTGATCCACACGAGCTCACCGAAAAAGATCTGATCGATTCTCCGTGGGTCCAGCGGTTACGGTACATTTATCAACTCCAAAGCGCCCGCTGGGTCTATCCGTCGGCCGAGCATACCCGCTTCGTCCATTCCTTGGGGACGATGCACGTGGCAGGACGATTCGCCCGACATCTGTATCCCTTCCTCACGAAAGTGGTCAAAGAGGTGCCGTCGGCCAATTATGTGGAAGAGCTCTTGCGGGTAACGGCCTTGGTGCACGATATTGGGCACGGTCCATTTTGCCATTTCTTCGACGACAATTTTCTCCATGCCATGGGCCTCTCTCACGAACGCTTGGGGCAGATCATCATCCGAGAGCACTTGGCTCCGGTGATCAGGAAAATCCGCCGAAGCCCTTCAGGGCCCTTCGCGAAGGGAGAAGAGCTCAATCCCGATCAGATCGCTCATCTCATTCTCAAAGAAAAAGGGAAAGATAATTCCCAGTTACCGCGATGGCTGAACATGCTCCAGCCGGTGATCTCCGGAAGCTATACCGGAGACAATCTGGACTACGTCTTGCGGGATTCCTACATGTGCGGCGTCGCTGTGGGCCCGGTCGATCTAACACGGTTAATTCATTATACGATCGTGACCGACAAGGGATTCACTATTCACAAAACAGGGCTTCCGGCGCTCCAAATGTTTTTGAACACGAGAATGTACCTCTACTCCAACGTGTATTATCACCGTACGACGAGGGCCATCGATATCCATCTGCGTGATATTTTCGGCCAGACGATGACATTGCTGTGCCCACACGACCCACGCAAGAAGATGGAGGGCTATCGCACGCTGACTGATTGGTCGCTCATGGAGGAGGTTCGTGACTGGAGACACTCCCGCCAGAAAACCCGCCGACAGTTGGGACAGGAATGGTCGAGAATCTTGGATCGCAACGTCAAATGGAAGATGGCCTACAGTACGACCCTGAAAGAAAAAGGGCAGGAGCGCGGAATGGCGTTTCCCAGCCATCGCCACTTCGAACAGCAGATTATGAAAGAATTGCCGGCAGGCCTAAAACGACTCCCATTCCGGGTAGACATGGCTCTCCTGGATCCACGACCTGACCCGAAAGATCGCCGCGGAAACCCCTTATACGTCTATGATCCCGGTACTGGTCAAGTCTCCTCCGAGCCCCTCGAAGAGTTTCTGGATCTGCTTCCCACGAGACTCGTTCAATTTCGAATCTATTCACCAGACCATTCCCATGACGCTTCCCTGTCGCAAGCAGCTGCGACCGTCCTCAATAAGACACCCACCAGTCTCGAAACCAATTACTAGGGCAGCATCCTGCTTAGACGTTCGTGGTGAGTCGTGCGACCGGCGGTCCTGATCCAGACAGCCGGCTCAGGACAAACTGACTCTGACAAGACTGCTCCTGATGTTCACTAGGCCGATATTTTCAGCGGCAGGCCTTTCAGCAATTGAGCTTTTTTTGTCCTCACAGTCTCCCGCTGTTTCTCCGACGGAAAATGTGCACCTCGCTTCGTCGACGGGAAGCGGATTTCAAAGCGTTCAATCGTTTCGAGCGCTTCAGCCTCTTCGCCGGCCCGAAGAAGCAGCTGTAGGAGCCGAAGATAGGCCGGAACGAGCAGCAACAGGTGCCGGACTTCTCTGGCTTCTTCCACAACATAGCGATACCCTTGGATCGCGATCTCCTGATTAATCTTTTCATAGGAGAGCGCCTCAATCATTTGGATCCCCAGCCGATCCGTATCCGCGCTGATGCAACGTTCCCATTGCCCGTTGACCAAGGCTCGCACTTCCTCCGCTGAAAGTTGGATACCTCCGTTTTTAATATTCCGACGAAGATTCTCCAGCACCCCTCTGGCTTCCAACCATGCCCCGTAGAGTCCAATCAGCACTCCGATACAGGGAGTTGGTCGTTGGCATCTCCCATCGAGGGGTGAAAAATTTTTCTTCGCCACCTGAGACGGCAAATATACTCGCCCATTCGACGCTGCACACACCTCACAGATGTGGTCATCATCAGGCGTCACATAGAGATACATTCGAATGCCGGAACGATCGAAGATATCGACGGCCAGTATACGGCCGGCCATGATCTGCATCTGGTAGTATTGCCACACAACCAGAAGGCCAAGAATGCCCACTAGATAGATCGTCACGTCCGGAAATTGCCATCCTTCAGGCATCGGCACTCCCCTCCATCACCAGATTCAGATGATCCACAGTACCAAGCGTCCAACAGGTCGCCAGAGAAATTTCCCGTGTTCTCAAATGGGTATGAGACTGTATCGGCTAATGTCTCGGCGTACTTGATCTTCCGTATGCCCTCGAGCATCTCCTTGCCCATTCTGAGGAAAGCTGGCAGGCATCCTGCAGCGACCAAGAGGATCGGAGCTCGGCTCGTGAGGTGAATGAAGAGGAGGCTGTTATGAGGGTGAGAGGAACAATCCTGATCGCTATCTGTTTGATTTCATTATCATTAGCCATTCCATCCTATGCGCAACTTGGAGGGGGACAGCAAAAAGCGGAAAGAATCCTCAATAGTATGCCTCCGGATATGCTCGCGAAGGTTCAATCTTTAGCACAAATCCTCCAGCAGGGTATCAAAGATGGGAAAATCACCGACGACGAAGTCAAACGAAACCTGATGTCTGGTCAACTGGGAGAACGGCTGAAGCAATTGAGCCCTGAAGCAGGGTCGTTATTGTCTGACATCAGCCAGGCATCAAAAGAGGGCAAAGGGCCTGGCGAAGAAAGCCTGATGCCGCTGCTCGGAGGATTGGGCATCTCGCCGGAATAGGGAGGAGGCACAAGACTTACCGATGGCCTCCTATCTAGGGTCCGGCGCAATTCCATCCAAAATCTTCTTCGCCTCAAACATAATCCCACGCCAATCCGGGAACGCCAACCAAGTCTGGACCGTGCCGCGAGCCTCGGGCAACACCCTACTGTGCTTGTCGCAATATCGGTGAAACTCCGCCAACGCCTCCAATTCATCAGCGGTGAAAGAAGAACGGAAGAAAGAATCATCGGAATGATACTGGTCATCAAACGACATGCACAAAAACTCTGCCGGAACATTCGCGATAGTAACATCGGTCTCATAATTCAACTGCTCCTGCTCCGAAGAGAGCAACCGGAGTAGGTCGATCATCCTCAGACGTGTATCTGGAATCTCATGTGCCATCTTCAGCCAATCTCCAGCATATTATCATCGGGATTTCGTTTCTTGTTCTTGCGAGGCGCTCACTCCATTTTGAGCAGTTTCCTTATGGGCTCCCTTACCGGATGACGTCACTGACCTTCGAGTCCATTCTTCCTGATGCGCATGCATGAGAGCCGCGGCAATCAGCAACTGGATGCTGATGAGGAGAAAGAAGAGTGCTCCCTTGAACTGCCCCGTTTGGTCAGAAAGCGCGAATTAATGAGCGGCGAGCAGGAGGGAGACAATGGAGAGGGTAAACAGGAAGATTCTCATGCCTGACGCCTCATGCCCACAGGTAAGACAAAGGGTATGCCTCCGGCAGGATGAGATCAAACTGAAATCATATGGAAACCAAGAGACGAAAGGCGGTCGGAATCATGGCTCCGGTGACCCGACACCGGACCCTGGACCGGTGACAGGAACCGGAGCTGCCGATTGCACACTCCCCGTGAACGGCAGGTCCAATAAGGCATAGGGATTCACGCGCGCGCCGTTGAGTTTCACACCCCAATGGAGATGAGGGCCGGTCGCTCGCCCGGTGGCTCCCACTTTACCGACGATCTCACCAGCTTTCACCACATCGCCGTCCTTGACCAGCACCTCGGATAGATGGAAATACATCGAGTACAGACCTAGCCCGTGGTCCAAAAATAGACCCTTCCCAGAGAAAATATGATCGACGGTCAGCCGTACGATGCCGTCATTCGTCGCAACGACCTCGGTTCCAAGCGGAGCACCGATATCTTCACCATTATGGGGATTGCGCGCCTGACCGTTCATAATCCTCACACTGCCAAAGATCCCAGTTCGTTTACCTGCGACAGGCTCGACGAAACCCGTCTGCCAGAATTTTGTGTCGGAAACGTTGGCCAACACTTTCTTCACCTGTGCCTGCTCTACTTTCCATCGAGCCAAACTTTTTCTGTCAAGATCGACTTTGTTTTTTGGCAGTGTGAGGCGCTCAACGTGAAAGTTCTCTTTGAGAACTTGGACACGGTACGTGAACGTCTGGCTTTGCTCCTCAGCCTGTATTTTGACGGTCAGCTCATGGGTTCCAGGTTCATCTTGCAAGTCGATCCCAAGCAAGCCAACAAACCCTTTCGGCTCATCAGGTCGCGTGTCGGGAAAGAAACTGATGGAGCGGCCTAGAAACGTTCCCTCTACGCGAGTGCCTTCACCATCGACTGGAACTTTGACCACGAGTATTTGACCTTGCTTGCCACTATAGTGGTCGTCCGCATAGTGGTCGTCCGCGCCTTGGGCAGTTGGAATGGAACCAGCCAGGAAGTCGACGAAAAGCAAACCGGCGACCAAACCGCCGACACCGAGAGTGAACCGTGCACGTGT
>JAOUMR010000166.1 GCA_029881435.1 Nitrospira sp.
AGCATCAAGGGGCCTCCATGGCATGGGTCGGGTAGAACAGCTGATAGCCCATCTGGAGATTCTCTGCAAGAGGGGGGCGATCAATATCGGACAGGCTCCTAGCATGCCGAATGTGGCAAAGACATTCGGAGCCCAAAATCCAAATAGGATGAACTTCCATCCCGCGGTCCGAAGATCTTGGAGGCGCTTGCAGGCCGTCATGCCCATCTCGATGAGAAAGAGACAGAGAATCGCCGGGAACAATTGAACGAAGAAGACATCGTTGGCAGCCGTTACCTTCGCCCCTTGCACCCCGGAAATGAATCCGATCAGAATCCCGCCAAACAGCAAGTACAGACCGGAATTCAGGAAGACTTCATGGAGCACACTTTTGCTTAGGATACCAGGGGCATTGGCGCGGTCTTTGACCTGCGCCGGCGTCTCCGTCTGCCGGTGATCAGGTGCATAGTCGGAGTGGCCTTTGTCCTCATCAAGTGCATCGAGTTCGTCGATTTGCTCGCTCCTGTCAGGGAGACGGGTTGCGTGCGGATCGTATCCGGGCTCACCTGGCATATTGCCCAACGCATCCATTAGGCGGGTTGCGCGCATGCGCGCAACGAGCGCAAGGGCGACCAGGCAGCCTGGGATTTCCATGACCGCGAGCATGACCGGCATATAGGCGGCAAAGGCGATATTGGAGGCGGTCAGGACGCCCAGACAGGTGACAAACGTTCCGGCTGAGTCAGAGCCGTAGTACCCGGCCACTGCCGCCGCATCGATCTGACGAATATTCGTGAAGCGGAGCACATAATATGCGGTGATCCCGATGAGCAAGTTGGTGCAAAACCCAATAACCATGAACCCGCTGGCGCGCCCAAGATCCGCCGCGGAAAGTGATGCCAGTTCCTCTCCGCCGTGCCATCCGATAGAGATTAGAAGGTATATGATGAGACCTTTATAAATCGCGTAAGGGAACTCAAAGGGGACCTTGAGTAGCGGTACCAGGAAACCAAGATAGAAGAAAAGCAGTAAGGGCTTGAAGAGATTATGTAAGAAGTTATCGACAAATTGCTCAAGCATGGAGTTCCTCTATCGAACGAATGTGGTATGTCCCCTGAATGACGGGTGTGTGCCGCCATAATGATGGCATCGCCCACCGTGGTGAACCGCAAGTCGCGTGCCTCATTCGTTTAGCCGTGCGAGTGGGCTCAACAACCGGTTGTGTGACCATAGCTTTGGGGGTAAGGCATTCCTATTGCTTTAAGCCCCACGAAGCCTAATGCAGCGCCCCGCGTAAGAAATAGAATTGCCGTCAACAGGGCAGAGGTGAGGAAAGCCAGAGATCATAGTTAACCGACTCATTGACACGAACTGGAGGCTACAAGAGGTTCGTGCAGCCTGATGCGGAGCGTGCTTTTTCCCGCCGTGAGATCAAGGGCACTGATGATGCTTTCAATCTTAGCCCCGATAGCGCGCTCAATCTTTACCCGCAGTAGCTCCCGGCAAGAATCGAACATCGCCTGATGAAATTGCCGAAGAGGAGTTCGTCCTCCGGGAGATTTCGCAAGTTCCTCCTCGGCAGGAATCGGAGCGCTCCGGGTCAGGGTTACCTCGATGAGTTCGTCAAGTACCTGAACCTGGACACGCGAATAGTTGGACTTCATGAACTCCGTCTGAAAGTCCAAGACAGCCAGCATCACGGCATATTCGACCTCTGCCTTGTTGACGCTGGCGCCGATCACGAGTTCCCCCCACCGAGCTGCTACGAAAGAATTTTCTTGCCCGTGATTAGATCTTCCAGTGTGGCGCTGAGTCGATCTCGAATGAACGCCCCACGTTGCTCGGCCAAGGCTGAGAGCCGGTTGTGCTGCCGTTACGCACCTCTATTCCTCGGCCCAGGCTCAGGAGGACGGTGGACGCCCAAGCGCCCACCGTCTGTGCTCAATCGTCAGTAGGCCTTGCTGAATCCCGCTTCTCCATCGTAGTTCCAGAGCTTCTGAGCGGCAGACCACCACCAGCCCTTCTTGGTCAAGGCATCCAGAAAGGCATTGACCTCGGCATCTTGCACCTCTTTGGTCGCCATGAATCGGCATCGGTACCAATTGACCTGTAGGAGATCGGGGCTCACGAAGCCGGGCCACACCTTGGTGCCCCGGTTCGAAATAAATTCACATTTGAACGGCCCGATATCGTCGAACTTCGGAATCCCCTTCTCGGTGATGATGTACATATCGATTCCGACCAATTTGATCTCGCGTTTCTTTTTTGTCGCTTTCGCTGTTTCAGTGAATGTCGGCATTGCTGTTCTCCTTTTCCATTGTGCCAGTAATCTGGAACTCAGGCCTTCG
The DNA here is from genome assembly GCA_029881435.1 of Nitrospira sp. Lineage (GTDB taxonomy): Bacteria > Nitrospirota > Nitrospiria > Nitrospirales > Nitrospiraceae > Nitrospira_D. The sequence continues at coordinate 2,328 of JAOUMR010000166.1, forward strand.
CGTGCATTTTATCCACGATGGCTTGCGCATATTCGTCTGTGGTCGCCGTTCCACCGACGTCGTAGGTTACATGCTTTCGTTCATCGAGGACCGCGAACATCGCCTTTGTAATCCGATCGGCTGCCGCTTCCTCCTTCAACCATCGCAGCATCATGACGCCGGAGACCAGCACGGCTGAGGGATTGACCTTCTTCATGCCGGCATACTTCGGCGCAGAACCGTGGACCGCTTCGAAGATCGCGCAGCCGTCGCCCACGTTAGCACCGGGCGCGAAGCCGAGGCCACCCACCAGTCCGGCGCAGAGATCCGTCAGAATGTCGCCGTACAGATTCGGCAGCACCAAGCAATCGAACTGTGCCGGATTTCTCACGAGCTGCATGCAGCAATTATCGACAATGATGTCGCCGGACTCGATGTCGGGATATTTCTTGGCCACCTCTCTGAAGGCATCGAGAAAGAGGCCGTCGGTCATCTTCATGATGTTGGCTTTGTGGACGCAGAAGACCTTCTTGCGTCCCTGCTCTTTGGCCCACTTAAACGCAAAGTCGGCAATCCGATAGGAGCCGGGCCAGGTAATGACTTTCAAACATTGCGCGACCTCATCGGACACCATGTGCTCGATGGCGGCGTAGCTGTCTTCAGTGTTCTCCCGAAAGTTAATGATGTCGATCTTGTCCCAGGGCCGCTTGAGCACCGGAATGAGCTTGGCCGGTCGCACGTTTGCATAGAGGTCGAATACTTTTCGGAGTGTCACGTTCGCGCTCTTGTGTCCGGTGCCGATCGGGGTTGTCGTCGGACCTTTCAGCGCTACTTTGTTCTTGGCGATGTTCTGCACTGTCTTATCCGGCAGGAGAGTGCCATATTTCTCCAAACAGTCGAGCCCAATGTCTTCGTACTCCCATTTGATGTTGACGCCGCTGGCATCGATGACCAGTCGGACCGCTTCGCAAATTTCCGGACCAGTACCCTCTCCCGGTAACATCGTCACGACATGCTGTGTGCCCATGGAAACCTCCCTTAAGCAGCAAGGGCGATCGGACCATCCGTTCCCTTAAGCTGACTACATGTGCAAAACCAGTTCCAGGTTGTGTGAAAACCATGCTGTGAATCGGCATCACAATTACTTAGCAAATTCGCGAATCTTCACGATTGGAAGTTTGCTATGCGTCGATGTTGTGCTAGGCAAGGAACTTCTTGTGCACCGCCACACGAACTGCACGTCGAGTTGTGCGCCAATGCTCAGTTCACAACGGCTTGGTCCGACAGGAATGATGTCTGGAAATGTGGAGAGGGGAAGGTTTCTTTACCGGTCATCTCGTTGCTGATTACCAGAGGACGCTCACAGGACAAGTATGAATGGGCGAGACACGTCTGCTCACTGCCCACTTAATCCATACTGGTGTCAGTTCCTGCCACTCGACTGATTAAGATGGACGAACCACGAGAACGGATGCATCAATCTTGGCGATCAACTGTTCCGCGACGGAACCGATCACCCATCGTTCCAGCCCTTGCCGATGCGAGCTTCCTACCACCACAAGATCGGCACCCCATTCGTTCGCGGCGTTCGCGATGCTTTCCGCGATTCCATTCAGGCCATAGATGGCATCAGCGTGTAAGACACGGGCTTCTGTGTCTACGCCGTCACCGACAGCAGACTTGGCCTGTGCTAACACCCTGAGACCGGCTTCCTGATCGGTATCGTCTGAATCGGGGGTGGCATAGACGATGCGCAACGTCGCATGATGGGACACAGCTATGCGCTTCGCTTCCATCAACGCCTTCATGGAAATCTCGCTGCCATCAATTGCCACCATAATTTTCCCGAACATAACGATACGCCTTCTTACGAGTGTGATGTGTTCCTGATGGACACGGATATCTATCGCCGTTTCCTCAAGACGATACCGCGTGACCAGTATGAGCCGAGTTGGTTAGGTGATATCGCCGCTGTCACTTTTTTTGAGGTCATCAATGTACCTCTTGACAATATCCCTTCCAGGCATTTTATCGAGATTCGCATACATCATGTAATGCACACCCCCGTGCACGGCCAGGGCAATCAGCAATCCTTCGAAAATTCCTACTTTGAAGACCAGCACGCCGCACAAAATAGCCAGGATCATGGCATAGGGACCATGATGTGTCACATGGATGAGGCCCTCGATCATCTTCCAGCCAGAAAAGATCATGATGATCGCCAACGCAAACTTCGGGAGATAGACCAGCGCCTGCGTGTTGAAGGTAAAGAAGGTCACCACACACCCGATGATGAGGACGGAAAATTTAGTATAGGCCCCAGCTAAGCGATTGGTGGTGCTTTTAGCCAGACCGTCGAGATTGGTCATGCCGCCGAAGAAACTCGCCCCCATATTGGCGATCCAGATCGCCAGCAGGCTGTTGTTGCTGTTGCACTTGCGCTTGAGCGGGTCGATCTTTTCAATCGCAGCGTTGCTCATCACCTGTTCGATGATATCAATCACCGCCAGCATCACCGCAAATCCCACCATATAGACTATCATCAATGCATTGTCGAAGTGCGGGATCGGCAGCGCAAGTTTGAGATCCGTATCTTCCATAGACAACATGGGCACCGTGACGAACTGTGCGAGGATCGTTCCTGCTGCGATCAGGACAAAATAGGGAACGGCGGGCTGCGTGTTCTTGAACTTTAGAAACAGATACACGAAGAGGCCGTACCCAACCATGGAGATCAGGATCATTTGG
>JAOUMR010000167.1 GCA_029881435.1 Nitrospira sp.
GATGAGGAACCCGCCAAGGAAGCTGGCTCCTCCACGAGCGAGTGCCGGGGACATCATGTCGTTCAGCCATGCACCGAAGCCGGCGACCGTTGTGGCGCCGGCGGCCAGAAATGGTTTGGCTGTCCACGGAGGACTGGTGAGAATGGTGCCGAAGGTTTTCCCAAAGAACCCGCTGTGAGCTGAGGTTTGTATGGCGCTCATAATCGGTTCTCCTCAAATGTGTTGCAGACCGAAGGATCGCCGGACTCAAGTCCACGCTTGAGCCACGTCATACGTTGTTCCGATGAGCCGTGCGTCCAGCTTTCCGGTTGCACATGGCCACGGGACATTTTTTGCAGCCGATCATCTCCGATAGCCGCTGCTGCCCGTAGCCCTTCCTCAAAGTCTCCCGGTTCGATCAAGTTGCGTTCATGCTTGGCGTGGTATCCCCACACACCAGCATAACAATCGGCCTGGAGCTCCATCCGGACCGAAAGGGCGTTCCCTTCCGCTTCGGAGGCCTGACGCCGGAGCCGGTGTACTTTCTCTGCGATACCGAGGAGGTTTTGTACGTGATGGCCGACTTCATGTGCGATCACATAGGCTTGAGCAAAGTCGCCCGCTGCCCCCAAACGATGCGCCATTTCCTCGAAAAATGCAAGATCCAGATAGACCCGGTTATCGTTGGGGCAATAGAAGGGGCCAACGGCCGACGAGGTCGTGCCGCAAGCGGATTGGACGGCGCCGCTGAACAGCACCATGCGTGGGTCCTCGTAACGAGGACCGAGGAGCGTGCGCCAGGTGGTTTCGGTATCAGCCAGGACGACCGAGGCAAATTTGCCAAGTTGGTCGCTTGGCGCGCCAACGGGTCCGGACTCCGATGGGGCCGACGGTGATATGGTCTCGGTCACGCTCTGGACCCCGGTGATCATGTTAAAGACGGTGAGGGGATTGGTCCCGGTGAAATAGCTGACGGCCAACACGAGCACGATCGTCCCGATGCCGAGGCCGCCTCTGCCTCCGATGCGAGCGGGGCCCATACCGCGGCGATCCTCAACGTTGTCGCTTCCCCGCTGGCCTTCGATACGCATAACCGTCCTCTCTCACGTCTGAAATTTAGTCCGATTCTTTTTCCATCGACTGAATGAACTTGTCGGCTTCGGCAATGGAACGGTTCATATCCTTGACCAACTGATCGACCTGCGCATCGACTTTGACCAGTTCGCCCTTAATGGCGGCCAGCGCTCGGGCATTCAGGTTATGTTTGAGGTAGAGCACTTGGTCGCGCAATGGCTTGAGGACCGGTTCGATTCGCTGTTCAGCGCGCTTCATCGCCCCGAGCATTTCCTTGTAGCGGCTTTTGGTTTGGGTGAGTTTTGCTTGGCTCTTCCGTCGCAGGTCGGCGCTGGAGTACTGGCCGAGTTCTTGTTCCCATTCCGAGAAGAGTGCGTCGGCGACGCTTTCGACATCTTGGATCCGCTTCTTGACGGCCTCCGCGCTGTCTTCGCTCGTCTCCAGTTCACCATTCAGTTTTTTGTACGTATCTTCTAGGTCGCCTCCTTCGTAGGAGACCACCTTTCCAAATTGTTCCAAGGTGGTTTGAATCTCTTGCTTGGCATCTTCCTGCGCATCGCGCGCGGATTTTACGCGGCTGCTCAGAATGTCGCGTTTGGCGTAGCCCATCTTTTCCATCGTTGCGATGTAGGCTTTGTCGCAGGAGGAGAGGCTAAGCGGGATCCATAGCAGCATGACGGCCAGAACGATTCTCAACATAATCACCTCTTCCAATCGCACAGGGCAAATGATCGAAGGAACTCGTGCAAAGACCTAAGGTTCCCATCATAACTGATGTTGGTGCAGAGGGGAAAGACCTAGTTGTCATTCTCAGCGATCATTGATGCCTAGTAACGGTGCCGCGATAGCGTTATAGTGTGCACATGCGTGTCCTCCCTTGCAACGTGTCCTGGCTGCTGGCCGTGGTGTTGATCGCAGGCTGTGCTGCTCAGCGAGTGGTTCCCGATGAGCTGGAGCCCTTGGTCGATAGAACGATAACGTTTGAGCAGATCGTCGCGGCGCCTGAATCGTACCAAGGGCGGGTCCTGATACTTGGTGGGGAGGTGCTGAAGACTAAGCGACTGAAAGATGGAACGCAGATCGAGCTGCTGCAGTTGCCGCTCGATAAGGACGAAAGGCCGATGTTGAATCGCCAACGATCGCAAGGACGTTTTTTTGCGCTCCAGCAGGAGTTTCTTGACCCCGCGACTATTGCTGAGGGCACCAAGATGACCATTGTTGGGGAAGTCTCCGGAGCCAAGACTGATTACCTCGACGAGGTTGAGTATCGGTATCCAGTCGTGATCATTAAGCATCTGTATACGTGGCAAGAACAATCTCAGGATTATGTTCGCCCACGGCCAGGATTTTCGATCGGACTCTTTGGAGGCTCAGGATTCGGCGGTCGTGGTGGGTTGGGCATCGGATTCTGATGTGTTCAGAGGCATTGAGTAATCATGTGTGTCTTTCGAATAGATGTAATCGAGCCGCATGAACTGTTTCATCCTTGGACAGTCCTGCCTATGTCGCGGCAACTCGTTTTCTAGGCCGTTGATTTCTATCAGTAAACTGCAGAAGACCCATCACGGTAATTACATCCGTTTCGCACGGTTAATTTGTGCAGATGTCGGAATGCCCTCTTGCATGCGTGGAATAGAGCATGATATGCAAGCATATGCTGGAGTAGTCGAGGCCGGTCACGTTGTGAAGGAGATGCTCGCATGAAAGACAATCGGCAAGGTGTGAAACGTAAGGAGAGGGTCACGCTCTCTCTCTCAGCGGATATGGTGGAGCGGCTGCGAACGGTCGTGTACTGGAGTCCTAAGTTGACGCTCACCGGTGTCGTCGAGTCTGCGATCCAATCGGCACTCATGAAGTTGGAGAAAGGTAAGCGCTTCAAGAAGCGAAAAGGAAAGCTGCCAGTGGGCCGTCCGCGCAAGATGCAGTCAGCCAGGCGCTGATTTGCGAGCGAAAACTCATGGGTCGTGCCCCAGAATTCGGTACAGTGTGATTGAGTTAGGTTGAAAATACGGGTTTATTTCTGAGCTAGGCTGATACACGGTCAACGCCAGTTCTGAGTCCTTCTTGTGCGCAATACGTTCTGTCTCCTGGCTCGCAGCGCTGTCCTTCTGAACCCTTGTTCTCGACGTCTCTTGACGATGTATTTCACCGCGGTCGAGGGATGCGGTGCGACTGGCGTCCTGTTGTAGGTTTTTTAGGCGTTAGAGGGGTTGTGTAGCCAGTACAGGAATAGACCTGATCTGCAGTTCTTTCACCTCGGCCTACTCCATATTACGTGTTCCGTGCGAAAAATAATCTCTTGACGACGTGTGGGACTATTACCTGGGAAGATGTTTGTAGTCCAATGAGAGTGTCAACTGGGCTTGTCAATCCTAGCCAATCCAAAGGGGGTGTGTTGTGAGGAATCTCGTATTAGCCATGGCGTGCCTGGTGTTGCTCACTGGCTGCTCAGGTGCGGTGGGGAGCGGCCTGCTCGGCGGGGTTCTCGGTGCCGGGGCGGCAGGTGGGAGCTATGAGTACCATCTGAAGCGTCAGAAAGATCGGGTAGAGGAAGACTTAAAGGCCGGGAAGATCGATCAAAAGGAATACGAAATGCGCAAAGATCAAATCACACGGGACTCGTTTTTCCAGAAGTAAACAGGGTTCGGATCACCGACTTTGTCCATCGAGACGCGACATCAGCTGTGCTGTGGTAGAGACACGATTGAGAGCCACGCTAGCCGCCTGTCTCAAAGCTCTGCTACTTCCGAAATGATCGTGTGATACCCACTCGCTCCTGCCGGCTGAGGCCTGATGATTTCAGCGATTTGGAGTTGGCCCTTCGTGTCGGTAGCGCGGACGACGGTTTGAAATTTCCCTGGGTATGGCGGTCGCCACGTGTAGGTCCAGATCACCCATGAATAGGGCGACATGGGCGGCTCGATTCGGCAGTTGTTCCAGGTGCGGCCTGCATCCAAGCTCAGCTCCACTTTGTCGATACTGTTCGGTCCGCCGAAGGCGATGCCGCGGAAGGTGTGCTCTGGTCCGCGTAAAGTTTGATAATGGCCAGGTGAGTCGATGCGTGAAAAAATCTTGATGGTCCCGTCATCGGTCCAGCCCTTCCGTTGCCAGTACCCTTTGTAGTCGCCGGGATAAACTTCAATCTCGACGATCCACTTCACGTTCTTGATGCCGTAGAGTCCCGGTACGAGCAAACGAAGTGGGAACCCGTGTTCTCTGGGGAGCTTCTCGCCGTTCATCAGAAAGGCCAGCATCACATCATCCTGCATCGCTCGCGTGAATGGAATGCTGTCGTCGTAGCCGTCGATGCCACGAAAGACTACGTCGCGCGCCATCTCAGTATCAGCGCCGCAGTCGAGGAGCAGTTGCTTGAGCGAGATTCCGCGCCACGTCGCCGTTCCCATGCTATCGCCACCAGGCAGCGTATCGATGCACATCAAGGTGGAGATTTGATCATAGGAATCACGGTTCAAAATATCGCGCCAACCAAGTGACATCGGGGTTTTCACTGAGCCCTTGATATGGACTTTCCATTGCTCGATATTCAGATCGCGCGAGGCGGAAACGGCCCCATCGGCATAATTCACCACGTAGAATTTTGCATTGGGTGTAAAGTACGTCGTGTCGCGAGGTGGGACTGCAAACATGCGGCCGAATACTCCGCCAAAGGCATCGCAGCCACCAACGCTTCCGACTAACGTGCTAAGGCCTAGTGCCTTGAGCAGAGCGCGACGATGAATGGGGAACTTATTTTGAAAATATTTCATGGAAGTTGATTATACACGGTCCGCGCTCTTGACTCTTGGGAAAGAGCTTGTTATCTTGCGTCTCGTTAGTTGGTACTGTGTTCCTGCCTGATGACCGCGCCGGACGGCGAGTCACGGTGCGGTGCCAAAGGGAAACTACCCGGATTTATTTTGAGCGGGTCCCTTGACACGCAAGGGCGCACGTTGTATAGTGCGCGGCTCGCGTGAAGAGCGCGACTGTTCTTTGAAAACTG
>JAOUMR010000168.1 GCA_029881435.1 Nitrospira sp.
CATCGCGACGGCTATGAGTGACAGAATAATTGCCAAGACTTCCATGAGAGTTCTCCATTCTGAGCTGAAGGTGGATCCGGTTCTCCGTACGATGTTGAGGCGTTCCGTGAAAGCCCTCAAAATAGTGACCACTCAGTATGGCATGAAATGGAGGTCTTACGCTAGACGGGGAGTTCGTTAGTTTTCGGCAAGGAATTGCAAGGAGATTTGGGATGGCGTGATCGCAGGTGGTGCGCAGTCCACGGGCCCGACAAATCTGAAGTAATGGATGAGAGGGTAGATTCCAGCTATCTCGTATATTGCTTGTATGGGGGCGCCCGGCTCAGAATCTCTCGTTCGGCGTCAAATCAATCTTGGAGATCGCAGCCCAGCTGGCCACCTTCTGTCGTCGAGCCATACTGAAAATCTCCTTTTGAAGGGTGCCGAGGATGATGGCCTCAATCCCTCTGCTCCGTCGGCGGACGATGATCGCCTCCATCATCGGTGGCGAGACGCCGATGCGGACTCTGTTGCGATAGAGCCGGCATGATGCATCCGCTGGCGGTTGGTTGCGATCGTCTCATCGAGCCACTCGCCACAATTCACGCAATGCCAAGACGGAGACCGTGTGGCCTCAGCTATTTCCAAGAACAACGAATCTGTGAAGCACGGAACCATCAATCCTCGACAGCGTCTGCAGATGTCCACCTGCATCCCACTGGTTCTTCCGGTCACGTCGGAATGTTTCATGCTGGCCTCGTCTCTTTCTCGACCGCAAACATCTACCTGGAGAATCTTCAACCGCGGTCTGTGGGGGTGACACGCAATCTTCTGCATGAGTTCCCACAATAAAGTGTGGAGGGAGTGCGCATCTGAAGGTCCGGCCAAAAGGAGGAGTACTCGCGCGTTTCCAAGCGTCGATGGTCACCGGAATGTTCTGTGACGACAGTTCATGACATCGCGTTGCGGTGGAAGCGAGTGGCTCCTGGTATCGATGGACAACAAAACTAGGCTCTTCCCTAGTTCGTTAGGCATCCAACATCAAGGTAGGGTGAGTTATCAGGATACAGCAGACGATCTCGATTCCGGTGCGGTCAGCTCAAGAGGCGCATCCGCGAACGTGCGGCACTCGAAGGAAGGTATCTCTCAATCTTCACTCCATGAGAGGTGGCGTCATGAACAACTCATTGGGTGTCTGTTCGGTCGTTGCCGCCATTCTATTCGGGGTCTCGTTCGCATTCGCCAATCCATCGATGTTGCCGAACCATGCCGGCTATCCAATGGACAAGGCCGTTGACCCCGTGCATGGCCAGTCTCTCGCGAACGACCCCGGGCAGCGCAACGCAGTCGGGGACCAAGCATTACACAAGGCGGCAGTCACGGATGTTGATCATGTCAAACAGAGCCTGTCCATCAATCGGCAGGACGAGCGCATCTTGGAGAAGCCGGGCGCGGGCATGTTGCCCAAGGTCGAAGGTCCGGTCATCAAGATCGAGCCTCCAGTAAAAGAAGCCACGGAGGTGATTCCTGAGCCAAAGTAACCACTGCCGGTCACCATGAACTCGGATACAGACAAGCAATGGTGAGCACACAATGCCTTTCGGGGCACATACGGAGGAGAACAGATGAACGACAAGAACGTGAACGTTAGGGGAGTAGCGATTATTGGTGTGGCCTGTATCGGCCTAGCCGCGATGATGGGGCTGGCCGGTTGTGAGCAAAAGCAACCGCAGATGGAGGCAAAGCAGGAGACGCCTGCACCTAAGGTTGAGACCGCGCCAGCCGGAGAGGCTAAGACGGAGATATCCGCGACCGAAACTGCAGCAACCCTGAAGGCGCCTGAAGACTCGGCCGGCCGTGCTGAGAATATGGAAGGTGTGGCACACGCTCAGCAAGGTCACTGGGATGTAGCCGAAGGCTATTTCCGTAAAGCCCTTGAAGCCGATCCGAAACTCGCGGAAGCACAATTTAATCTCGGCTTGGCGTTGAGCAAGCAGGACAAGCACGACGAGGCGACCGCCGCGTTCAAGAAGGCGGCCGAAATGGCACCGGACAATACGATGATTACAGAATCTCCGATACTGAAAAAGCACACGAGCTCCTGAGTCCCTACCCGCCAAGGCATGCCCTATCCTACGGGGCATGCCTCATATGAGAAAGATCTTCTTTCCACCCAGTTCATGATCGCTTCTGCGGCAAACGTCTACGAGAGCCGGGTAGTAGCGGTGTGAAGGTCGATGGCCAGGGCGTGAATCATGGATCCTCGTGGAACTATGGTTAGACCGTGGCAAAATTCCTCTACTTCTTCTCCGTGAATTGGCGCGATTTACCCCTTGTGCATTCGATTGAGTCGGATCAAGTGGGAATCGAGGCTGCTTTTTCGCGACTGCCTCAGAGGAAGCTTCTGGTCAGTATCTTGCTCACATAACCGTTACGGGGTCGATGCGGTCTGATGGATGCAGAAATGGCGCAAGAACCACGGTACGTTGTGGGGTAGCGGACAGAGAGGATAATCGGAGGTGAGCCATGCATGTGATGATCGTGACCCATGATGCCGAGCGACAGGCTCGGCTGACGGAATGTCTACGTGATAAGGGATATGAGTTGTCTGTGCCCTTGGCTCGACAACACGTCTTGTCGAGCCTGAAGCAGGAAGCACCGCACGTTCTCGTAGTGGATCTGTACGCGGTGGATCCTAGCGCGACGGAGATCCTCCGGGAGGCACGGAGAGAAGGCTATAGAGGGAAAGTGGTGGTCCTAGCCGGCCCATCGACATCTGCCACTCTTTTAGAGTGTTGGAAAGTTGGGATAGACCAGGTCGTGGGCGGTGTCCAGGTGACCGGCGGGGCGTTCGACCCTGGTCGTGTCGAGGTCGCCATCCGGGCTTCGTGTGAAAAGGAAGTTGTGCAGCGCGCCTGAGGCAGGAGCACGACACAGAAGGCAGCCTACGCGATCAGGGGGCGGAGTTGTGTGCGGCCTCCTAAACCATTTTGCCGTCTACTGGAACGTCCAAAAAGTTCTTTACAGATCCGTTTGCCCTGAGGTTGTCGTCTCGCTTACTGAGGGCGTCCTAACGGACCGCCGCAACAGCAGCAGTTGTTGAGGAAACTCGGCGCGTCCCGCAGGCCTGCACGCGGGCACAGTCCGGACAGATATCGTCATGTCGGTCGAGTTCATTCCAGGTGAGGCCATACCTCTTGAGGTAATGGCGGGCTTCAATCCATTGCGTCTGTCCGTTGTCAGGTTGGATCTCGTCGCAGAGGTAACCGCATCCCACGCAAAAGCGCACCAGCGTTCGGCGCTGTCCTCCCGCTGCGATTCTTGGGGCCGCCGCTGGTACAGACAGTTGATCCTATAAACGGCAGTTGAAGCAGTGGTCTGCTCCATTATAGCCTTGTTGGGAGTGGATGGGCGGCGCATTTCTTCGCACGAAGGGAGTCACCCTATGGGTGAAGCATCACGCAAGGCGTTGGCAGGACAGAACGGGGCGATCGCGCTCGATACGTTCGGAGGGCGTATCCACGTCGAGTGGGATCCGGCTGCAGCCGTGACCCCACTGGGACAGCTGCCGTTCTTCATCGAGTTTCTCAAGGTGAGCGGCCTGTTTGAGACCTGGGTTGCGGATTGCCCACTCACCTACCAGAGCAACCACGCGTCGGATAAGCGTGCGGTGCTCGCCACCTTGCTGCTGTCGATCCTGGCCGGCCATCACCGGTATGCGCATATCACGGCGATGCGCCATGACGGGATTCACCCCGAGTTGTTGGGCGTGTCGAAGCTTGTGTCGGAGGATGCCGCCCGGCGGGCGCTCGCCCGCATCGACGAAGCGTCCGGCGTGGCCTGGCTCGACCGGCATCTGGCGAAGACGACGCAGCCGTTGCTGACCACGCCGTGGATCCTGGATCTGGATGCGACCGTGAAGTGCCTCTACGGCAAACAAGAAGGCGCGGTGGTGGGCTACAACCCGAAGAAACCGGGCCGCCCGTCGCACAGCTATCACAGTGCGATGATGGCCAATACCCGGCTGGCCTTGGCAGTGGACGTGCTACCGGGCAATGAGACGGCCCCGCTGCACAGCATGCCGGGGATCTGGGCGTGGTTGGATGCCGTGCCGAAGGCGGTGCGCCCCGCCGTGCTGCGTGGGGACGTGGCCTTTGGCAACGAGTCGGTCTTGCGTGAGGCCGAGGCCCGTAGCCAACCGTATCTCACCAAGCTGCGCGTCACAAAGAATGTGAAGGCCCTCATCCAGACGCTCTTTCGCTCCACAGCGTGGGAAGAAGCCGGCCACGGCTGGGAAGGGGTTGAAGATACGCTGCGACTGTCAGGGTGGAGCCGCGCGCGCCGCGTGGTGGTGTTGCGCCGTCCCCTCACGGGCGAGCTGCTCATGACCGGGACGGATGCCGATCAAGAGCGGTTCGACTTCATAGCGAGCGACGTACCGACCAAGCGATACGAGTACGCGGTGCTGGTTACCTCAACCTCGTACGAGATTCTCGCCCTCGCCCAGCTCTATCGCGATCGAGCCGATGCCGAAAACACCTTCGACGAGTTGAAGAATCAATGGGGGTGGGGCGGCTTCACCACGCAGGATCTGGCGCGCTGCCGGCTCATGGCGCGGATGGTGGCGCTGGTGTACAACTGGTGGACGCTGTTCGTGCGGCTCGCCCAGCCACATAAACACTTCGAGGCGATCTCCAGTCGGCCGCTGTTGCTGCACGGTGTCGCCACGCACACCCACCACGCCGGACAAACACGCCTGACCATCACGAGCCTGCACGCGAAGCGCTCGGCCATCCAAGCCGTCCTGACCAACGTGGCGGGCTTCCTGCGGACCCTCAAAGCGACTGCGGAGCAGTGGACCGATGCCGACCGCCTGCGGGCCATACTCACCCGCGCGTTCGCCACATTTCTGCTCCCGACAGCGGGCCCTCCGGCCTTGCCGACCTCAGAAACTGCGGCGACCTGACACGTGGACTGCCGTTTTTAGGTTCAAACACAGGGTACCGCTC
>JAOUMR010000007.1 GCA_029881435.1 Nitrospira sp.
TTTTGCGTTACGCAACGCTTGAATGGAGAGCCGGATGCGCTGAGAGGTGCACGTCCGGTTCGGGGAGGAGAGACTGGGAGATAGTGCGACTACGCCCGGTCTCTCACTCCACTCCCTACAGGGGAAGGATGGTTGTATCTGGCAGGGATTAAAGATCTGTATACGTGTGAGGTAGTCGGGTATGCCATGGGGGCCCGGATGACGACGGACTTGGTGCGCCACGCCTTGGGGAACGCGGTCGGGGCGAAACGCCCACGCCCGGGCTTGATCCACCACTCCGACCGTGGCTCCCAATATTGTGCCCACGACTATCAGGATCAGCTGCGGCAGTTCGGCATGATTCCCTCCATGAGCCGGAAGGGCAATTGCTATGACAACGCGCCGATGGAGAGTTTCTGGGGGACACTGAAAAATGAGCTGGTGCACCATCGGCGATATAATACGCGGGAGCAGGCTCGGCGCGAGATTACGGAGTACATCGAGGTGTTCTACAACCGCCAGCGGCGGCATTCCCGGCTGGGGAATCGCTCGCCTGCGGCATTTGCCCAACAGTGGGCCCGTCAACAGCCGACGGCGTGAGACTGTCATTCATGGCGTCCACTCTTGACAACCGGGGTCACACGGGTTCACCATTACACAATATATCGTTGCGGAAGTAGCCGGCATGGATTCCTAGCGATGGTCGGAGAACACCTGGGTGGTTTTGCCATCAAGACCAGTGAGTTACCTAGTTCTTCTCCTTATACGTTTTTTCTATACTTGGAACTCAAGTTATTCTTACGCGCGTATCGACTTCGTAGGGGCAACATCTAAGAAGGAGGCACACTATGGACATGTTGAAGATGGTGGTATTCGGATTCATTGGAGTCGGGCTGGTAGTCGCATTCATGGCTACTATGTCAAAAGTACTCGATATTACTTTCCTCGGTTCAGGAGGCTGAAGGTCTCGAAATTAGCGGCATTGAATCAAGCTAGCCGGATATAGAAGATTTGACTTCTGTATCCGGCATATCACCTTCTGCGAAAACCATAGGTATGGAGGGGGGAAGTGTATCCTAAGGTTGCAGGTATGAGCAGGCTTCTGACTTTTCCCGTGACAAGGCACACATCACATCGTGGCTTGTCAGCTTTTTCTCCACGAAGAAAGCTCCGTGAGACCGACCCATCGAGAACCAGGAGTAGATCTAGTCACTTAAGAGATTAGCGGCCTGGTTGCAGATGAACGATAGTCCCATTCTCTCCGCTTGCCCATCCACCTGTGGCATCAGGAAAACTGAGACCAAATAAGGAATTTGGAGTGATGGATTTCCCCTCGTTCCAAGTAAGGCCGGCGTCGGTCGTCTGATACAACATGCCACGCTCCCCAACAATCCAGCCTTCTTGAGAACTCGTGAAACGAACCTTCAGTAAATCGGTGAGCCTCGTACAAGTTTTTCCGCAGGGCAAAGTGTGATCAACCCACCTGGCCCCCCCGTCTAGCGTCTGAAAGAGAGCCCCTGCATTACCGACCACCCAGCCGGTGGTCGTATCCGTGAAAAACACATCGAATAGAGTTACTGCGTGCTGTGTTTCTTGGGGTGCCCATGTCAGACCTCCATCCTTGGTCGACAGGACGGTACCGAGCGCGCCGACGACCGTACCTTGTCGGTCATTGAGAAAGTGGGTAGCATAGAGTACGGCTGTGGTGCCACTGATCTGCTCGACCCATTGCTTGCCGCCATCGATTGTATGAAAAATCGTGCCGCCTCCCCCTACTACCCATCCCACCGTTGGAGAGATAAAATAGATTCCGTATAGAGCTTGCCGCGTATCCAGTGATTGCGAGGACCATGAGTTCCCACCATCAGTCGTATACTTCAAGAGCCCCCCTACCCCAGCCACCCATCCATTCAATGAGTCGACGAAAAACACTGAGGTTAATAAAGAAGAGGTCCCGCTTGGCACCCGCTTCCATTTCTTCCCGCCATCGGTGGTCCGCAGAATCGTCCCTCCGGTTCCCACCGACCAACCATTCTGGAGCGTCTGAAACTGGATGCTCAGCAACGTGGATTTGGTGTTACTGACTTGCGGAGTGACGGAAAGCGTAGAGTCTGCGCTTTCGGTGAATTGGGGAGACCACAGCGTGGCGAAGAAAAGAGTGAACCATACGATACGATGGAAGGATTGGCTAAAGTGAAACTGGAGCAGCATTATTGATTGGTGTTCGCATCCGGTCTGTTGTTATTCCAGTACCCATCGTCAGGAAGTCCCTTCGCTTCGATGGTGAACTGTCCGGCTTCGAGCGTCAGCCACTTTTTCGGCGAACAGCAGGTCCCATCGGGAAGCAAGTCCCATGATCCTCGGCGCACGACGAGCGGTCCGGTCGCAAGGTCATCAAAGAAATCTCCTTTTTTTCCGATCCCATATAGATTGCGGTGCGGCACCTGGACCACGATCTTTTGATCGGTCCATGATTGAACCAGAGCAGCAGCTCCGTTGAAGAGCACTTCCGTCCGTGAGACATTCGAGACAACGGTGTCGTTCACATCAGGTTCGTTGATTTCAAGATCAGTTCGGCGTTTATAGGCCTTCCGATTCAATTCGAGATCGGCATGTTCAGCCGTCTTGAGAAAGGTCCCGAAACCTTTCCCCTTTATGGTGACAGTCGCGTCCAATCCCGCAGACTTGGGGTCATACGACTCGACCACCGGCGTAACAAGTGTGAACTCGCCAGCCTCGACGGCCACGGTCCCTCGCTCGGCACAACAGAGTCCACCGACATTCGGTCTATTCGCGCTTCTGTAAATGACTACCTTGCCGCTTTTGGCGCTGAACGGCACCCAGACGTCGATGCGGTCGTCATTCCATCGATAGATGAGGGCCGGCACACCGCCGATCTCGACACGATTCTCACCAGTATTGAAATCCATGAAATTATACGGAGTGGAGCCACTCTCGGAGTAAAACCCAAAGTGTTCGCCGTTGATGCGAAGCAACGTCCCGATAGGCGCACTGGTCGGACTCATGGAAGTGGCGCGGGAAACATGCACGGTAAACTGACCAACAACCCGCTCTCGTCCTTTGTGTCGCAGCACGACTGGACCGGACTCCGCATCGAGTGGGACATGGACCACAATGACATCGTCTTTCCATTGGGCGATCGTGGTCGGTCGCCCACCGATCAAGACGGCATCATCCATCGATGCTTTGATATCCCCGAATCCCTGACCGAACAAGACGACCTTCGTCCCCACAGGACCACTGAGTGGATCCACTCGCACGGACGGAATGAGTGTGAGTGGTACCGGATTACTGACCAGATACTCAACGGGTGAACAGCATGACCCATTCGGCAGAGGATCAGATGAAGCGAGACGAACGACCACCTGACCGCTTACCGCATTTGGGGGAATGTCAAGTTCGATCTTATCATCCTTCCATCGGCGTGGTCGGACCCTCACTCCGCCTACCATCACGTCATTCACGCCGAACATCGTATTGGGATCTCTGGCTCCCGCAGACATGCCGAAATGACGACCGGTGATCTGCAGGGTCGCGCCACGCTCTGCTTCGATGGGCGAGATGGATTCGATGGACGGGGTCACAATACCCACATGTCCGGCGAGCAAAGTCTTCTTTCCGATCAACACCTCAACAAACCCGCTTGTCGCCTTGAATGGAACCTTGATTTCGATGGCCTCCGGCTCCCACCGCTGGACCAAAGCCAACACTCCATTGACAACGACCTTATTGAACTGGGTTGACTTAAACTTTCCGAACCCCTCCCCACTCAAGATAAGGGTAGAGCCAGGAGTTACCGTGGGAGAAGAGAGTGCAATGGCCGCCTGCTTGGCGCTTGCCATTGAGCTGCTTCCCTCACAGAGAACGAGCAAAAGCCAAACAAGCAATGCCGTGATCATCGAGATTCGGTACATCAATGGTCTATCGAATAGCATCAGGGACAGATAGAGTACTCAAACACTGTAGGTCGACTTTAACAAGCGATTTTTTGCAGAGTCAAGATGGGTTATGAAGTGATTTGCACGATCATATCGATTTCCACGGGCGCATGGCGAGGAAGTTCTGCGGCGCCGACGGCAACACGCGCATGACGACCCGCGTCCCCAAACAGTGAGACAAGCAGATCCGAGGCACCGTTGAGCACTTGCGGGTGATCAGTAAACCCCGGGGCCGATGCGATGTACCCGACTACTTTGACGATCTGTTTCACCCGATCGAGCGACCCGATTTCGTGTTTAACAATACTCAGCCCGTTCAATACGGCCACACGTGCCGCTTCAACTCCCTGCTCTATTGTAATCCCCTGTCCCAGCTTGCCGGTCATGATGGGCTGACCATCACGTGAGGGTAACACACCGGAAAGAAAGAGGAGGTCTCCGACTTGAACAGCCGGTACATAGTTCGCCACTGGCTTCGGCGGAGATGGTAATTCGAGCCCCAATTCTTGGAGACGTTGCTCAGTAGACATTGCTTCGCGTTCTCTTTCCTTGCTTCTTCACCCTGGCCTGAGGGCATCGAGAAAACTGTCGCCGACCAGTATTCGCTCGGTTCGAAGAGCCTCCACAATCGTCTGACCCACATCAGCGGCAGTCGGTCTGTTCCCTAAGTCGACCCCTTGCGCAAGCTTGGGCCCAGTCACGAACACCGGCACATACTCGCGAGTGGAGGTCTGTCCATGCAAGGAGAAATCTCTTCCATGATCACCCGTGATGATCACCATATCACCGAGGCGCAGCTTCTCGAACAAATCAGGCAGCCGACGATCAAAGTCTTGTAGGGCTGTGGCCGCTTGGGCGGCATCTTCAGATAGCAGATCCAGGCTGGCACACACAAGACCTCGTGGCATCTTACTCAGGATAGCGATCACCTCATCCAAAGCCGCTAATCCTGATGCAACGGGAAACGCTTTCGTGAACCCGCGCCCGGTAAAAAGGTCATAGATTTTTCCGACTCCCATCGCCATCTGGCCGGATCGGCTCAAGACGTCGAACATTGTCAAACCCGGTGGCTCCATCACAAAGTCTTTCCGTCCAACGTGCGGGCGCAGGAGATCGTGTCCACCGATAACCGGCTGTGCAACGACCCGAATGAAACTCCCTGCATCTTTCGTCGCTTTTCGAATCTCGCGACATCGTTGCTGGAATTCCAACGGCGCCATGGCTGATTCATGCATGGCAAGACAGCACGTATTACCGCCATCAGTCCATAGTATGGGTGCCCCTGTGGCCATATGTTCCATGCTATGTTGGCGGAGCATGACCCCCATCGTGGAGACGTTCTTGCCGATCGCTTTTCTGCCCAATATCTGTTCGACGATGTCCACGATCTTGGCGGGCACACCGAAACTGCAGATCGTCTGAGCATCTTTCTGGATCACCCCGCTGATTTCCCAGCATCCAACGGTAGAATCTTTGCCCGGTGATGCGAATCCCAGCCTTCCGAAGGAGCCACTTGGTTGTGCCATGGTCCGTACGCCCTTGATCTGGGCGATATGGCCCAGCCCAAGGATTTCGAAATTCGGCACACTCAAGCCATCGACCATCTCAGCCAAATGCACAAGGGTATTCGCCTCGGCATCGCCGTAGTCAACTGCATCCGGCAACGCCCCAATGCCAAACCCGTCAATGACGAGCAGAATGATCCGAGTAATCATGCGCGCACTCTACCAAATCGCCGTAGCGCGATGTAGATACGTATGAGACCGACGCAGGGATCCGACAGGACCTAGGCCAGAGGACTACTGCTGTTCTGCCGCACGTTTCTTCGGTGGATATCGCTGAAAATATTTGGAGGAAGTCGAACCGAGCATTCGCAAGTCACATCGAAGCTCGGCACGGATCGTTCACTGAACTGGCACTTATCCGAGCCCTGTGTCATCCCACCCGCCATTCATCGAAGATGTTGAGACTGGCGCTGGTCCCGATTCTGTCAGCTCCCGCCTCGAGCATCGCCAAGGTTGTCTTCCAATCACGAATGCCGCCCGACGCTTTGACTTTTACCCGCCCTGCGACGGTTTCTTTCAGTAAGCGTACATCCTCGACCGTCGCACCCGCTGGACCGAAGCCGGTCGAAGTCTTCACGTAGTCTGCTCCAGCTTCGACCACTAGGTGACAGGCGGTTCGCTTCTCTTCCTCCGTCAGATAACAGGTCTCAAGGATCACTTTGTGCTCAACGCCCGGCGTCGCCTGCACCACTTCGGCAATGTCTGCTCGCACAGAGTCATGGGCACCTGATTTCAGCCGACTGACGTTCAGAACCATGTCCAACACGTGCGCGCCACGAGCCACCGCTTCAACAGCTTCTGCGACCTTCGTCGTAGTGGTGTGTCCGCCCAAGGGGAACCCAATAGGAATGCCGACTCGAATTGCGCTCCCCGCCACTGCTTCGACAGCCTCATCGACGTAGCATGGTGGGACAAAAATGACAGTGAAGCCACGGTCTCTCGCCTCTCGGCACAGCCGGAGCACATCAGCGTTGGTGGCATCCGGTCTCAGAATCGTGTGATCAATGAGAGCCGGCAGGTTCCATGTAGACATCCTCTACGAGACTCCTTTCCAATAAGCAAGATTGCCATCGCCCGGAACAACGGAGATTTGTGAATGCGGCCCTCTTCGAAACGGTCGCTTCTGATACTTTTCAACGGCTCTATTATGTTCCACCAGAGTGGTTGAAAAGTGATGCGTCCCATCGTTCCTCGATACGAAATAGAGATATTTAGACGTCGCTGGATACAGCGCGGCACGGATCGAGTCAGCCCCGGGACTCGCAATAGGGCCAGGCGGCAAACCCGGCCAGCGATAGGTGTTGTAGGGACTGGGATGGGAAAGATCTTTTTTGTGGAGGTTTCCGTCGAAATTCGGCAATCCGTAGATCACAGTCGGATCGCTTTGCAGCGGAATGCGTTTTTTTAATCGATTGTGAAAGACCGAAGAAATGTGCGGCCGTTCGTCTCCCGCACCGGTTTCTTTTTCAATCACGGAGGCCAGCGTCAGAACCTGATGGATCGTCAAATTCATGTCCTTCGCTCGTTCCTGCCATTCCTCAGTCACAACACGGCCAAGCTGATCTACCATCGTTCGAACGACCTCCTTTGCAGGCGTGGCTCTGGCAAAGCGATAGGTATCAGGAAACAAATACCCTTCCACGGTTTCCGCAGAAATTCCGAGCGTCTTGATGAATGACCTGTCCGATGCCATCCGGAGAAATTCAGTACGGCTCGTAATGTGTTGTCCCTCGAGCACATCGGCGATCTGATTGATTGTATAGCCTTCGGGAATCGTCACCGTATAGAGCAGAACTCGTCCGGTCAGCAGTTTTGAAAGAATCTCTGTCGGAGGCATTGCACCATTGAACTCATACTCTCCGGGCTGAATTTTGCGGTCCGCGTCTTGGGACTTTCCGAGCATCACGAACCTCGAACGGCTTCTGATCAGTTGTTCGCGTTCAAGGAGGACCGCAGCTTGGAGAAATGTCGCCCCTTCCGGGATCACCACAATTTTATTGACAGGGTGATCAGACTCAGAGAGGACCGGACCTTCAGCCCATCGGATCGTCTGGTAGACGACCGTTGCGGCGATTGCGACGACGGTGATGATTCCGATGAGGATTACGCGTAGCGTCATAGGATTGATCGCTTGGAACTTCTGTTGCCCAAGCCTGCTCGATCTCATCAACCGCGCTTGTCGCTCCATTCGCCGTTGACGATGAGGCCTGTGCCTCAAGGTAACTCTGCAAGAGTATCGCCGCAGCGACTCGATCGACCGCACCCTTGCGCTTTTTTCGGCTGACGTCCGCAGCGATTAAAAGATCTTCCGCTGCCTTCGTCGTCATCCGTTCGTCCCACAGGACGATCGGCACGGAGATTCCCGCTTCCAGTTTCTCCGCAAACACTCGCATAGCAAGAACGGCAGGCCCTTGACGGCCATCCAACTGAAGCGGGAAGCCTAAGACCACCCGCTCGACATCGTGAGACGTGATTAACGCGGCAATATGCGCGACATCCCAATCCAATGCCCGCCGCTCAAACGTTTCAAGCGGTTGTGCCGTCCATTTCAACTCATCGCTGAGGGCAACGCCGATTCGTTTGGTGCCGTAATCGAGCGCGAGAATACGACTAGGCATGATTTTACCGCTGGAGAGCACTTTCGACCAGACCAAAGACTTTTTCCAACGCCGCATCGAGCTTGGCCGGGTCCTTGCCGCCAGCTTGGGCCATTTCGGGACGGCCTCCACCACTCCCCCCTACTTCGGCCGCCATTGTTTTGATCAGCTCGCCCGCTTTGAGTCTACCGATCAAATCCTTCGTCACCACGACCAACAACGAGACCTTCTCGTCTCCGGAAACAGCGCCCAGCACAATCACGCCGCTTTTCAGCTTATCGCGCAATTGATCCGCGAGCGCCCGCATACCGTTGACATCGAGCCCATCCGTCCGCTGCACATGCACCGACACCCCGGCAACGGTCTTGGCGGTCGAAGCGGCGGCGGAACCACCGGCCATCTTGAGTTTCAGTTCTTCCAGCTCGCGTTCCTTGTCCTTGAGTTGGGTCATCAGTTTGCGGGTCTTGCCCGCCAATTCAGATTGCCCTACCTTCAACACGTCCGAGAGCTCACGAACGTCGGCTTCGAGCTTCTTTATCAGTGCGTACGCGCCGCTCCCGGTCTGAGCCTCGATCCGACGGACACCAGCAGCCACGCCTGCTTCCGATACGATACGGAATAGTCCGATATCCCCTGTCTGCCTGACATGGGTGCCGCCACAGAGTTCCTTACTGAAAGACTCAACACTGACCACACGGACCTGTTCGCCATACTTATCACCGAAGAATGCCAGAGCCCCCTTCGCCACGGCATCTTGAATGCTCATCACCTGGGCACTCACCACCTCGTTCTTCCGAATTTCTTCATTAACCGTCGCTTCGACATCGTCGATATCCCGAGAGGACAGTGCACGGAAGTGGGCGAAGTCGAACCGAAGTCGGTTGGGCCCGACCAGGGAGCCATATTGTTTGACATGCGGGCCGAGTAGATCGCGCAAAGCCGCGTGGACCAAATGCGTCGCCGTGTGATTGCGTGCGGCGTCCTGGCGGATCGAACCGTTGACCGCCATCCGCAGTTGTTCGCCTTCGCGGATACTCCCCTTCTGAACGGTGCCCTTATGTAAGATAAGCGTCGACGCCGGCCTCGTCGTATCCGTGATCTCGACCAATCCTTCTGGGCCCACCAATGTCCCTCGGTCTCCGACCTGTCCGCCTCCTTCAGCGTAAAACGGCGTCGCATCCAGGACAACCTCCACTTCATCCCCTTCGGATGCCTCGGTTACCAACTGCTCACCTCTGAGAATCGCGCGTAGAATACTGTCGCTCTCCAACCGGTCGTAGCCGACGAATTGTGTGATTCCGACCCGCTTGGCCAGCTCTATCACCGATGGACGGGCGGTGTCTTGCTCAAACCCGCTGCTCTTCCGCGCACGGGTCCGCTGCTCTTCAATTGCCCCATCAAACCCTCGTTCATCAACGGTCATCCCCTGTTCACGACAGGCTTCAGTGATCAGATCCATTGGAAACCCGTACGTATCGTACAGCTTGAAGACGTCCCCGCCCGCCAAGACAGTTCCGCCGGTCACTCGTGTCTGCTCGATCATGTCGTTGAGCATCGGCAGGCCTTGATCGAGCGTCGCGATAAACCGTTCTTCTTCGCCTCTGGTGGCTTCGGCAATCGTGCCTGCCGCACGGGTGACTTCAGAATAGACATCTCCCATCTGCTCAACCACGGATGTCGTCAGGTCACACAGGAACGGCTCGACAATCCCGAGCAGTCGTCCATGACGCGCGGCGCGGCGCAAGATCCGACGGAGCACATAGCCCCGCCCTTCATTGGATGGCAACACGCCATCCGTCATCAAGAAGGTGATGGCACGTAGGTGGTCGGCAATGACCCGCATAGAGCGGTCCGTCTGCTCTTTGTCGCCGTACGGCACTCCGGCTCGTTTCGCCACGGCCGTCAACAGCGGCATAAACAGATCGCTGTCATAATTGGTCAAGACGCCCTGTGCGACCGCCGTCAATCGTTCAAGCCCCATCCCTGTATCGATACTCGGTTTGGGCAAAGGATGCAGTGTGCCGGCGGCATCCCGATTGTATTGCATGAATACGAGGTTCCAGATTTCGATCACGCGATCGCCGTCTCCATTCGGTCGATCGTCGCCGGGAACCACGGCCCCTTGATCGAAATGAATCTCGGAACAAGGGCCACAGGGTCCTGTGTCTGCCATCTGCCAAAAATTGTCTTTCTCGTCACAACGTACGATGCGGGACGCCGAAACGCCGATCTTCTTCCAGAGGCGATCCGCCTCTTCGTCTTCTCGGAAGATCGTCACCCAGAGGCGGTCTTTCGCCAATCCGACTGTGTCGGTCAAGAACTCCCACCCGAACCGGATCGCCTCTTCCTTGAAATAATCGCCGAACGAGAAGTTCCCGAGCATTTCGAAAAACGTGTGGTGCCGTCTCGTGTATCCGACATTTTCAAGATCGTTGTGCTTGCCACCGGCCCGCAAACACTTTTGCACGGTCACGGCTCGCTTGTACGCGCGTGCTTCCTCACCGAGAAACACCCGCTTGAACTGATTCATCCCGGCATTAGTGAACAGCAGGGTCGGATCAGCCTGTGGGATGAGAGCGGAACTGGGAACAGCCTGGTGGCCCTGCTTCTCGAAATAACGGATAAACGCCCGCCGTAGCTCAGTCGCACTATTCTTCATGGACACATTCCTTGTTCATTCCGAACGTCATCAGTACATGGTCGATCGTCTCTTCAGCGAAACCGCGTTGGTGGAGAAGACGCCCGACTTGAGTCGACGTCAACCGGCGACCACGACGTTGTGCGGCTTTCAAGACTCGCTGCGCCAATGTTGCTTCATTCACGGCGCGGAAGGCATCGGCGATGACCTGGGCGGCCAGGCTATCGGCAACTCCCTTGGCCTGTAATTCTGCCTTCAGCCGTTCTTGCCCCATCGGTCGAGCGGCCAACCGTCTCTCCACCCATCGCTGGGCATAGGCGACATCATCGAGATACCGTAGATTCGACAATCGGCGAATCGCGTGTGTGGCCTGGAGAGGCGAGACGCCTCGTGAGGTGAGGAACTGTTCGACTTGCGCGATCGTCCGATCTCTGTGTGCGACAAAGCGAACCGCGAGCTGGATGACAGCGTCCGGGCTCAACAGTGTTGCGTGTGCGCGAGTTTTCACGCTCCGTCGGCTACCGATGTGTCCGTTTTTCCTCGCTTCGTGCAACAGGCTTGTCTTCCTTGGCCTCGGCTTTTTTCTCACTGCGAGCCGGCACACCGGCGGCCTCTCGAAGTTTCATTTCGACTTCACGTGCCGCGGAGGCATTATTCTTCAGGAACTCTCGAGCGGCATCGCGCCCCTGTCCGACTCGCTCTCCCTTGTAGGAATACCAGGCTCCGGATTTCTCGATGATCTTTTTGTCGACCCCCAGATCCACCAGCTCCCCGGTCTTGGAAATGCCTTCAGCAAACATGATGTCGAACTCTGCCTGGCGGAACGGGGGTGCCATTTTGTTTTTGACGACCTTCACGCGGACGCGACTTCCCATAACCTCCTGACCTTCTTTAATCGATTCGATGCGGCGAATATCCAGCCGCACGGACGAATAGAACTTGAGCGCGTTGCCGCCTGTGGTCGTCTCCGGATTCCCAAACATCACCCCAAGTTTCATACGGATTTGATTGATAAAGATCACCGTGGTCAGAGATTTCGAAATGGCCGCTGTCAGCTTTCTGAGCGCCTGCGACATGAGCCGGGCCTGAAGGCCCATATGGGCGTCGCCCATCTCACCTTCGATTTCGGCGCGCGGAGTCAACGCCGCCACTGAATCGACGACGATTAAATCGATCGCACCGCTTCGGACTAAGGTCTCGGCAATTTCCAGGGCCTGTTCACCCGTGTCCGGCTGCGACACGAGGAGATCGTCCGCCTGCACACCGAGTTTCTTTGCATAGGTTAGATCAAGCGCATGCTCGGCGTCGATAAACGCAGCCACACCACCGGTCTTCTGCACTTCGGCAATGCAGTGCAACGTCATTGTCGTCTTGCCGGAAGCCTCAGGGCCAAAGATCTCGATCACCCGTCCGCGCGGCAGTCCTCCGACTCCAAGCGCAATGTCGAGTGTCAGCGAGCCAGTGGAAATCGCCGGCACATCGACCTTTTCTTCAGCTCCCAGCTTCATGATGGCGCCCTTGCCATACTGCTTTTCGATCTGAGATAGGGCGAGGTCGAGCGCGCGCTTCTTGTCTTCTTTTTCGGACATAGAAATCTCCTACAAAATGAACAGGCTAAGCGGATTGATTATACCCAAGTGGGCAAGGGAAACCTAGCCTGATTCGAGGCAGCAACTTGGTTTTCGGCAGAGTGCCTGCTAGACTCTTGATGGGATAGCCATCGTACAATTGATATCCCACCTGAGCTATTAGAAGTGTTTGGAACAGAAGACGAGGCGCGATCATGAGAGGATATGATCGGATCACGTTCGATCCTCAGATTCTTGGGGGGCGAGCTTGTATTCGCGGGATGCGGCTAAGTGTGTCGTTGCTCGTGAATCTGGTGGCCAATGGCATGTCTGTGGAACAGATCTTAAAAGAATATCCGCTGCTCGAAGCAGACGATATCCGCCAGGCCCTTCAATATGCGGCAGTGCTCACCAACGAAGAACTCCATCCGTTGACCGGCAGTCCGTTGTGAACGGCATTCCAACTCTCCACCTCCATAGCACACACTCCGAAAAGCCGCCAATCGCTTTGGCGAACCAGCCCATCGGACGTAACTGACAAGAGGCCCGAGTACTTATATCTGAAAAGCAGCCTGACCCTAGTTTGGCCTCCTCCGGAGTGGCGAAGCCGCACAGGCAGGGGCGTCGGGTGGAACGTATTGTTCGACGACTGCCACGGCAGCTATGCAATCAGATCGGCAGGTAAGAACGCGAGCACGGTTCGGACACGCTTCACCGCTTCCGAATCGTACACCAGGAGGTTACGAACAGCCGCTTCATACTGTGCTCGATTCGCGAAATTAAGCGCCTTAGCAATGGCATCGAGCGCGGGCGATTCTCGTATTGGATACCTCTGGAGAACACCGACGAAGTCGGATGCGTTGATCAACGCCTCGATACGCGCCGCCTCATCTTGAGCACACTTCGCGAAGTCGATTTCAGCAGTACGTTTGCCGCCCGTTGCTACCTCACCTTTCTTCGGTAGAAGAGAAAAGACCTGAGCGCGCTGCTGCGAGTAGTCGTCCATCCAGCGTGCATTCGCTTGCCGATCATGGTGAAACACATTCAGCTCATAGTCTGCACGCTGTTTGCCGGTGAACTCTGGCGATCCAGATCGAAACCAAGTTTGGCGGTGGGCCGTCATTCTCCGGGTCTTATTGTTGTTTGCCGATGCAAAAGCCTGCATAAGGCTCGATTTGCCGGTGCCGTTTGCACCAAGGATGAAAAGCATCTGTCCAGCGTCTACCGTCAGCGCTATAGCGCCTTCCGGCTTGCCGGTAGGGATCGACAACGAGAATGACATGTTAGATATCCATCTCCATCTGGTGTACTCCCTCTATGAAGCCCTCCTCGCCGAACAATGTTTAGACGGTCTGTATAATCTCGCAGAGGCAGCCTTTGCCGTGTCTGCCTATCCCGGGAGGCGGACACTGGGTATCTGCCCTAACCAATTGATTTGGCATCAGTTGCGATCCAACAACGGTTCCAGGTTGCCGTGTTATACAGACTGGATAAGACCGATTATAGCCCATCGATTGGACTCCTCACCCCATGGCCGCAGTTGTTCAGCACATGGGTGTAAATCATCGTCGTGCTGACGCCCTTGTGACCGAGTAATTCCTGAACTGTTCGAATATCTGAACCGCTCTTGAGTAGGTGCGTAGCAAACGAATATCAGAACGCAAACAGGGGCGGCAAATTCTTGCGCCGAGCCTGTAGTACTGTCAAGTAGAACGCACCTATACCCAGCCTCCTGCTATTCGGCAACCTGCCTCTTTCACTTCAGCGCATCGGCAAACCATTCACCGTTTCCTGCGCACGGCGGGCAGCATACACAAGGCAGTTCATTTGACGGAACTCAACCAATCGATGTATTATAACGACCAGAATTCTGGTCTTTTATACACGAGGTCTACATGGCAAGAACCTTGTCGTTATCGGAAGTCAAAACCCGCCTGCCTGAACTCGTGGCGGGGGTACAAGAGCGTGAGGAGGAGGTCATCGTCACGAAGAATGGCCGTCCGGCTGCCATTTTGATGAATATCGATGAATACACACGCCTCAAAGAGACCTTGGATGTCCTGAGCGATCCGGGACTCATGAACCAGATTGCTGAAAGCCGAGCCTTTTACAAAACGAAACGTAAAGGGCTGTCGTTTGAAGACGTGTTCGGCGAGCCTCTCACGCCCGTCAAGAAGCGGCGCACGGCGTGACTCCCTTCCGGCCGGACATCCCTCCGCATGTGGCGGACGTAATCCGTTCGCTCCATCCTGATCTCAAGGCACTGATCAAGTCGGCCATTCGTGCAATTGCCGCCAATCCTGAATGCGGAGAACCGCTCAAGCGGGAACTCGATGGGTTACGCAAGTATCGCGTTCGTCGGTTTCGCATCGTCTATGCTGTTCATCAGAAAACACGAGTTATTGGCCTGATGGCCGTGGGCCACCGTCGAACTGTGTATTATGATGAGCTGACGGAGCGGATTCGTCGAAAGACCAGAGGATAGCGATTTGTCAGTCGACTGCCTCAGCATCTCACTAATAAGTTCGCACACCCACGATTCACCCGCTACCCAACAAAACACCACCTCGAGTACCCGACCACAACAGAGCAGAGGATCTAGACCAGGCTGCGGTCCTGTTGGAAAGCGGGCCTTAGGAGCGTCCTCCATGTCTACCACTCGACACCGGGCAACAATAAGGATTAGGATTAGGCTGAGGTACACATCTACACGAGGAAGCCAATGCCTGGAATGTTTGGCAAAAATCCACCGCTCATGCTGATCGCTATTGGGATTGTTGTGGTAGCGATTGTGGTGTTCGCGCTGATGACAGCAGGTTATTAGGCGGATCAGCCGACAATGAGCAATTATTCGGGCCTCATACCTGGAAGACTTATGGTCATGCTGTTTCAGCGTCAGCACTGTCAATCCAATACTATGCAGCCCACGGCCTCGGCGACTCACGCTGTTGCCTTGACTCCCCAGCCATCTCACCTATAAGTTTCCTCTGCAACGCTTACCTGTTGTTCAAAGGAACCTCAATGCCCACATTATTTACCCCACTCCAAGTTGGAGAACTTCTCCTACCTAACCGTATCGTCATGGCTCCCCTGACACGTGTGAGAGCTGGCTCGACACACATACCCAATGACATGATGGTGGACTACTACTCTCAGCGCGCCTCAAGTGGACTCATCATGACGGAATGCACGATGGTCGATGCTCACGCCTGCGCGTTTACGGGTGAAGGCGGCATTTACAGCCCTGCGCATGTCGCCGGCTGGAAACGCGTCACGGACGCGGTGCGTGCCAGGGGTGGTCGGATCTTTATGCAGATCTGGCATCCTGGCCGTGCCGCTCACTCATTGCTGAACGATGGCGAGCAGCCGGTCTCTAGCAGCGCCAAGGCGATCCGTAATGAAATGACCAATACCCCACAAGGCGCCACGCCATACGAAGTCCCCCGTGCGCTCCGCACCGAGGAAATCCCGCAGTATGTAGAGATGTTCCGACTCGCAGCCCAGAACGCCAAACAGGCAGGTTTTGACGGAGTGCAAATCCATGGCGCTCACGGTTATTTGATCGATAACTTTTTACGTGACGGTGTGAATACACGCACGGACACATACGGAGGTTCAGTGCCCAACCGGGCTCGGTTTCTGTTGGAGGTGACGGACGCTGCTATCGGCGTTTGGGGCGCCGGACGTATCGCAGTACGGATCTCGCCCCTTGTTCCGTTCAATGACATGGCCGACAGCCAACCCGAAGCACTGGTGACCTATGTAGCCCAGGAATTGAACCGACGCGCCATCGCGTTCCTGGAAATTCGGCATGAGAACCACGCGCTGCATGAGGAACAGGAAATCTTGCAGCTCGCCCGCAAACATTTCCAGAGTGTGATGATGAGTAATGGGAGCTACACGCGTGAGAGCGGCAAATCGACGGTCGCGCGTGGAGCAGCCGATGCGATTGTCTATGGACGTCCCTACATTGCTAACCCGGATCTGGTCGAGCGTTTTGCGAAGCAGGCCCCACTCAACGAGGTGAATGTCGATCGACTCTATGGCGGCGGAGCAGACGGCTACAGCGACTATCCGAAATTAGCAGACTAACACGTGGTCTCTCCCCTCGAGATCCAATCAGATCGTTACCTTTAGACTATTGATCTACTGCTGCGATGCCGTGTAATGGACCATTGGAAATAGCACACCGGAACTCACTCGATCGGTTATCCTCAACAACCATGCTGGCAAAGTTAGGAGAGTTAGAATGACGCAAGTCTGGCCACATCTGAGCCGTGCTCTCTGTACGCTTGCGCTCATTTCCTTGAGCAGTTGTGCGACTCTGCCCGAAGAGAAACTCCGAATGGCGGCAGCGGAAGGGAATCTCCTGCGAGTGGAAACGTTTCTTGCGCAGGGTGTGAATGTGCAAGCCACGAACGAACGCGGCCTGACACCGCTCCACATGGCCGCGAAACAGGGACATCGAGATACCGTAGTCTTTCTCCTGCGAAAAGGCGCCGTGATCAATCCTGTGAGTCAGGACGGTATCACACCACTCTTCAGCGCCGCGCAACAGGGGCACACCGATATCGTAGCCGTCCTCCTAGACAACGGAGTAGATGTGAATGTCCAACCTTCAATAGGTGGGGTGACGCTGCTGCATGTTGCCGCCTATCGCGGCGATCAAGACATCATCACCTTATTGCTGAAGCACGGTGGGAATAAGAACGCCAGGATGTCAACCGGAGAACGCCCGCTGGACTTGGCTGAGAAACAAGGTCACACGGCGCTGGTCCCGCTCCTCACACCCTGACGTGAGACGACTCAGGCCCTGCCTACTCCACTTCCCAGAGTTTCGTATACACTGGTCCGGTCGGACGCAGGGTGCTTTTCACGAGTACGAGAGGCCCAATCCTGACCTCGCCTAGAGATAGCGGCTGGTCACAGACGCCACTTTGAGCCAACCACTGCCCGACCTCTCGTTCACCTGCTTTGATCCTCGCCAACGTCAGGTGTGGATTAAATAGTTTATCGTCCGGCGCAAACCCAAACGAGTGGCAGCAGGCTTCGATCCCCTGATGCAATGCTGCTAACTGGCGTGCAGCGTCACTCTTACACCACTGTTCGGACGGTCCCACCCAGAGCACCCGCGGTTTCTGAAGATTCGGGAACGCCTGAAGGCGATCGAGCGGGGTCTGAATGGTCGGGTGGGCCCGGCGGACGATCGCCATGGCCTCGCGCATTGGATCGAGGAGGTGCTTGTCGGTATTTCCAAGAAACCTGATCGTGAGATGAAACGAATTCGGTTGCCCCCACGCCATGCGGATCTCTTTGGGAAGATGCCCAGCGAGTCGCTGCTTGAGATCATCCTGGACCTGAGCGATCCCTGTTCCGATCTCGTTGCTGACCTCAACGGCAAGGAAGGTTCGGATCATGTTGTTCCTCTGCTGACCAACCATCGACGAAGCATATCGAGGGCGGCCTGTGCGGCACGCTGTCGAATAACGGACCGATCGCCGTGGAACCGAAACTCTTTTGTCACGACGTCATCACCGCCACCGGCAAGTCCGATATAGACTAACCCAATCGGTTTGTTCTCTGTGCCACCGCCTGGCCCGGCGATACCGGTCACACTCAAGGCCACCGACACATCAGCGCGTTCACGCATTCCTTTGGCCATCGCGGCAGCCACTTCTTGGCTGACAGCACCGTGATCCTCCAACAGCTTTTCCGACACTCCGAGCATCTCCATTTTCGCCCGATTGCTGTAGCACACTGCGACGCGATCGACGTAGGCCGACGATCCAGGCACCTGCGTCAACCGTTGTCCAATAAGCCCACCAGTGCATGATTCCGCCACCGAGACCGTCCGTCCCTGTTCACGCAACAGTCGACCAACCACCTGTTCAATCGAATTTTGCCCTTCGGCATAGATCCACTCACCCAGTCGTGCACGAACCTCTTCGGCGAGCGACGTAAGAGTCCCTTTCTTCAGGTGGCCATCTTCCTTCGTCGTCAGCGATACAAGTACGCCGGTCGGCGACGCGAGAAGCCCCAAGGCAACCGGAGTCCGTTTCGGGATGAGTCCTTTTAACTTGGCATCCACATCGGATTCCGGCAGGCCCCATGTATGAAAGATCAACCTCGTAATGGGATGGGGACGTGCGTCCTTCGATCGATCGAGTTGTTCTGCTAACAGGGGAACAACCGATTGTTCCATCATGGCTTTCATTTCGCTGGGAACGCCGGGCAACGCGATCAGGTGGGTTCCCCTCCAGATGATCGCAAACCCAGAGGCAGACCCGACTGGATTCGGCAACACGGTCGCCGTGGACGGAATCAACGCTTGTCGCAATTGCTTTTTGTTTGGCGTGCGCCCCCATTGAGCCAACCTGGCCCTCATGCTCTCGAAGGCTTCCTTGTGGCGAGCCAATCGGAAGCCGGTGACCGACGCGACGGATTCCCTGGTGCAATCGTCGACCGTAGGCCCTAAGCCTCCGGTCATGATCACAATCCCGGCCCGACGGCCAGCGGTCTTCAGCACATGTGCAATATCCGACTTGTCGTCTCCGACAATGGATTTGAAGCGTACTTTAATACCGATCGAAGCCAGCGTATCGGCGATGAACAGTGAATTGCTGTCAGAGCGGCCTCCGACGAGAAGCTCTGAGCCGATCGCAATCGTTTCTGCGAAGTACCTATGCTGCGAAGCTGCTGCCATACGCGATACAGGTCTATTCAATCTGAGCTAAGTTGATCACAAAGCGGACCGCTCCACCAAATTGCACGCGGTTGCCAGTACCAGAAGCTCGGCATCCTGTCAATGAACGGTTCGAGTCTGGCCTCCCGTTGACAAGACAGAATGGGAAGTGCTAAACGAAGAAGACGTGAGGAAGTCTCTCCTCTCTTGATCCTAATTGATACTAAAGGAGCTTGGTAATGTCGACCCCGGAAACACCCCCTACCCCGTCGGCCCCTCGTCGTCAATACGTCAACTTTGTGTTCTATAAAGTCGATCCTGCTTGGCGGCGGTTGCCGGAGGATGTGCGGACGCAGGGCAAACAGGAATTCCTCCGCGCGGTGGAGGAGTATAACGGACAAGTCCTCGTGGTCCCCTATTCGACCATTGGTATTCGCGGCGACTGCGACTTCATGCTCTGGCGCATCAGCTACGACCTGGATCTCTTCCAAGATATGAGCGCCAAAATCCTGGCCTCCGGCCTTGGGCAGTATCTCACGACCCCCTATTCCTATCTGGCGATCACCAAACGATCCGTGTACGTCGATCATCACTCACATGCAGGCCAGGAAGGCAAGCGGTTGACCGTCGTCCCAGGAAAAAGCAAGTACATCTTCGTGTATCCGTTTTTGAAGACACGGGAGTGGTTTTTGCTGACGAAGGCGGCTCGGCAGGGCATGATGGACGAGCACATTGAAGTAGGCCATCGGTTCCCCTCGGTGAAGTTGAACACGACCTACTCGTTCGGATTAGACGATCAAGAATGGGTGGTGGCGTTTGAAAGCGACAAGCCGGAAGATTTTCTGGACTTGGTCATGGCGCTGCGCGAAACCGAAGGCTCACGCTATACGCTGCGCGATACGCCGATTTTCACCTGCATTCGCAAGAGTCTCAAGGAAACCCTCGATACATTGGGCGGCTAAGCTGCGCCTTGAGCGAAGGTCGTCGCGAACCTTTTGTTTCCGTAAGCGTCGGTACTAGAGAACGGCTTCTAGTCACGTGACCAGAAGCCGTTCTACTTTATGTGCAGGATCGATTGAGGCGGATTCATAGGCTATCCAGAGATCTACGTTCCTTCCAGATCAAGATGGTTTGACTCGACCCCATCCTTTGATTACCTCGATTGAGGCCTGCTTTGACAGCCTCATAAGGCCTGTGTTACCTCTAGTAGCCTAAGAGATCGATACAATTGAATCGTCATGGCTGATACGACTGCTCTTTATGCGCTCCGGTTTCCAGACGGCTCAGTAAGCCTTTACGTTGATGAACAGTACGCACAGGATCGAGGGGTCGACCCGGCGAGCCTCGTGCGGGTAGAAATTCCTCCAGAGATGTTCATCAGAGGAACCATTCAGGATATACGAGAATATGTGGCGCTCCAGCTCGAACAACAACAGACCGGTACGGCCTAGATACCTATGACTCCGACTGCTCGTCGCTGAATGATGTAACTGACGCGCTATGACAACAACGTTAATTTCATCGGCCTTGACCGCAGAAATAATCGAAGAGACCATCGCCGGATTACCGATCCAAGGTCGAATTATGCTTCGACTGCTGTTGCTGCAACACCTTGATATTACGCACGACGAAATTCTCTTCATGGTCGCAGATCGCCCTGATCCCCGTTGCGTGTCCGGAAAAAAACCCGTCACCACCATGACGCAAGAATCCATTACCGCAATGATTGATCGACGAAATGAGTACCGGCAACGAGTTCGGCTTCGCCGAGAGCGTACGTGGCTGCAATGTGTTGCCCTTACCACTCTCGCGAGAACGGCGAACGGATTAGCCATTCGTGCCGCTGCGCTTCTGATCGATCGCGGGGTGTCTTCCACGACCATCCACGAGTTGCAGACACAGGCTCGTTCCGCCGTTCCATCAACCACACTGCGTCTGTTAGAAGAAGCCTGGAACAAGAACGAGATCGGTCCCGACGAGTATCAGAACCATCGTCTCGTCGTCGAAATGCAAACGCAGCTTCGTTTTGCAGAACGGTTCAAGAAACGCCTGGCGATTGCAGAGCGTGAACGGCAGACGTCTGATCAGACCACCTTGCAGGACCATGAGATCGGCCACATCTGGGGAATCCCAGCCGGCACACTCGCAGCCCGCAAAGTCAAATTTTTATCTCAGTATCTCATGGCAATCCAAAACAAGTGTTCAGGGTCGGAATCTCACACGAAGGAGCACCTCGTTCCTTCTCCAGATCTTTGGAAAACAACCATGCACGTGCTTTCCCAGCGTCCCATTGAACGATTAATTCCTACCTACGACGGACTCGAGGGGACTGAGTCTGCGTTACTCGAAAAACTCACGGCCTATGCAGTCCTCGGTATCCCGGAAGCAACTGAGACGAAGTTTTGGAACTCGCTCGTCTATGGCGCCAGTTCAAATGCGATGCATACGGAAATAACGAGGACACTGTTCGGACTTCAGCGATTGGTCGCAATACAAAAGGATGTCGATACCACTCCCGAAGCATTGGACGAAGTCTTGTTGGCACGGTCGAGACCGACCTCCAAAGAGTCTGAACCAGCCTTACGAGAGCGAGAAGCTGGGCACGGCGAACTGACGGACCTGCAACGCCAAATTCTGAATAACTTCGTCGGAGAAGACGTCAGCGGAAGATCCTCCGACAAGTGGTAGATTTTGATTGTTGCCAATCTGGCGTCATTCGGTATAATTACCTTCTATGAAACCGAACCCCCTCGCTTGCTTTCGTCCTATTGTCAGAGTCCTCGCGGTTGGTCGCGTGTTCTCGTGTATCATGGTCCTCGCGATTGCCATTGGTGCGGCCACACCAGTTTCCGCTGGGAATCTCATTGAAATCGCTGAGCTCTTAGCGCATCCGGAGCAGTACGATCATCTGGATGTCATAGTGACCGGAAAGGTGATGAACGTCCAGCTGGCAACAAATCGCCAAGGACAACCGGCCTATGGATTTTTACTCCAAGACCAAGCGGGTACGCTGAAGGTCGTCAGTCTCGGGCAGCTGAAGGTCCATGAAGGCGATCAGGTGATCGTCGAGGGTGTGTTTAGTCGCCTGCGACAGGTGGGCCGCAAGATTGTCTACAATGAGATCAAGGCCCTCTCTGTCAGGCCGTTGACCCGCCTAAATCCTGACCTTGTCGGCTGACCACGGAACCGGTTCAATCCGGCGCGTGCGTTGATCTAGCTCCACTTCTCGTTATTCCACTCAGCGAGGTAATTTTAGAATCCAGGTTAAGAGTCGGTCCGATGCGCGATCGGGAAGCAGTTTTGCCATCAGGGCGCGGAGCTTGGCATCAGTTCCAACCAAATATCGAGTTTTTGGGGTCGGTACCGTCAATGCAGCTTCTACAACCCTCGCAACCGTGTCAGAGGAGACGGCTCGCTTCGATGCCTCTTCCACAATCTTCCTCACGGCAGCGATAATCGGTTTATAGAGAGATCGTAGGTCGTCCCCTAGTGCCGCCTCGCGTTCGGCGGCTTCAATCGTGGATTTGCTCCAAATTGGCGTGGCGATGGCTCCCGGCTCGATAATCGACACGTGAATTCCCCATTGCTGGACTTCCAAACGCAAGGCATCCGTGATCGCTTCCAGCGCAAATTTTGATGCCGAATATGGCCCCATGAGCGGCATCG
Organism: Nitrospira sp.; assembly: GCA_029881435.1. Classification (GTDB taxonomy): domain Bacteria; phylum Nitrospirota; class Nitrospiria; order Nitrospirales; family Nitrospiraceae; genus Nitrospira_D. The sequence continues at coordinate 22,655 of JAOUMR010000007.1, forward strand.
ATGCAAGACCGGCGATCGAACCCATGTTGATAATCCGGCCCCGTGCCTGACGGACTAATGGAAGAAACGCTTGGGTGACCGCCACCTGTCCGATGACGTTGACTTCGAGCTGATGCCTGAGATCTGGAATGGGGACAGCTTCCAGAGGGGCGACCACTGCAATCCCGGCATTATTGATCAAGCCATATAATCCGTCTGTCCCAGTCAACTCTGAAACTAACGCATGAGATTTATGAATCGACGAAGTATCAGTGACATCGAGCGCAATGGGCACCAGACGATCTGAGCTGTTTTTTTGAAGGCCCAGGCCGTCCTCTGGCTTCCGGACTCCTGCAAACACCCTGAAACCCAATCGATCAAGATGGATCGCGCAAGCCGCTCCAATTCCGGTAGAGGCCCCAGTAATCACCACCGCCTGATTGTGTTCACTCATCATATGACCCTCTCAACGACCAACGCGAGAACCATAACGGCTTTCGAGTGCCTTCGTCTATACGTCCCGCATTGTTTCCATGCCCATTCGGTAGACATCGATCTGCGTCTTCGGCTATTATGAAATCCTTCTTGCCCTCTAGTGGCGGTGTAGCTCAGTTGGCAGAGCAGCGGACTCATAAGCCGCGGGTCGGCCGTTCAATCCGGCCCACCGCCACCAAATCGAACTTCATCCGCGCCGCCGACTCATTATTGCATTATCATGATCACGGTCGGCGGATAGACACCTTCGTTATTTCTCCTACCACGATCAAACATGGCCATCTCACATTCATTCGTAATTCCCCTGGTTCTCAATCCATTCGTGTCGTACAGTGAAGAGAATCCATCCGATGAGAGAGAGAACATGCATCCCAAGCTTCGCCATGCGTACCAGGCAGAAATGACGGCAGCCGTCGACCGGTACAATACCGGCAATTTCCAACCTGCATTTACGCATCTAGAACGTGCGCACATCCTAGGGCAATCGTTTCCGATCGCTCATACACGAGCCCATTGGTGGATGCTGAAAGTCGGGTGGAAACGTCAAGATGTGATTGAAGTGTTCGGTCAAATACCACGAATTATTGGAGCACTCTTGCTCTCAACACTTTGGGTGCCACTGGGGAATACAGGCGGTGCTCGCGTACCGCCGTTTCGATCGATGCCAATTTCCGAAGACCTTCGAAGCCTGCTGGAGAAATATGGACCTGGCTCAAACGCTTGATGTGCTGTCTCATACAGCCGCAGCTCGAAGCATTCTTACTCTTCCCTCAATCCATCCACAATAGGTTGTCGAGCTGCCCACCTGGCTGGGAAATACCCTGCCACCAGCGTTGCAACTGCTGCCAACGATACCGCTTGGATCAGCGACCCGAGGGGAACAATCATCTGGATCGTCCAACCAAATGATTGTCGATTGATCACCTTGATCAATAAGAGCGAGAGCAGGCCACCGCCGAGGAGTCCTAAAACAGTTCCGATCGTACCAAGGTAGGCCGCCTCCCACAGCACGAGCTGGCGAATTTGTGTTGCGCTGCCGCCAATGGCGCGCAAGGTCGCAAACTCCCGGCGTCGTTCGAGGACGGAGGTGATCAGGGTGTTCACGATCCCAAGCATGGCAATCACAACGGCGATGGCCTCCAAGACATAGGTCAGGAAAAAGGTGCGATCGAAGATGTCAAGAATTTCCTTCCGCAATTCAACATTGCTGATGACGAGTGGCGGAAGGCCACCATTGGTAGAGGGGCTCAACTGTTCGGTCATCTGTTCCCTCACGCGATCGAGGTTCGTTCCATCTCGCAAATACACTGGGAACACGGTGACGAGGTCATCGTGCCAGAGCGATTGATAGAGCGCCCGATCCATGAGTAGCTTGCCTCCATCGGTCGAATAGTCATAAAACACGGCCACAATCGGAAATCGCCGAGGGCCGCTGGGCGTCATGACTTCGAGCGTGGAACCTTCCTGTACCTCAAGCCGGTTCGCCAACACTTCTGACACAAGGAGGCCGCCGATATCCGCGGCTCGATTGAGCTGTTCAGACGAGTCACCGCTCCGTACGAGATAACGGCTCCATTGTGCATGCAACCGCAAATCCCTGGAGACGACAGCCACACGTTGTCCCTTCACTTGAATCCGCACATCGCGGTAACTATCGACTGCGGCAACATCAGGAACGGACGCAAGGATGCTCATCCACCCGGACGGCAGGCTTCGTCCCGTGGTTCCTATTTCAGTTCCACGTAACCACATCGAGGGAGCTACGACCACATCCGCTATCACCGTGTCCGTGACCCAAATCTCCACCGTATGACGAAAACTTCGCACCATAACTAACACCCCGATCATGATCGCGAGTCCAACCATGAAGGCGGAAACCGTGACCCCGTTGCGGCCAGGATTGCGAGCGGCATGCTCCACCGCGATACCTCTCATCACTCCACGCGCACCAAATTCTCGACCCATATATCGATGCCGACGCCATCCGGTGACACCGATCGGAGCCAAACAGGCCAATCCAGCCAACAAGCATAACGTTGCCGCATATCCCAAGACGGGAACCCCACCAATAGGTCCTGGCCAACTCAACAATCCAGCGACTACGAGTAACGCCAAACCCACCACAGCAAGCACTCCTACACGGACTTGTTGGCTTGCTTCATAGTCACCAGGAGCGAGGGCTCGCACTGTTGTCGTACGACTCGCGTCCAAACTTGGACCGATGGCACCGATCATGGATATCACACATCCAATCATGATCCCTTCACCCACGATCCTCCAAAACTGATCTGTCCAGAGCAGGTCACTCCCGCCAGTTCCAACCGAAACATAGAGATCAGAAATCGTTCGCCCGAGTAGTGTGATCAGTTCTTGAGCCAGCACCATCCCTGCTGCACTGCCGAGGATTCCTCCTACGAACCCATATAGTCCAGCTTCTAGTAAGAACAGGGATGCGACCTTGGATTGAGTCATCCCGATTGCCCGATAGACTCCAATTTCCCGTCTCCGTTGGGCGACGGAAAATGCCATCGTGTTGTAGATGAGAAACATGCCGACTAACAGCCCGACCCAGCTCAGAACCGTTAAATTAAGTCGGAAGGCTCGTAACATTTGTTCAACTTGGCTGGTTCGAGTGGCAGGCCGCTCGCTGGTCAGATGAGGGGGGAGGATCGCTCGTATCCTTGCTCCAATTTCTTCAACAGGTATGTCGGCATCGGTAACAAGATCGATCCGATCGACCTTCCCAACCATACCAAATGCAATCTGTGCGGCTGCGATGTCCATAACAGCCAAGCGTTCCCATGACGACCTGCGCACGGATTGACCTCGAAGAATCCCGGCAACCCGGCAGCTGAGATGCCCTGTCCCAATGAGAAGATCGATGTGGTCTCCGACTGAAACATGCCACTCGGTCGCCAATGCCTCTCCTAAATAGACGGCCTGCGGATCGATCATGCTCAACAGTTGGTTTTCCGTCGCTTCTTGGTTTACCTGAAAGCCTCGTGTATGGAATTCTTCCAGAAGGTCCAACCCGATCACTTGGATGGCCTGGCCCGGCTGATTCTCCTTCATCCGCACTGCTGTTTGTAAAATGACCGGAGATGCTGAAGTCACACCGGCGACCATCCGCACAGAGGGCACTATCTGTTCATCGAGTCCCGTCTCATCTCCTGACACTTCCAACGTGGTGGGACCTGCCACGGTAAGGACAGTCTGTTCGAATGAACGTAGAACATCGACATTTGCCGTTCGTACAGCAACAGAGGCCGACACTCCCAAAGACACACCGATAATGGTCAGGAACGTCCGTAACGGCCACTGTCGGAGATGAGAGAGGAGGATAAGGGCGATAATCTTCACGAATGTGGGCATTTACCTTGAGGAAAACGACGCGTACCGCAATGGATGCATTTGACACTTCATATGGCATAAAGGTCGAATATGATTCGACGCATTTTTTCAGTTTGGTTTACACAATTCCCATCATTTGCTAGACTTACAACGAATAGCGATAAAGGAGCACCGATGAAAAAGCCTAACCGTGTTGCGCCACGTCGACTCAAGCGGGCAGATCGCCGCCTCAAAACCACGCCACACATTACACCCCGACAACGTGAAATCTTGCGGTTGGTCGCGCTTGGCTATACCAATCGTGAGATTGCTGGGTCCCTGAAAATCAGTGTCCGGACCGTTGAAGTTCATCGCTTCAACTTGATGCACCGGCTCAATGTTCGGAACGTTGCCCAACTTCTCCGTCAAGCCCTTCACGAGAAGCTGTTGCCTCGTAACTTCAGCGCCAAGTAACGTCAGAGTTCTTTGAGCCGTCCTCGACACTCCTGAATCGACTGGTATCCCTTCCGACTCAACACCGCGCTCAGCTCCGCTTCAAGTCGTCTGAATGTGTCCAGCCCTTCTTCAACAAGCACCGTACCGACCTGGACGGCCGACGCACCACACAAGACGTGTTCAAATGCATCAACTCCCTCAACAATTCCACCGGTGCCGATGATTGGCATCCTACCTTCAAAGAGCGTATAGAACGCACGGACATTTGCCAACGCTACCGGCTTGATGATTCGCCCGCCTACTCCGCCGAATCCACCTTTCGGCTTAATGACGACGGTTTCTCGCTCTGGGTCGACCACCAGTCCATTACCCACCGAATTAATTAAGTTCAGAAAGTCGACGTCGCAACGTCTGAGCACCGCTCCCATCACGTCATGATGCACTGGATCAAAGTATGGAGGGAGCTTGACACCCATCGGCACCGTAATTTTAGGTCGCACTTTCTTCAGAAGTCGCTCGGAGGCTTCTGGATCGTAACCAATCTGGGGTTTACCTGGAATATTTGGGCAAGAAAGATTCACTTCAATAAGGTCAGGACCGGCTGCATTGATGAGTTCGGCGATCGCGGGAAAGTCGTCCTCCCCAAGTCCTGCCACACTCGCGATGACGGGCTTTCCAAATCGTTTCAGTTGGGGAATCAATTCGGCATAGGCCTTGTAGCCGAGATTAGGAAGCCCCATCGAATTGATTGATCCACCGAAAAATCCATGATACCGAGGCTCAGGGTTGCCTCGACGGGGTTCGATTGTCATCGACTTGGTCACAATCGCCCCGGCACCGGACTTGCCCAGGGCCTCGAGTTCTTCCCGAGTCACACACAGAGCTCCAGCGGCGTTCATGAAACAGCTCGGAAACGTCACCCCAGCGATCGTCGTGGACAAGTTCACCATGACGCCACCAAGCCAGCCTCACGAGGGGTGCGTGAAATTAATTGCCCATCCCGTATCGTCCATGTGTAATCACCCTTTTGAGCTGCCTGCGAGCTATGTGTAACCAAGAGTACGGTTTGCCCCCCGGAGGTCGCCAGGCCCCGAATTAATGCCATAATGTCTGCTCCTTGGTGGGAGTCGATATTCCCCGTCGGTTCATCGGCTAGGAGGAGTCGTGGTCGATGGGCCAATGCTCTCGCAATAGCGACGCGTTGTTGTTCTCCGCCGGAAAGTTCCGCTGGCCGGTGCTGACGTCTGTGCGTCATACCCACACGTTCCAACATTTCGTCTACTCGTGTACTGATGTCCCGTCCTTGGTCTCCACGCAACATCAAAGGCAGTGCGATGTTTTCTTCAGCCGTTAAGCCATAAACGAGATGGAAGGCTTGAAAGACTATGCCAATGGTTTCACGCCTAATCTTGGTCCATTCAAAACTGGTCAGAGTTGTCGTCGATCGTCCATCGAGCACAATTTCCCCTGAGGTCGGCATATCCAAGCCGGCCACGAGGTTCAGGAGGGTACTTTTTCCACATCCGCTGGGTCCCACAAATGAACAAAATTCTCCGTGTTTGATCTCCAAATTCACGTCCTGTAAGGCCGTGACCATGGTCTCCCCACGGGCATAGGATTTACACAGGTGTCTCAGCGTGACCATAAGATGCCCACTCGCAAGCGACTCCCCTTTATTGGTCTAAGTGTTCGCATTCCTATAACATAACGAATCAAAGAGCGACAACCTTGACAGCCGCAGGCACTTCACCATAAAGAAAGAACGAAAGCGAACTCAGCAAGGTCAGGTCATGGCTAACCGTCTCGCAGAATGGATGCCAGGTCTCATACGTCGCACGATACGGCTTGTGCTGCCGGCCCATTGCTCGATCTGTGGGTCCCCGCTGACCGACGATCCAACTCCTCATTTTTGTGCCGATTGCTGGAGCACGATCGCATTGATGCCAGCCGCTCGATGCGCACGATGCGACCGCCCCTTTCTATCTGCCATTGCCACTGCGTACAGCCCGAACCATGTCTGCCACACCTGCGTGCAGCATCCCCCTTCGTACACGAGAGCGTGGACTCTCTACCCCTACATGACGCCACTCCGCGACGCAATCTGTTTATTCAAGTATCGAGGCAAGGTTTCGCTAGCATCTCCTCTTGCAACCCTTATGGTTGAACGACTTCCGCTGCTCGATCACGTGAGTGTGATCATGCCGGTTCCATTGCATAGTGAAAGGCTTCGTCAGCGGGAATTTAATCAATCGTTGTTACTTGCTGATCAGATCGGGCGCGTCTTGGGCATACCCATCTCGTACACCAATCTGATACGAACCACTCCTTCCCCAGCCCAAACATCACTTTCCCGAAAAAGTCGGGTCAAAAACCTTCGTCGAGCATTTGCCGTGCGATACCCCGATGAGATCAGGAAGCAACGCGTTCTGCTCATCGACGATGTCTTCACGACCGGCACGACGGTCAACGAATGTGCCAAGTCATTGCGCAAGGCCGGTTCGTCCGATGTACTCGTGCTAACCTTAGGACGCACCCTGGATCCGGATCTTGTTCCAGACCGTATCCATGCTCACCCCCAATCCCATTTTGAACTATTCGGAGTATGAAGCTATGCCGATCTATGAGTACGTATGCGGGGAGTGCCATCGGCGAAGTTCCATCCTGGTACTGAACTCACGTCAACTCGGTTCGGTTCGTTGCCGACACTGCGGCGGCTCGAAGATGGAGCGGCTCCTGTCGAGATTTGCCTCTCCTAAATCAGAAGAGACCCGGCTTGAATCGCTTATGGATCCAACCAACATTGGCAACCTCGACGAGAATGATCCGAAGAGCGTCGCCCGCATGATGAAGAAGATGGGTGAAGATATGGGAGAAGACACCAGTGATATAGAAGAGGCCCTGCTGGCTGAGACCAGTGAGGGTGAGGAGACAAGCGACCAAACAGACGGTCTTTGACATATACTGTCATATACTTTTGCTTGACATTTCCACGATGATATCTAGAATACGCACAAGAGTGGAGGTGTTGTGCGTCTTCCTGGCCCAGGTACGAGATGGAGTCATGCCCAGTTCTTCAAAAAGCGAACTGATGACGGCAATAGAAACGTGCCGTTACCTCAAAATCACCCAGCGCACCCTCTATCGATATTTGCGAGGTCGCCAGATTCCTGCCTTCAAACTTGGAAAAGAATGGCGATTTGTGCGTTCTGACTTAGAGCAGTGGATACGAGACCGAACCAGAACCTCTCTGAGCTCCTAAAGTAGGTTATCAAGATGTTTGCTGGTGAGTACCTTTGCAAGCTCGATGAAAAGGGACGCTTCATCGTCCCGTCCCCCATCCGTGAGCAAATTGAGGCCGATGGGGAAGCCGTGATGTTTCTCAAAGGTCCAGAACAATCCTTATTGCTCTATTCGACGAAGGAATGGGAGAAGGTCCTCGAGCGAACCCGAACCTCCTTGGATGAAGATCAGAGCCGCCTCTTCATGCACTTTGTGGTGTCCGAGGCCGGATCATCCGACATCGATAAAACAGGGCGGATTCTGATTCCAGGCCGTTTGCGGAAGCTGGTACCGGTCGATGAAGATCAGGAAATCATACTCGTCGGACTCTATCATCGAATGGAAATTTGGAATCCAAGCGACTGGCGTCGGTATATCGCTCGTACGGAAGACCGGTACGAACAAAACATGGCAAAGATCCAGAACCTCCTCTAGTTTGGCCCCATGCCATCCAACCGACTTCGCCGTCATTACCGATTCCCGAAATTACCCTGTCGTACTGTTTCTCACGGAAACAATGGCGAGGTTGCACCTGCATCGACCGCGCGCCCAGCTGTCCAGGAGGCAGTCAGGTTTGATCGGACACCCTCAAGAACCGCCCTCGTGAAGACATTCCAACCACCTCTCGTCAGGTCAGACGCTCTCACGGTCAGCCTTCCTGTTCCTCCCAGCATCAACCATCAGTATGCGACCGTGAACGGACGTCGTTTACTATCCTCTGCTGGACGCGCTTATAAAATACAGGTCGGTCAACAAGTGTGGCTTGCACTAGCACAATCCCCGGCCAGGCTCCTGCTTCAAGATCGGCTTCAATCTGGACCGCTGGTCATCTCTATCAGATTCTTCTTTGCCTCCTCATTACGCCGTGATCTCGACGGAGGCCTTAAAATCACTCAAGATGCCGTATGCGAAGGCCTCGGTATTAACGATAACCGGATCGTCGAAACCCATCTCTACAAACATGTCGATAAGGCAAACCCTCGCATTGAACTTTCCCTGTCGACCCTTTCTCCCTTAGCCCCCTCGACCTAACTACGGATTTCGACAATCGCCCAACTACAGTTCTCTCTCGTTCTTTCCGATACTTAGAGGACTTATTATTTCGCCTGGTTACACTCACGACCTGGGCTCCCATGGCAACTACGCGCATCTCGATCACTAACCTGCAGATCGGAATGTACGTCTCCGCGCTCGATCTCCCTTGGTATCGTTCTCCATTCCTCCGCCACTCATTTCTCGTGGAGCGTCCTTCTCAAATTGACAAATTAGTTCGAGCAGGAGTCAGAATGGTCGTTATCGATCTCGACCGTGGGATCGCCCCACACGCACAGCATGACGCGACTACAACGGTATCGGCTACAGCCCATGCATCATCGATTCCGGTCCAAACAACACTCAAGTCCTTAGCTCAGTTGAATGAAGAATACGCACAGGCAAAGCTAGCTAAGCAACAATTGACTCAGGCTGTCCAATCTGTTTTCACGACCATATCCCAAACCGGAACGGTCAATACGCAGCAGGCCTCCGAAGCCGTCCAAGAAATCACCATCGTCACGAGAACCCTCACACACTCATCCCTTTTCATTGCCCTAAGCCAGAATCAACCAGGTGATTCGAGGCTGAGCCAACATGCTCTCACAACCTGCACACTATCACTCATCCTTGGGCAAGCACGCCAATTCAATCCGCTGGAACTGCAGGAACTTGCCACTGCTGCTCTGCTACACGACATCGGGCTCTTGGAGATTCGGCCAGCCATCTGGAAGCGAGCCCACACCGTGTCCGGCCTTTCTCAGGCTGAGAAGTATGAATTTGAGACTCATCCCAATCGAGGGGTTCTTACATTACAACGACGAGGAGGGTTTGACCCGTCCGTCCTTCATCTTGTTGCCAATCATCATGCCTACCTCGACGACAGTGGGTATCCCAAAGTAGCGCGTGGGGAGTTTACCTCCGACCGCACTCGCATCCTCATGGTCGTTGACCGATACGATGAATTGCTCACTGGGTTTGGAGGGAACACCCCACTGACGCCACATCAAACATTCCAACGCCTTTATCATGACTCACAGAAAGGCAAACTTGATCAAGGAATCGTCTCGACTTTTATCGGGTTGATAGGAATCTATCCAGTTCATAGCCACGTCCGACTCAACACACAGGAGTTGGCGGTCGTCACTGAACTCAATCCGACACAATTGCATCAACCCATCATCACGATCACTCATCAATCAGGAGGAGAGAAATATTCCGATCCTTTTGTTGTGGATCTCTCACATCAAATGGATGCATCCCAAGCGCGAGCGATCGAGACCATCATCCCACCGAACAGCTGATGGGTGAATCCTTCCTGTGCCGTATCTCTATTCGTAGCGCAATGCTTCGATGGGATTGAGGCGAGCAGCTTTATTGGCTGGATAGAGACCGAAAAACAGGCCCACTGCCACAGAAAAGATAAATGCGATCACAACTGCATCACTCGAAATGATCGTCGGCCACCCGGCAATGATGGTCGTCAAGCGTGCCGCCAGAATCCCGACTACCACTCCGATGAGTCCTCCGACGACACCAAGCGTCATTGCTTCAATGAGGAACTGCGTCATGATATGTACGCGTTTAGCCCCCACGGCCATCCTGATACCAATCTCCCTCGTCCGTTCGGTTACAGAGACGAGGAGAATGTTCATGATTCCGATGCCACCAACGAAGAGCGAGACAGAGGCAATCACCATCAACATAACTGTCAATGTTTCACTCGTTCCTTCCTGGACCTTTCCCATATCAACTTGCGTACGTATCGTAAAATCGTCGGGTTGATCACCCTGCAACCGATGCCGAACTCTCATAACAGTTCGAATTTCCTCTACCGCATCCTCCAGGTCCTCGGAACGCGCTGCAGATGCCGCAATCGCTCCGACAGATCCCAAGAACAGTGTCCCAAGAACCTTGCGCTCAGCGGTACTATAGGGAATAAACACAACGTCATCCTGATCCCACCCTTGAGCACTCTGCCCTTTAGGAGAGAACACCCCAATGACACGAAATGGAACGTTATTAATACGAATGGCAGCACCCACAGGCTCTTCCCCGTGATCAAAGAGATCCTCGACGACCGTCTGCCCAAGAATGGCCACGCGGGCCGCACTGTCCAGATCAGCTTGAGTAAAAGCCCCCCCACTACTATAGGACCAGTCTCGAATAGTCAGATAGCTAGGCGACGTTCCGTAAACCGAGCCGTTCCAATTTTGGCTGCCATTCACAATCTGCATCGCACCACGTATGTACCAACCGGTATCAGTCAAAAAAGGAACCTTTTTCTTTAAATCCAATGCATCAGTGACGGTCAACGTTACAGCACCCCCTTGAGCCCCACGCACTCCGCCGACAATTGTCCTGCTCGGCCAAATGAGGATGACATTCGTCCCCAGTGAGGCAATTTGCTTCTGCACGGCTTGTTTTGCCCCTTCACCAATACTCACCATGGCGATGACTGCAGCAACACCGATGACAATTCCAAGCAACGTCAAACCAGCCCGCAACCGATTTCGTCGGAGAATTCGCAGCGCCGTCACTATCGTCAGCCATGTGAACACCTAGCCCTCCGCCACCTGAATTGTTGTCTTGGTCACGCAGTCACTCTGGATCTGACCATCCTTGATCACAACTTCTCGCGCAGCACAGGCAGCGACATCATGCTCATGGGTCACCAAGATCACAGTCATGCCATCCTTATTTAATTCACTCAGGATCTCCATAATTTCTCGGCTGGACTGTGTATCAAGATTCCCGGTGGGTTCATCCGCTAACAGCAAGGACGGTGAGGCTACCAACGCGCGAGCAATCGCCACTCGTTGTTGCTGTCCACCAGAAAGTTGCGTCGGGGAATGCTCTTCTCGACCTCGTAAACCGACACGTTCAAGCGCAGCGGCAGCAAGCGCCCGTTGCTGTCTGATTGGAAGCCCCCGGTAAAACAACGGCAACTGAGCGTTTTCCAAGGCACTGGTACGGGGAATGAGATTGAAACTTTGAAATACAAACCCGATTTGCTGATTCCGAATCTCCGCCAATTGGTCAGAGCGTAAGCTTCCGGTATCAGCTCCGTTGAGCCAGTAATGCCCTCTGCTCGGCTGATCCAGGCAGCCAAGAATGTTCATGAGCGTGGATTTTCCCGAGCCACTTGCTCCCATGATTGCAACAAACTCACCCCGTTCGATTGTGAGACTCACCCCCCTCAATGCCTGTACGTCGACATCCCCGATTCGATACACCTTCCATATGTCTTGGCAAACAATCAGTGGATTCAAGATGGCAGCCATCCATACGCACAATCGTGCATTACGTCAGTCGGCTCGTAATCACACTGCACAACGAATTCGGGTTTATCAAACTGTCTCATCGATAACGTGGACGCTTCTTGTTTCCAAAACCAGGCGGCAACTCGCCCGCCTTCTCTCCTCCCAAGGACTGTTCGATACCAACGACCACCAACTCCCGTTCCGTCAAGGCTCCAGATAGCATTTCCGTGGCGATACCATCCGAAATCCCGATTTGGACCGCGACATGCGCAAGGCTTCCGTCCTCCATTAGCTTCCAGACGGTTTTCTGCCTCAGCTCTTCACTGCTCTTCGCCGTCGAGTGTCTTTCGACGACACTCACCGCTTGCCCATCGACCTCATGACGATCCCTCTCGCTCTTCGGTGGTGTGAATCGAAGCGCTGCGTTGGGAACCTTCAGAATCTGATCCTTCTGGGCCACAACGATCGACACATTGGCTGTCATACCTGGTTTGAGCCGTAGATCCTTATTGTCAACCCCAACCACGACATTATATGTGACCACATTTTGGATGTTGATCGGCGCCAGGCGAACCTGCTGAATGGTGCCGGTAAACGACTCACCTGGATAGGCATCCACCGTAAAGACGGCGTCTTGCCCCTCTGCCATTCCGCCGATGTCCGATTCACTCACGTTGGTATTGACTTGCATTTTGGTGAGATCGAGGGCGATCAGAAACAGGTTTGGGGTGGCAAAGCTGGCTGCGACTGTTTGCCCGACCTCGACGTTCCGAGCCACAACAATCCCTTCGATGGGTGATCGAATGACGGTATATTTCAATTCCTGATCGGCTACGTTCAAGGCAGCCCCTGCCTGCCTGACCTGTGCCTCCGCCACCCGCAATTGTGCCTCTGCACTCTGGTAATTAGTCAGTGCGACATCGACGTCGTTTTGCGAGACGAACTGCTGAGGCAGCAGCGATTGCACACGGTCAAGTTCACGCTTTCGCTGAGCCAGATCAGCCCTCGAGCGCGCCACATTCGAGCGCGCCACTTCCAGATTACTGACGGCTTGCTCTCGGCGAGCCTTGAATGGTCCGGGGTCAATGACAGCAACAGTTTCCCCGGCCTTGACCTGTGAGTTAAAATCGGCGTGAAGACTCTTAATCATCCCGGATACTTGAGTCCCCACTTCCACTAACACAACTGGATTAATGGTTCCTGTCGCACTGACAATCGAAATGACCGAGCCACGCTCGACGGCTGCCGTTCGGTACTGAACGGGTACTTTGCGTTCACCGTTAAAAAACACATAGCCGCCAATGGCCAGCCCGATAGCTAACACGCTGATAATTATAATAATCCGTCGCATACGCCCTATAAGTTACATTCAAAAGGCCTAGTTATCCTATCAAGAAGACGGCAGAGAATCACCTTGGCGTCGGCACGGGTGATTGCTGTGCTTGTGACGTGGATTAGCCTAACATGCCCAGGGTTGCAGACCAAGAAATGAAAACTCTTCTTGAAGGAAAGAATACTACGCTAGGCAGTGTAAAGAGAGTTCGTACCCTTAACTTGCGAGGAATCGTTCCAAGAATGTCGTCGAGACATGACCCTTCTGAAAGTCCGAATCATCAAGGATTCGGCGGTGAAGCGGAATGGTCGTCTTGATGCCCTCGATGACGAACTCACTCAGCGCGCGTTTCATACGCGCTATCGATTCCTGACGGTTACGGCCATGCGTGATCAGTTTCGCAATCATAGAATCATAATAAGGGACGACCGTCGAGCCTGATTCCATAGCGGAGTCAACGCGAACTCCAAACCCTCCAGGTGGGCTGTATTTTGTGATCACACCGGGAGACGGCGTAAACTTCTCAGGATCCTCTGCGTTAATACGACATTCAAGACTATGGCCGGTGAAGACTACGTCCTGTTGGCGGAAGGAAAGTGGATGGCCCGCAGCAAGACGAATTTGCTCTTTAATCAGATCAATACCCGTCACCATCTCGGTGATAGGGTGCTCAACCTGAATTCTAGTATTAACTTCCATAAAGTAAAACTTCTGGTCCTTATCAAGGAGAAATTCCACGGTCCCAATATTGCTATAATGGGCAGCCTTCACAGCTTCCACCGCGACTCTGCCGATTTCTCGGCGAAGTTTGTCATCGACGACAGGAGACGGCGTTTCCTCCACCAGTTTTTGATGTCGGCGTTGAATCGAACAGTCACGCTCTCCCAGATGGATCACCCGACCATGCTGGTCGGCCATGATTTGCACCTCGATATGCCGGGGTTCCAAAAAATAGCGCTCAAGGTAGACGCCGTCATTGCTAAAGGTCGATTTAGCTTCCGCCTGAGCAGCTTGGAACGCCCGACCTAAGTCCTCAGCTCTATTGACGACGCGCATGCCCCGTCCGCCCCCTCCAGCCGTTGCCTTAATGATCACCGGAAAGCCAATCTTCATGGCGGCCTGCAATGCGTCTTCTTCACTCCGCAATTCGCCCGGGCTCCCAGGTGTAACCGGTAACCCTCGCTTCGCCACAATCTCGCGCGCCTTCGCTTTATCACCCATTAAGGCAATATTTTCAGAACTAGGACCAATGAATTTGATGCCGATGGACTCACAGACCTCGGCGAAATGGGCGTTCTCAGAAAGAAATCCATACCCGGGATGGATCGCATCGACTCCGGTGATCTCAGCCGCACTGAGGACGTTGGGGATATTCCGGTAGCTTAAAGCGGAATCAGCAGGCCCGACACACACCTTTTCGTCGGCCGCTCGGACGTGCAAGCTAAGTGCATCGGCTTCCGAATGAATAGCGACGGTCGCAATACCAAGCTCCTTGCAGGCTCGGATGACCCGTAGCGCGATTTCCCCACGATTGGCGATTAACACTTTCTTAAACACGTTTCGACTCCGATATGCGGCGCTAGTAAGGCGTGTCGTGAGAACAAGCTACGAAGCAGCTTTGGGATCGATGAGAAAAAGCGGCTGACCATATTCCACAGATTTTGTATTCTCAACCAGAATCTTCACGACATGCCCATCCACTTCAGACTCAATCTCATTCATGAGTTTCATCGCTTCAACAATGCATAGCACTTGGCCCTTCTTGACCGTATCACCCTCTTCAACGTACGCGTCGGCGTCAGGAGAGGGGGATCGGTAGAACGTGCCGACAATGGGAGAGGTGACGGTGACAAACCCTGTCGCCCCTTCTAGCGCTGGCGTCGTCGCTGAAGCGGATTGGGTCGGCTGTTGCGGCGAGGCAGGAGCAGATTCTTGGAGCGAGGCTGTCATGGGCTTAGCAAGAACTTCGTGGCGAACACGGATCCGAGTGCCTTGGCGTTCAACCTCGAGCTCGGTCAAGTTGTTGCGACGAAGCAGATCAATGAGTTCTTGGATTTGCTTGGTGGAACCTGTCGCAAGTGATGCATGAGGTTTTGACTCTCTCACGATCTCTGGCACTACCATCCGGCGAGTCTTTATCTTCGCTCGACGCCGCTTCACCGAACACGCTCCACATAGGATCTCGTACGCGTGTCGATCCGAATCACGGTCCCAACCTCCAAATACAACGGCACTTTGATCGTCGCTCCGGTTTCGACGACCGCAGGCTTGGTCCCGCCAGACGCCGTATCTCCCCGCACTCCAGGCTCCGCATCAACCACTTTGAGCTCGATAAAGTTGGGCAACTCCACGGCAATGGGGCGATGCTCGTAGATGAGAATCTTGGCGACCATATTTTCCTTCAGCAGGTCCGCATTCTCTCCCAACTGATTCTTCTCAAAGGTCAGTTGCTCATAGGTCTCGGTATCCATGAGTGTATAGGACTCCCCGGAAGCGTAGAGGAACTGCATGTCGCGTTCCTCTAGGTCGGGTTCTTCAAACCGTTCCCCAGATCGAAAGGTTCGGTCCAATACGTTTCCAGAAAGATAACTCTTCAATTTGGTACGGACAAACGCTCCCCCTTTGCCGGGCTTTACATGCTGAAATTCAACGATATAAAAAGGTTCCCCCTCGACCAGCAGCCGAACACCGCTACGAAAATCAACCGTAGAAATCACTCGTCACTCCCTTCGACAAACAATGCTCACCCCTCAGCGACCACCCTAATGGGCATCAGGAGCCGTTCCCAGAAGAGCGCTATGAATTCCTGGAAAGATCCTTGGCGCTGGGTTCGGCCAGTTGCTCACACAATCCTCTCAGCGCCAGCAGGTAGCCGCACGGACCAAAACCGGAAATCTGTGCTAAGGCGACTCCCGATATATACGAATGGCGTCTGAACTCCTCCCGTCGATAGATATTGGATAGATGAACCTCAACGGTGGGCAGATTAACGGCTGCTAATGCATCCCGTATAGCGACACTCGTATGGGTATAGGCCGCTGGATTGATGATGATCCCATGATACCCAGTTCGTGCCTCTTGAACCCAATTCACTAATTCCCCTTCCAGATTCGATTGCCGGATGACTAGCTCAACTCCCAATTCAGCACTGAGTTTATTGAGTGATGTGTCAATCATGGCAAGAGTCGCCGTCCCATAGACCGACTCTTCCCGATTGCCTAAAAGATTAAGATTGGGACCATGCAAAACTAAGACACGCAGCATGTCGCGTACGACGCCCCAAGTACACCCGACCTCATCAGAGGCGGTATTTTAGCAGTCCCTTTTCTAGGGGTCAAACCGTTGACGTCACGAAGAAGTTTTTGAGGTCAGTGCAGAGGAACCCTGCGGGTCACGACGACGCGCTTGAATCGAGCTGAGCCACTGCTCAAGCTGTTTCACAACCGAGCTTTTGGCCACCGTCCTTGACTCCTGGGTTGCGGTGAAACGTGGAGGAGCAACGCTGAGTGATCCATTATCCGTTTCGTTAGCCTGAGCTACTGTCGCACTCGTTACGGTAGACTCCATGTGCTCTCCATGACCATCTTCATGGATTCTCGTGCTGGTCCGTTTCTCCTCAACCCGTATGCGGTCATCTTCAGCCACTTGCCCTCGTGACGCCTCTAGCCCAGCACGAAGCGACAACGCTTCCTGATCCTGTGGGTGAAGATCCAGAATGACATTGCAGGAGCGAATCGCCGCATTATTCGTTCCTTGCTCCGCATAGAGCTTGGCCAAGGTCCGATGAGCCCGCAGATTATCAGGGCTCAGCTTTATGGCCTCTTCCAGGATCGCTTTCGCTTTAACCGGCTGGTTTATCTGCTCATAGGCACGGCCTAATGCCACCATGGCGGTTATGAAACCAGGATATGTCCTCAATCCATCTTCAAGGACCCCAGCAGCCTCGTCCCACATGCCGGCTTTGCCATATTCTTCTGCTAAAGGGATAAACACCTTAGACTCTGGTTCCTTCGCAAAGGCGAGGGCTAAACGGTCAATCTCAGCCGCGTTATTAGTTTTCCTAGACCCTGAGGCCATTCCATTACTCATTCGGTTACACATTCTCGCCGTGGCCCGCCTAAGCAGAGTTCGCGCACGGCAGTCAAAATCTCGTCGGCCAAGCGACGCTTGGGCATCAAACCTAAGGCGCGCTGTTCACCAGTCGCTGAGAGAATCACCGCGGCATTGTCATCACTGCCAAATCCACCTCCCTCTTGAGTCACATCATTGGCCACGATGAGATCCAGCCCTTTGGCTCTTAACTTGTCTTGTGCATGGGACAGAACCTGCTCCGTTTCAGCAGCGAATCCCACTACGATTTGCGATGTTCGCTGTGCGGAGAGCATCGCGAGTATATCCGTGGTCGATTCAAGTTCGAGAACCATCTCCACTTTCCCCTGCTTCTTAATTTTGTGTTCGGCCTCGTCTTTTGGACGAAAGTCTGCGACGGCTGCAGCCATAATGAGGACTGTACAGGCGCGAAAATTCCGACACAAGGCGTCGGCCATTTCAGCGGCGGTGTTGACGCGAATCGTCGTGACTCCTGGCGGGGAATTCAGAAATGATGGACCTGAGACCAAGATGACCTCTGCGCCTCGAGCTCGTGCGGCTTCTGCAATTGCGTAGCCCATTTTCCCAGACGAGCGATTCGACAGAAAACGAACTGGATCGATCGGCTCCTGGGTTGGGCCTGCTGAGACTAGAACCACCTGATCGTGCCAATCACATTGTGCGGCCAGCGCAGCATCAACTGCTGCTAAAATCTTAGCTTCTCCGCACAACCTCCCTTGTGCGACCTGTCCTGAAGCCAACGGTCCGACTTCTGGTTCAAGCACAACAACACCACGAGCTTTAAGGGTTTGCACATGGTGCACGACCGTGGGGTGAATCCACATATCGCCGTCCATTGCCGGTGCGACAACGACCGGGCATCGAGTGCTCAACAGCATCGTCGTCAGCACATCGTCTGCGAGACCAAGAGCCGCTTTGGCCAGAAAGTTTGCCGTTGCCGGAGCCACAAGAACCACATCGACCTGTTCCGGAATCGTGAGATGGGCCATTTCTTCATGCGCTTCGAAGAGATCTGTTGCCACTCGCGTCCCGGAAAGGACTTCAAATGTGAGGGGAGTCACGAACTTCGTCGCAGCCTGAGTCATGACGACGGACACGACGGCCCCTTCTCGTTTTAACGCTCGGAGCAAACTGATTGCTTTATAAGCAGCGATGCTGCCGGTTACCCCTAAGGCTACCCGTTTACCCCATAGACAGGTGGACAATCGTGCTCCGTCCAATCCCTACTCCTCGGTTGGCGCCGCCGCCGGTGGGACCGTGTCATCGACATACACGCTGAGTTCTTTCTTGATTTCGCGAGCATCCTCTCCCGTCATCATCGCGATGCGCTCAGTTTCGCCTTCCTTCCCGCGCTTGGCCTCTTTCATCGCGTCGCGTGCTTCTTTACCGGTGAGGTATTTGACCTGTCCTCTCAATACCTCATCAAGGCCAATCGTCGTTTCTTTGGTAAATCGTGAGAAGCCGGCCTGTTTGGCTCCTTGCGTCAAGTGCTTTGCCCGTTGAGATGCGACGATCACTAAACGGTGACGAGAGTCAAATTCATTGGTGGTGTATTGTGGCAACAAGTTCAGCATATCAATCATAATTCACCGTGCCCCTCTGCTATGAAGTGGTTGATGGCTCTCGTTCTACTGGGTTCACATCTTTGTCAAGGATGAAACTTTGTTCAAACCAATGCATGTCCAACCGGTTGGTCTTGAGCCGTTCTGTCAGAACAATGCTTTGTAGGTCGCGAAGCGACCGAGTGAAATCATCGTTACGAACAATGTACTGGTATTCCTTGAAATACCATACTTCTTCCTTTACCTTCTTCAATCGACGGTCAATTTCTTCTTGAGAATCTGACCCCCGGCTCTGCAACCTGGCACGCAATATGTCCATCGATGGAGGCAAAATGAAGATGGAGACAGATTCCTCGAACCTTTTCTTTATTTGGAGTGCGCCCTGAACATCGATTTCGAGCAAGACGTCGATCCCCTGCTCCAACTTTTCCATCAAAGGCTTCCGAGGGGTTCCGTACCAACGGCTGTAGACATGCGCATATTCTAAGAACTCTTCCCGCGCAACCATCTCCTGAAATATTTTTTCATTGATAAAAAAGTACTCGCGTCCGTGTTCTTCTCCCGGGCGTGGCATCCGCGTCGTAAACGACACGGAATGCCAAATCCTCGGCACCGATGTCACGATCTGTTTACACAAGGTCGTCTTCCCCGCACCGGAGGGAGCTGAAACAATATAGAGGATTCCTTGATGATCAGGAACTTGAGGATTCCCCATCGGTGTTGAAGGGAGACTACTCGGAGACATCACAATGCTCATTCAACATTTTGCATCTGTTCACGCAGACGCTCAAGTTCTGCTTTCATTCGGACAACTTCCGCCGTGATTTCAGCGTCATTTGCTTTCGACCCGATCGTGTTAACTTCCCGCCCCATCTCCTGAAGAAGAAAATCCAATGTCTTGCCGATAGGCTCCATACGCTGGATAGTACGGTCAAACTGTATCATATGCGCATGTAGTCTGACCAATTCTTCCGTAATGTCACACCGGTCCGCATACAAAGCCAATTCTTGATTCAGTCGAGGAAGGTCCGGGATAGAGTCACCCAGCAATTTCTCTACACGTAACTTCATCCGTTCGAAGGCCTCCTGAGCAACCATGGGCGCCCGCGCTGATACCGTTGTTTTGCATGCACTCAACTGTTCAAGTCGAAAACGAACATCCTCTGCAAGAAGCGCTCCTTCATTCTTTCGCATCGTGACCATATCAAGAATAGCGTTCTGCCCCAGCTTCTCTACTATCTTTGTCAGTTTTCGATCGTCGGTAGGTTGTTCCGATAGCACAAGGATATCGCGTAACCCCGCCATCAATCCGATATCAATGGAGCCTTTCAGTTTGAGTGAACGCTGGAGGCTACGAAGAGCATCATGGTACTGTTTCGCCAAACCAGCGTCAAGCTGAAGGGACCGCACGTTCCCTCGACTCCCCTGCAGCATTACCGTCAACTCAACTCTCCCGCGCGCGCAATGCTGCTGAATGCTTTTCTTAAAGACTTCCTCTAGGCCGGTCATGGTTTTCGGCAGTCGAATGGACATTTCCAGGAACCGATGATTGACCGATCTCACTTCTACCGTGACGGTCCCATCGGACCATGTCGCCTGCTGCCGACCAAACCCCGTCATACTCTTGATCATGTCAACGTTTTTCCTTCCCACTCACACATATCGTGAATCGGGCAACTAGCACAGCGTGGCTTCCGTGCAAGGCACACATAGCGACCGTGCAGCAGCAATCGCTGAGAAACATCGGTCCACTGATCTTCAGAAAAAATGGCTTGCAGATCACGCTCGATTTGCCCGGGATTACTGGAGCGTGTCATCGATAATCGGGTAGCTACCCGCTTCACATGCGTATCGACCACCAGTCCAGGTTTTCCAAAGGCGACCCCGAGCAGTACATTCGCCGTTTTTCGACCGACGCCGGGAATCGAGGTGAGCTCTTCCATCGCAGCGGGCACCTTGCCGTCGAATCGCGTCGCAATGGCCTGAGCACAACCAATCAAGTTCTTGGCCTTACTCTTGTAGAACCCTGTGGGTCTGATGAGTATCTCCAGCTCACCCGATGTCGCCATCGCCATCGCATGGGGAGTACGGTACCGCTTGAACAGTGCCGGTGTTACTTGATTCACCCGCTGGTCTGTACACTGGGCGGAAAGAATGGTTGCGACCAGTAGCTCCCATGGGGTGCCATGCGTGAGTTCCATCTTTGCCTCAGGCATGGCGCGAAGCAGACGTCCAACAATCTGTGCTGAACGTTTTGGTCCAGAAGGCTCCTTTTTCTTCTTAACTCCCTTCACGGCAGGCCGATTGTGCAGCGATCACCGACGGGACGCAAGTGTCAACTCATAGTCTTGTACCGTCAGGTGGGACGTTCGATCGTCCGCGACTGAGAGAGAGCGAACGCACGTCTCCAATCGAGCAAAGAGAGGACGTAGCGTGCTTGGCTGAAGTGCCGAAATCCCGATGGCTCCAAACCGACGACAGAGCACCTCAACTTGTTGCGACGACACCTGATCACATTTGTTGAACACAAGCCACCTTGGCACCGAGCTGAGATGTAACTCCTCAAGAATAGACTGGACCGCTGTCAGCTGAACCTCGATATCCCGCGCATTTATATCGACGATGTGAAGAAGAAGATCGGCTTCTCTCAACTCATCAAGAGTGGTCCTGAAGGCACCAACCAATTCTTGCGGGAGATCTCGAATAAACCCGACCGTATCTGTAATAATGACCTCACGATCCTCAGGGAACCGCAGTCGTCGGCTCGTCGTATCAAGCGTTTCAAACAGCCGGTTTTGAACAGAAACATGACTTTTTGTCAGTACGTTAAGAAGTGTCGACTTGCCGGCATTGGTGTAGCCGACAAGTGACACGACAGGAAGTCCGTATCGGTCTCGGCGGGCTCGCCGTTGATCCTGATGCCGCGCAAACTGTGTCAGTTCTCGTTCTAAATGCGTAATGCGATCCCTCACCCTCCGTCGATCGGTTTCCAATTTTGTTTCGCCAGGGCCTCGCGTCCCGATACCGCCTCCCAGACGTGAGAGTTGAGTACCTCGCCCGGATAATCGCGGAAGCAGGTAGCGCAACTGTGCCAGCTCTACTTGTACCTTACCTTCCCGACTATGAGCTCGCCGGGCGAAGATATCCAGAATCAGTTGTGTGCGGTCGATAACCTTGATATCGGTCATGTCCGAGATTGCTCGCAGTTGAGCTGGCGACAACGTTTGATCAAAGATCACCATGTCTGCACCCCGGTGGAGCGTTTGGATCAACACATCCTTCAGTTTTCCGCTCCCTAAGAGATACCGCTGATGCCCATCTGCCGTACGTTGCGCCATGCGACCGATCACCGTTACACCGGCTGATGTCGCGAGCTCCGCCAATTCCACTAACCGTTCTTCTTGCTCAGCTCTACTCTTGGCGGAAGCGCTGACCAGGATAGCCGATTCCTTGCCGTCGCCCACGGCGTGGTGGGCGCATGCGCGCTGCAGATCGGCCTCGAGTTCCTCGATAAATGTGTCGAAAGATATCGTGAGGTTATGGAATGGAACAGCCTTGAGGACTTTGAATAATTGACCGGTCGACCCAGGTGGCAGTAAATGGGCCAAATACAGGTTGCCTATACGGCCGTCCTCTCCGACTGAGAAGCTACCAATCAGGTCAAGTCGTAGAAACGCCAGATCGGTCAGTGCTTCCTGACTCAAAGGCTGATCATGCAGTTGTGTGCGAACGAAACGTAATCCGCGAAGAGATCGAGCCCCTGTTCGAAAGAGCGTCATCGTTGTGGAAGACAGAGTCAATTCTGTTCCCACAATCACTTCTTGAACCTGGCCTCGTCGTGTCAGCAGCACCCCTAGAGGACGACGAATCTCAAGTGTGAGCTGCGCCATTGCTTTGGCCAGTTCCCATGAAACAACTTTGTCGTTCGGAACACGACGTCGATAGAGTCGTTCGACTGCCGCCACCTGGCTCGCTCGTAGTCCTGTGATCTGGCCACGAATATCAGAAATAAGTCAGCTCCTTTTTAAGAGTAGGAACTTTCTTGTACCCGGCGTTCCTTCCCAATCGAGATTGTCCCCTCCATCGGCCTAATATCCAGACCCAGGGATGGCTGCTGTCCGTTGACGAGCAGTTGCCGTCCTGCCGCAGCAATCATCGCAGCATTGTCGGTACAATACTCCACCGGGGGCAGCGACAGGCGAATGTGCGCCTGCGCAGCGCGTTCTTTCAATATGGTCCTTAACCGCGAGTTTGCAGAAACACCACCTACCACAGCAAGGGACGCTAACCTCGACTGCTCTAGGGCGACAAAAGCCTTGGCAACCAAGACCTGCACGATCGCTTCCTGATAACTTGCTGCAAGGTCGGCAATCTGATCGGGGGACGGAGGAACGATCATGTCACGAAGCTTGTATAGTAAGGATGTCTTCAAACCGCTGAAACTGAACTCGAGATTGTGTTTTCCCCCTCGGAATCGAGGAAATGGGATTGTGCTTGGATCACCAGAACGGGCAACACGATCAATGGCAGGCCCACCAGGATAACCGAGTCCGAGCATCTGAGCCCCCTTGTCAAACGCTTCACCGGCGGCATCATCACGAGTATGCCCAAGGAGGAGGTACCGGCCATTCACGTCTCGACGATAGAGGTGCGTATGACCACCGGATACGACCAGGACAATACATGGCACAGGAAACGTCGGATCTGCGAGCCATGCCGATGCGATGTGGCCCTGCAAGTGATTTACCCCGATAACTGGGAGTCTCAACCCATAGCCCAAGCCCTTGGCGTAGCTCAGCCCTACCAGCAGCGCACCAGCTAGGCCTGGCCCTTGAGTCACAGCCACCGCAGCAAGATGACACGTTGACATTAAAGCCCGAGACAATGCCTGTTCGACAACCTGATCAATCAAGCTTAGATGGGCTCGAGCCGCCAATTCAGGGACAACACCACCAAATTTTTCATGGACGGTGACTTGCGAAGACACCACGCTGGACAATACTTTCCCTTCATCACTCAGTACGGCCGCAGCAGTTTCGTCGCATGATGACTCGATACCAAGAATCGGCCCAGGGCGCCACCCAGGATAGTCTGACGAATGTAATTGAGGAGCAGGGAGTAAATCCATCCGTTTATGCGGGCATCACGCACGGCTAGGAACAAAATAGCCCCTGCGGCGAATCGCCGCAGGGGCTATCACGAATCACATACAAATCCTGATACTCACAAAGACTCTAGACTCCAGCCATCGCCTCCTGCTCAATAAATGCCGGAGCTCCATCACGAAGCACCACTTTCACCTTCCGGCTTTCCTTGAAGCGTCCTCGAATAAGCTCATCTGACAGCGGGTCTCCAATGGCACGTTGAATTGCTCGCCGCATTGGCCTGGCTCCGTACAACGGTTCATACCCTTCTTTAATCAACCACTGCTTGACCTCTTCATCAACCTCGATCTCAATGCCCTTGTCCAATAAACGGAGGTTCAATTCACGAAGCAGGATGTCTAAAATAGAATACAGCTGCTCTTTCTCCAATTGATGGAAAATGACGATTTCATCGATCCGGTTCAGGAACTCAGGGCTGAATGATTTCCTAAGCTCACCAAGCACTTCTTCTTTTTTCCGCCGCGCGGCTTCTCCTTCTGTGCTCTGAAAGCCGAGAGATACACCTTTTTGGATCATCTTTGTCCCGATGTTGGAGGTCATGATGACGACCGTATTCTTAAAATCGATTTTTCGCCCAAGGCTATCGGTCAACACTCCGTCATCCAAAACTTGAAGCAACACATTGAACACGTCTGGGTGCGCCTTTTCGATTTCATCGAACAACACCACTGAGTAAGGCCGACGACGGACTTTTTCAGTCAGCTGCCCTCCTTCTTCGTACCCCACATAACCGGGAGGGGCACCGAAGAGGCGAGAGCTCGTAAACTTCTCCTGATATTCGGACATATCGACACGAATCAACGCATCTTCGCTGTTGAATAGAAATTCCGCTAATGTCCTGGCCAATTCCGTTTTCCCGACGCCAGTCGGTCCCAGAAAGATAAAAGAACCGATCGGCTTTTTGGCTTCCTTCAAGCCAGCTCGAGATCGCCGGATAGCGCGGGCAACGGCAGAAATAGCCTCATTTTGCCCTACCACTCGCTTGTGGAGGAACTCCTCCATTCGCAACAGCTTATTGGATTCTTCCTCTTCCAACTTAAAGAGCGGAATCCCGGTCATCTTAGAAACCACGTAGGCGACATCCTCTTTACCAATGACGGGCTTATTCTTTTCCTGATTCTTTTTCCACTCCCGTTTGGATTCATCAAGCAGCTTCCGTAGTCGCTCTTCCTCCTCACGATGCCGTACCGCTTCTTCAAAATTCTGTGTGGAAATCGATAGTTCTTTCTCCCGTGCAACCTTCTTGAGCTCTTGCTCCATCGCTTTTAACTCAGACGGAAGGGCATACGTTTGGAGCTTGGCCCGCGATCCGGTTTCATCGATCAAATCAATCGCCTTATCGGGCAGAAAACGATCCGTAATATACCGATCGGACAATTTCACCGCTTCTACGATCGCATCTTCCGTGATTTCCACTCCGTGGTGTTCTTCGTATCGATCCCGAAGCCCTTGAATGATGCGCACGGTTTCATCGAGATTCGGTGGTTGAACGTGGATCGGCTGGAATCGTCGTTTTAACGCTCCATCCTTTTCAATGTGCTTGCGATATTCATCCAATGTTGTGGCCCCGATGCATTGGATTTCTCCCCGTGATAACGCAGGCTTGAGCATATTGGACGCGTCGATGGATCCCTCCGCGGCCCCAGCTCCAACCAGTGTATGGAGCTCATCGATGAAAATAATGATGTTACCGGCTTGGACAATCTCTTTCATGACAACTTTGAGGCGTTCTTCGAACTGTCCGCGATACTTGGTCCCAGCGACGAGAGAGCCGAGATCCAGCGCGATGACTCGACGAGAGAGCAGATTATCAGGAACTTCAGATTGAATGATCCGTTGGGCGAGTCCTTCCACAATCGCTGTTTTCCCGACACCAGATTCACCAATCAGCACAGGATTGTTTTTGCTTCTCCGGCTGAGAATCTGGAGAACGCGCTCTATCTCATCAGCCCGTCCGATCACTGGATCCAACTGACCTTCTTGGGCCAACTGGGTCAAGTCACGACCGAACTCGTCGAGGGCTGGCGTATTGCTCTTCCGATCCCTCTCCCGCGGGGCCGACTTTCGCAAAAACGTCACGGTTAACTGCCGTGCTGTGAGAAGGTTCGCTCCTAGGCTCCGAAGGATTTTCCCGCCGATTCCTTCTTCTTCGCGAAGAAGGCCAAGGAGGAGATGTTCACTGCCGATGTGATTATGCCCCAGCAAGCGGGCTTCCTCGACTCCGTATTCGATTACCTTCTTCACTCGAGGGCTAAAAGGGATTTCTCCGAATGTCATGGTGGTCCCCCCACCAGGCAGATTCCGCTCAATTTCCAGCCGGATCTGCTCGGTGGAAAGTCCCATCTTTTTTAGGATCATGAGTGCGATGCCGTCGGACTCACGGAGTATGGCCAAGACGAGATGTTCAGTGCCGAGATAATCGTTTTGGTGTCGTTCGGCTTCTTCCCGCGCAAGGATGATGATCTTTCGACCTTTGTCAGTAAATCGTTCGAACATCCTGCCTCCTCCTAGTGAGTACACATCATGGCTACGCTCGACCAAAACCATTGAAAAATCTTGCCCTAATTCTAACCACAGTATCTTTGAGAGTCAAGGTTGCGCAGAGAACAAGACGGTCGACACAACGACATCATTCCATATTTTCTGTCGTGTCGATGTCTTCCGCTATGATGCGCTCATGGGCTTTTCATTGACATAAAAAGAAACATCTCGATACAATCGCTCTCCTTTTTTCTCCACCCATTTTTTTGCACCCATGAGAAGTAAAAGTATTGGAATTCTAGCCAAACCAAAGTTCCCGGAGGTCAAAAGTACGTTGCTGGGGGTAGTTGCCTGGCTCCGTGCCCGCAGCATCGAAGTCCTGCTCGACACAACATCTGCGGCTCTCCTGAACGAACAAGGAGGGATGCCGAAGACTCAATTGGCTGAGAAAGCCGATGTTCTTTTGGTCCTAGGTGGAGACGGAACCATTCTGAGTGCGGCACGGCTGGCAGCGGAACGGAGTATCCCTATTCTCGGCGTCAATATGGGTGGTCTCGGTTTCTTGACAGAAGTCCGGCTGGACAACCTGTACCCTTCGCTTGAACGAGTATTCGCAAACGATTTTGCGCTGGATGAGCGACTGATGCTGACAACACATATCCACCGGCATGGAGAAACGGTAGCCCGTGGGATTGTCCTTAATGATGTCGTAATCAGCAAAGGTACTCTAGCTCGAATGATCGACTTGCAGGTCGCAATCGGTGGCCAATTCGTAACGAGCCTCAGAGGTGACGGTCTCATCATCGGAACACCCACGGGTTCCACCGCCTACTCGCTCTCTGCCGGAGGCCCCATCATGAATCCGGGTGTGCAAGCCCTGATGTTAACGCCAATCTGTCCCCATACCTTGACCCATCGCCCGCTCATTGTGCCGGGCAATGTTGTCATCGAAGTCACCTTAACAAGTCAGGATGAAGGGTCAATGGCGACACTGGATGGCCAAGTCGGGGTCGCGATTGTCCAGGGCGATAAAGCGGTCATCAATGCGTCAGACTATCGGACCAGGCTGATTCGTTTCCCGGAAAGCCACTACTATGAAGTGTTGAGGGGAAAGCTGAAATGGGGACATGGATGAAGTCGGCAGGCTCGGTTACGACACCCTCCCGTCTTTGATACATGCAAGCATATCCTGATTTGCTGTAAATTTGAATTCCCCGATACAGTCTGTTTTTTCAGTGAACGAACGCTCTGCTACTTCAAGCGCCTGCAGCCCACTTACATCGACCGGACGACTTTGTTGCTTTCTGAGAAGCGAGTGTAACTGATCGAGCACCCCCCTGATATCACCACCACTGCTCTTGGTGGCCAGATGGCGCTCTACCACTTCTGCACACCAATCTCCATCCCGCTTTGCCACGCCGACGAGGCCTTCACTGGCTTTCCGAGCCCAACCGGCCAGAAAGACACCGTCCATCACTTTTCCAACCGATTCGTCGTAGGCCTGAAAAAGCGAGTCATCCGGATCGTTACCGGTCTTGTTGGGGTTCGTAATGAACATGCCGTTCTTATACGGGAGACCGACAGTCTCATCAACCCTGTCGCCAACGGCAAACACCACTGAGTCACAGGGAAATTCATAGTACTGCTTTAACCCGACAGCAACGGTATCCTCGCCCTTTGGATCGAGCCGATTATCCTCCATTTCGAGCGCACGAACCCGATTGTGTTTGTCCACCAGAATACGCTTGGGAGAGGCGAGGAAGCGGAAGCCCATTTGTGTTTGTGAGACTTGAGGCTCGCACTTGGTGAATTCGTCGGTCAAGCCCTTCAAGACGTCGTCGGGATTCTGTCCGACCTTGGCCATACGGTCTTTGATGCGTTCGAACTCGTTACGGATCCCTTCAAGGTCCATATTGGCACAGATACTGCGGATCTCCTTCGGATTGTATTTTCGCTCCACTGGGCCTCGTCGGACAATGGCCGTGACACGCTCTACCTTCTTATAGCGGATCAACCAGTGAGCAATGTCCACCATCACATCTCCAGCTCCAATCACCGAGACGTGTTTGCCCATCTCAAAGGGGCGGTCGCCAAACCCCGGGAGGCGGTTGTAGTGGTACACCACATCTTTCGCGTGAAATACACCCTGCGCTGAATCCCCCTCGACACCGATAGCCTTGGTGCCTTGCGCGCCGATGGTGAATACAACTGCGCTCGCTCCCAGTCCACGCACATCCTCGACTGCGAGGTCTTTCCCGTTTCCGATCGAGATATTCCCAAAATAGTGCACATTCTTTTGCTGAAGCAGTTCCCAGTACTGTTTCTTAAGACCGCCGCGAAGCTTCAGCTTGGAAGGGAATATTCCATACTCCGCCAACCCACCGAATCTAATATCTCGATTGAGAATGATGATTTCATGGCCGGCTTTTGATAGCGAACTTGCGACGGCCATACCAGCAGGCCCTGCTCCTGCGACAACAATCACATGCGACCGTGATCCACTCATAACAAATACCCTTTATCTCTCTATAGGATCGAAAATCATGGAATGTCAAAAACTCGTGGAGAGTAACATAGCCATTCCCGCACTGTCAAAAACGTAGCGCTCACGTGCGCATCCACTTGCACGACTCATTCTGCTCATCTAAAATGCAAGCCATTTCTGCCCTGGGGGGCCAAACCTTGTCGAACCAATATCAGATGGCATACCCGTAATTTTATGCCTATCAGCCAACCGCTCCCTCCATCGCTCGAGGAAGTGCAGACTCCCTCTCTACGCTATTTCCACTTCCCTACGGACAACCAGACGCTCCCACTCAAAGAACTGCAGACTGACGAGGCTTATCTCGTCCCGAACTTTGAGCTTGCTGAAGAGCTCATCGCTCGTGGCGTCGATAGTGCCCGCATTGCCATCGGCGAATGTTCCACTCCGGATGTTTCACCTCCAGGATATTCGCAAGTTGCGCTAGGAAGACCGCTGATCCCCGCCTCACCCTTCACATTCGACCAATCAATCGTGATTGTCCTTCCAACCTACAACGAACGCTCTAATCTTGAAGCACTTGTCGCCACAATCGGCACATACCTGACCGCTGATATCTTGATCGTCGATGATAATTCACCGGATGGAACCGGCCAACTAGCTGATCGATTACGCGGTGAACACGGTCACATCCATGTCTTGCATCGACCCAACAAACAAGGGCTTGGGCCGGCCTATTTGGCAGGATTTGAGTGGGCACTCCATCGGAACTATGACCGTATTATCGAGATGGATTGTGATTTCAGTCACGCGCCGTGGGACATACCCCGCTTGGTCCACGGCAGTCGAACCGCCGACCTGGTCATCGGGAGTCGCTATGTCGCTGGTGGTGGCACCGAAAACTGGAACGCTCGGCGACGCTTGGTGTCTCGCTGCGGCAACACCTATGTGCGGTTGTTTTTAGGATCGATGATCCATGACTGGACAGGCGGATTCCGGTGTTATCATCGTGAGCTCTTATTGAAGATGCATCTCGAAACGGTGCGCGCCAAAGGATATGTCTTTCAGGTAGAACTGGCCTGGCGGGCGGTTCAACTCGGCGCAGGCATTCGTGAACTACCCATTCGCTTCAGCGACCGCGTTCAAGGCCAAAGCAAGCTCGGCTGGCAGTCCTTCATCGAAGGACTCCTGGAAGTACCCCAAATGTGTTTTCAGAGATACTAAATCGTTAGGGCTGTTCACAGCCCATTTCGTACATCCAGCAAGGGCCGAGCAAAGAAACCGACGGCTCGAGGGATTCGAGTTTCGACAGATCAATAACCAACTCATCCTTAGCATTCGCCATGATGACGTCGAGCAGGCTGCTTTTCGTGGGAACGACGGCCTCCGTGGGTTGGAATCGCAAATGAAAACCCTTCGCGGCGGTTGGCCGCATGGGATATCGTCGATCATAGATCATCCCATAGGCTGGAATGCCATAAATGATCCGCCAGTTACCCAGCAACATATGCAATTTCGTCCCATGAATATATAGTCCACCCGTCGTGATAATTCGCCTTGCGAATGTCTGCGGTTCGCTCAGATAAAAAGTAACGCGTTCGTTGTATTTCGCCTCCCCAAGCGCCTCTGCGATTCGCGTCGACAGCAGCGTCAATTCTTCCTCCGTGAATGTTGGAACGAGTGGCGACTCTCCTCGCATCCACCGTTTTAGGGCAATCCAATGCTCTTGCACCATCAATCCTGACAGGATCTTCCTTAATTGTTCAGGCTCGATGAACAAGGGGTGTGCGTGATGGCTTGGCGACCATTCCGCCAGCACCTCTGGGTCTTCTTCCAACCGAACGAAATTCACCGGATCCTCATAGATGACTCTCGATGGCACATGGGGCACGGCACAGCCGACCAATACGAGGAGACAGCTCACCAGGCCTGCTGAAATCAGCCGTATACAGCTCACATCCATGATCGCCAGGACCTAGGTTCCGCTGATGGTAACTGTCATCTCGGCACGCTCCAACGGATTGTCTCTCCCATCCCGTTTCATACCCACGATCTTGTCGGCCACGTCGATGCCGCTCTCAACTTCTCCAAAGACCGTATATTGCCAATCGAGGAAATTGGCATCCGAGACACAGATAAAGAACTGCGACCCGGCGCTATCAGGGTCGTTTGCTCTGGCCATCGACACGATACCGCGCTTGTGCGGTGTACTATTAAACTCGGCCTTTACCTTATATCCAGGTCCACCCATCCCATGTGAGGAGCGATCGGATGCCTTGCTGTTGGGATCGCCCCCCTGAATCATAAACCCAGGGATGACACGGTGAAATGTCGTTCCATTATAAAACCCTTCTTGAGAAAGCTTGATAAAGTTCTTGACGTGACCTGGTGCCAGATCGGGAAAGAATTTAAGTACAATCTCTCCAATTGGTTGTCCCTTTGTAGTGATTGCAATTGTCGCCCGTGTGGTATTCGCAACATCGCTCATGCGGTTCGTCCTTTCTATAATTAGCGAAAGAGAAATGGGGGCGGCGCCATCTCAGCCTCCAATCCTTGATTCACAGCGATCCACGAAAGACCGTCATCGCTGCGAAATACTCCTGAACTCGTTCCTGCATAAAGCCCTCTGTCTCCCCATCCAATCAGCACCTGAATTGAAAGGTTGGTGAGACCTTTGTTGAGGGGGATCCACTGTTTCCCCTTATCCACCGTCATAAAAATCCCATGACCTGTGGCGACAACCAGTCCATGGTCGCTCAGCACAATACCCCGGATCGAATCATTCGGAAGGGCTCGACTGATTGAACGCCACGTCAGCCCTCCATCCACACTGCGAAACACCCCACCATCGAATGTCCCTGCCAAAATGCTCTGATCCTGATCAATGACCAGCACACGGATAAAGTTCTCGATCATGCCTTCATGATCCTTCAACCCATGCCGAACACGAACCCATCCGGATGAACGAGGGATCAGCCGAAAAATCCCTTTGCCCGAGGTCCCGGCGAACAATGTCCCATCTGTTGAGCGTGCCAGTGAATGGACAAGAATATCATCAAGCCCAGTTGTCACGGGTACCCAGCGATCATCGGTCTCGCGTAGGCGATACACGCCATCGCCGGTACCAGCATAGAGTTCGTGATCGACCACCAAAAGTGCTTTGACTTCCAGCCGTTTGAGGCCCCCATTCACAGACTGCCATGTCTTCCCCTCGTCACGAGATCGGAACACCCCTCCACGAAACGTTCCGGCATACACGATTCCGCTTTTCGTGATCGCCAGACTCAGAATAAAGGGATCGGTGATCCCAGCTCCCACTCGGTTCCACGTTGCTCCGCGATCCATGGTCTGAAAAACTCCATGCCCAAACGACCCTGCGTAGATGACACCGTTTTCACTGATCGTGAGTGCCTGTACACTTGCCGCCGACTGTTCGGGAGGCCACGCTGTCGGTGGAGCATCGGAGATCACTTGAGGTCGGGGTGCTACCGGTGCGGTTGTCGATAGTAACTCCTCTCCATCGGCCAGTCCGAGAAACCCTCCACCCCACAACAACAGCAGCATCAGTCCGGTCGCTCGCATGGGGGTAATCAGGATGGCCTGGAGCCTCATCGCATCCGTGTTCCTGCCGTCTTGAACGGCAAGTCAGGGTCAGTCGGTAAATCCATCCCAGCTCGGTCTTGATTTTTTCCAAACAAGCGAGCGCCGATGATCCCGAACTCATATAGCACCATCAAAGGAACTGCCATCAGCAGCATGGTGAAGAGCGTCGCATCAGGCGTCACAACGGCGGACACGATGAGACACAAGAGGATGGCATGTTTTCGGTACCGTGCGAACATCTGAGCTGATGCCGCACCAATTATCGCCGCAAGCGTCATCGCCAACGGTAGTTCGAATGCACAACCGAAGATAAGCAAGAACTTCACGTTGAAATCAATATAGAGCCCCACGCCCAGCTGCGGAGTGATATCGCGATCGAGCCCGAAGCTCACGAACCAGTCGATCACCAGTGGAAGAATCACCACATTACAGAACACCATTCCCAACCCAAACAACCCTCCAGCCAAGAGAAACAGTGGAATCGCCCAGCGCTGTTCTTTCGGTAACAAAGCGGGCTCGATGAATTTCCAGCACTGATAGAAAATGACCGGCAAGCTCAGGATAAAAGCCGCCAACAACGATACCTTGATCGAGGCAAACAACGCCTCCGTCGGTCCATAGAACGCCAATTGGTTCTCAAACGGACGATTCAGCCATGCAACCATTTCAGCAGAAAATGAGAAGGTAAGAATAAGGAGGCCTAAAATGGTCGCCCCGATCACAAGCAATCGGCGCTTGACGCTCTGGATGTGGGCAGCAAGTGGATGGATGATTTGTTCCATAGCGGTGCCATCAGCCGGCAGGCCGGTTCCGGCCTCATGATGTTCTATCGTGCTGGGTCCAATCGTTAGTCGCGATGTATTCGAACAAACTCCGCAAGCTTGTCTTTCGTGGCTAGCTTCTCTTTCTGGATCCGTTTTTTCTCGATCTCTTCGTTCGGCGTCAGGACATGGCGCTTCTGTAGCTCGTTCAGCTCAAGATCCAGGCGATGGTGAGATTCTTCTAGGTCGCGAAATTCGGTGTTGGTGCGGCGAAGCTGTTCGACAATTGCATTTTCCGTCAACATACGACACCTCCTGGTTAGAGTGAGTCTGTCGAGGTTGATTCACCTCCTGTACGACACGTACGGACCTGCAGCTGGCCGCTCGGCATCACAAGCGGATTTAGTTCCATAAGCACGGCATCTTCAACTGGATTGGTGTAATACTGAGGGCGCTGCCCGACCTGAACAAACCCCATCTGCGTATACAGTGAACGCGCTGGCGTGTTCGAAGCCCTAACTTCGAGCACTGCCCGAGTAGCTGTCTGATCGAGTGCGAAGCGGAATGCATCCCGTGCAAGGGATCTTCCAATTCCTTGCCTGCGCAGTGACTCTCGCACAGCCAGATTCATCAGGCGCAGCTCTTCAAACACGATCCAGAAGCAATGATACCCAACAATCGAGGACTTTGCCCCTACCGCCGACTGCCCTTTCTGCGTCGCAACGAGAAAATGAGCAAACTGGTTGCCCATCAATTCCGTTTCAAGCATTTTGCGCGTCCAGGGGGACGAGAAGCAAGCTTCTTCCAACAAGAGGATATCCGGCAACATCTCCGGTGTGGCCGGAACTATCTGAAACTCTGAAATTGCGTTCTCGTTGCTCATCCGCTCTGTAGGTTCTAGCGCCGCCGACTGCGAGCCAGTCGCGCAGCAACTGTTTTCTCGACCCTCTTCTGACGTCGCGCTACCGGTGAGATACCTCCGGACCGTTCGTACTGGATGTCCGCTTGCGCACGTTGCACATACAACGGAGCGATACCGCCTCCGGCAATCTCGCCTCGTCGTATTCGCTCCATTCCAATGCGAGCCACATGAATCGCCGAAGGTCTGAAGGCATGACCCGGCCCGACCGTAACCGTGATGGACTCCGGCAATGCCGCTCGAATCTCAGCTTCCATCGATGACCATCCAGGTCCGAACATGACGGTGTGTTCGGTCAGGCTCTGCGCGAGCACTCTGGGGGTACCGACCTGTTCGCTCAACATGCGATCCCATCGTGCCTCCCCCATCCACCTGAACAAGGCCCAATAGACCTCATCTCGACGACTCTCTAATACGGGACAGAGAAGACGAGACTCCCCTTGAACACTCCTCGCCATCGCTTCCAACGTAGGAACCAGGGCAAGAGGAACGCCGCTCGCTGCCCGCAGACCCAGGCAGGTCGCAAGACCGACACGGATACCCGTGAACGAACCAGGCCCGGCTGAACAGCAGAGGCCATCGAGCTCACTGAGTCGTACCTTAGATTTGGTGAGCAGTTGATCAATGGCCGGCACCAACAGCGACCCATGGGCGCCGCCTGCCTCTTGATCATGCGTGGCCAACACATGATCCTCGTCGAGGAGTGCAACACTCTGCAATGCGGTGGCCGTTTCAACTGCGAGAATTTTCATGATGAATTAAGAAACCTGCCCCAAGTCCTCTGCTTTGATCGTTTGGTTATGCTGTAGCTCATGGAACATCACGTGAATCGTGCCTTTCCCATGACCGTCTTCTAGAGAAATCTTGAACGGACGTACCATCGGACGGTTCTGATCGACGATTGTTTGCGCTGGAACAATGCTGCCATCTTTCAGCGATCTAAAATCGTCGTACTGAATTCTCGCTTCCACCTCACCGTTCGACCCCAATCGATCTTCTTGCACAACCAATAATCGGTGATCAAACCAGAGGCGGCGGATGAGCCGACGCGATGAACCAGCCCCACCGCTGACGGACGTATATACCTCAAGACGATATCGATCCCGCTCTTCCACGACTTTTACCGTCTCTTCCTTACTAATCGAACTCGTCCCAAGAACACCACCGACCGCCCAGGCGCTCAGCTCCGAGAATCGAGCGAGTGTCCCCAACTCCTTCATGTCCGATTGGCGACCGGTATAGACTTTTCCTTCCAGCGGAAGGCGGAGTGTATACCAATCATCGGCTTGTACGAATTCAAACAACTCGCTTCCGAAAGGTGTAAAACCTCGAAGCCGTAATGCATTGGGTCGACGGTAATGGACGGTCCCTTCCACCCGTGTTGCGATGGGCAGAAGCCCACCTCTCACTTTGGCGGTGAACAATCCTTTCATGGAATAAATCGCGGCATCTCGCTGCCGTAACAGCGTCGTGAGCTCCTCAGCCGTCACCCGTTTCAGCGGCGGGCCTTCTTGAGGAACAACGAGCGTACAGCCGGCAAATACTATCCCCGCTAACACGAGGATGACAAACGAGCCACCTACGCATCTCATGATTGTGGATGTGGCATGCGTCATTCCACTTGGATGGCTAAGCCAACACAATATCAAGTGCCTCTCTGACTTCTTGAATGCCGATCAGTTCCATCCCATCAATAGGATCCAGTTTGGCCAGATTCCGTTCAGGCATCATGCAACGTTTAAATCCCATCTTGGCTGCCTCGCGAATCCGTGACTCGGCTTGGCTTACGGCGCGCACTTCCCCGCCTAAACCGACCTCTCCTAATACGAGCATCCCCGGTTCAACAGGCACCTCCCGCAAACTTGACGTGACGGCCGCGACAATGCCGAGATCAATCGCCGGTTCGTCGATGTGCATCCCTCCGACGATATTCACATAAACATCCTGTCCAGAAAGATGAAACCCCAACCGCTTTTCCATGACCGCGAGTAGCAGCGACACTCGATTCAGTTCCACCCCGTTCGCCATCCGTTTGGGCATGGCATAGCTGGTTGAAGAAACCAGCGCTTGGAGCTCGACGAGAATCGGCCTCGTGCCTTCGAGACTCGACACGACCACCGATCCGGTACTCCGCTGTGGACGTTCGGCCAAGAACAACTCAGAGGGATTGCTCACCTCTTCGAGGCCACCATCTTTCATTTCGAACACCCCAATCTCGTTCGTCGATCCAAACCGATTCTTGACCGCGCGAAGAATTCGATAGCTGTGTCCCTTATCTCCTTCAAAGTACAGCACCGTGTCGACGATATGCTCCAGCAACCGAGGTCCGGCAATGGCCCCTTCTTTTGTGACATGCCCAATGATGAAGACCGGAACTCCCGCCCGCTTGGCGAACCACATCAGTTGTCCGGCCACCTCCTGTACCTGGCTGATACTGCCTGGCGCGGAGGTGATCTGCTCTGTGTACACCGTTTGAATCGAATCGACTACCACGGCGGCCGGCTGTATTTCCTGCACCGCTTTCAGAATCTGTTCCAGAGACGTTTCTGCCAGAATCAGCAAATGCGGATGTTCGATGCCCAGTCGTTGCCCACGCATCTTGATCTGCCGGGGTGACTCTTCGCCTGACACGTACAAAACCGGCTCATCCTTTGAAGCCAACCTCGGCAGCGCCTGCAGGAGAAGTGTCGTCTTGCCGATCCCAGGATCGCCTCCTATCAAAATCACCGAACCCGGAATCACACCACCCCCTAACACCCGATCAAATTCCCCAATGCGGGTCAGTCGACGATCCTCACCTACCACTTCGATCTCGGCAATGGGCGTCGCCTTGGCCTGGGCCGTTTTCATCGCCGCAGGACGGCCCTTGCCGGTCGCGACTTGTCGTTCTTCTTTCATCGTATTCCAACCGCCGCAGTCAGGGCAGCGACCGAGCCACCGTGGGGATTGGTGCCCACAGGCTTGGCAGGAAAAGACAACCTTGGATTTCAACGAATTGTCCTCACAAAGAAAGGAAAACGACTGCGCTATCTTAATGGATGTCCAGAGGGAATAAAAGGACCGGGGACGCGATGAAACCGCAATGTCTCCGATGTGGCCTTAAGAATCCCTTAACGGAACCCGATAGTGTTCGTAGAGGAGTCGACTGAGCCTCCTGATTCTTATGAAAAAACAGATCAGAATCGACGAATTGCAGCTAGGCATGTTGGTCGAACAACTCGATCGGTCATGGCTGAGCACGCCATTTTTTCGACACAAAATGACAATCACCTCGCTCCAACAAATTGCCCAGCTGAAAGCCAGTGGCGTGCAGACACTGACGGTAAGTTTCGATCCAGCTGAGGTCGGAGAAGTATCCGTGCTGGAACAACCATGCACCGATGCTTCAGAAAGATCGGCATCGGAAGAAGCGGAATTGGGATCGCCGCTTATCACGTTTGAGGAGGAACTTCCCGAAGCCAGGCGGATCTATCAAGCTGCCAAGACGATCGTGCAGAACGCGATGCACGACACGCGGCTTGGGCGAGCCCTCAATGTCGAGGCGGTGAATTCGGTCGTGTCTGAGATGACTGAAAGTGTCCTTCGAAATCCGGACGCCTTGTCCAGCTTGTCGAGACTCAAGCGGTTCGACGAATACACCTTTTACCACTCGGTGAATACGTCACTCTTGGCCATGTCGTTGGGGAGGAGCCTCGGGTTCGACCGATCGATGTTGCATTTCGCCGGCGTCGGCACGCTGCTGCACGATATCGGCAAGATGAAGGTGCCTCTCGAAATACTGAACAAGCCCGGCCGCTTCGAGGCCCATGAAATGGAGATCATGAAACAGCATGTCCTCAGGGGAGTCGAGGTTCTGGCCAGTACAACCGGTTTGGGAGATTCCTACGTGCAGCCCGCGCTCGAGCACCACGAACGCGTGAATGGAGATGGATATCCACACAAGCGCGCGAAACAAGACATCAGTCAGTACGGCTTGATCACCGCCATCGTCGATATCTATGACGCGATGACGAGCGATCGCTGCTACCACAAGGGGGAGCCGGCTCATCAAGCCCTCCAGCTCCTCTATCGTCTCTCACTCGAGGGCCACCTCGATTCAACTCTCGTCCAACGATTTATCCAGGTCGTGGGAGTCTACCCCGTCGGATCGGTCGTGGAGTTGAGTACCGGAGAGATAGCCATCGTGAAACAGGTGAACCATCATGCGCCGCTGTTGCCGGTGGTGCTCCTCGTAAAAGGCGCAGGGAATACCTTGCTCCTACGTCCGCAGGAATACGATCTCTCGTTACAAGAAGACACATCACATCGGACCATTACGGCCATCATGACCCCTCACCAAACAGGTCTCGATCCCGCCAATTATCTGGACAAGAAAGCGGCGTAGCGCCCTCATCAAAGGAACACATTCGTCAATCTAACCAGGCAGCTATCGCAGCACTCCTCGATCTCTCGTTCGAGATATCACCCGTATAAATGACTGTTGGCTTGTCGTCTCGATCTCTCAAACCGACAAAACATTGACAAGTCCAACTCTCGTACACCGTCAATTTACTGAACACTCTTGGCTCCATGCACCTCCATACCTCTCAAATCATAGCATTACTAACATGTGACGATTAGGCGCAGCTCATGCTTGAACTCATTGTCAACTGTGTACGTAATCACCCGAGGAGGGATCAATGGACTGTCCGAATTGTAAAGGCATGATGATGTTGGAGCGGTTCTCGGACTTCTTTCTTGTCTTATACGCCTGGAAATGCATCAATTGTGGAGCCATTATTGATCGCACGATTTCAAATAATCGCCGAAAGAGTCTGGCTGCTCAAAAATCCCAGACTGTTGGCGCGCGCTAAACCGAGAACGTGGCAGCTACGGCGATAGCGACAAGGTAGTAGATCAGCCACGCCATGGCCACATGCTGATCGGCTTTCTCAGTAGCGCCACTGAGGCGTTGGAACACCTTTGCCGGCTACAACTTCTTCCTCACATCCTTCCAATCCTTCGCCACTTTCGCTTTGCGCGGCACGTCGCCCTTCGTCGGTTCGGGCACCATGATCGCGTCAAGGCGGCGCTGCAGGAATGCTTCAGCAAAGGCTTTTGACCGACCGATTCCAATTTTCACGGTCTTCCAGCCGGCCTCCTGAAACTCGTCAATCTTGTCTCCCAGAGCTTTGGCATCAGGCGAAAGAGGCAAGACGTAGCCCACCGGGAATTTGTGAGTCGCGAGCCATTCTCTTGCCTCCATACTGGCCTGAAATCCATCCCTTCCCTGTGCTAACGGCGCGACATAGATGACTCGGTAATAGAACCGGGTGAGCTTTTCAAGTTCATCCGCCGCCTCGGACATTGGCTTTCCCTTGGATTCAGCACGAGGTCCAATGGCAGGCACTCGACTGGGCGGCGAGATGTCCATGAGTGACGAGAGTTCAATCGTAAGGATAGGCTGTCGTTTCTCCCACACTCCGAGATTGGCCTGGCCTTCTGTAGGATCAACCCGCGGACTCTTCCCGACTCGCACCTGAACCGGCTTGACGCCTTGCGCTTTCGGCGTATAGGTGAGGAACGCCCTTCCATCGCCACCGGTCATGGTAGTGGCAACGACGTCCCCATCGACGACCAGTTCGAGCGGCTCTCCGCCCAGCGGGGAGTTCCTCAAAAGACCCTTTCCGATCAGCTTCGCTTCGATGGTGGCCGGTTGATTCGGCGTGGTCAGCGCGTCCTTCACAAAGATCGTTGCAGCGGTCTTGTCTGCCGCATCAAGGAGAGCGTTCGTGAGGATAAGGGGAAAGAGGACAACGAGGGAGAGAGCAATGCGAATGGTGGGGACCCTGGCCTGTGACCACACAGCCAATCGGTCCTTCCGCTAGGCTTTCAGTGCCTTGAGGACGTCGTCGGCATGTCCGTCGACTTGCACCTTCCGAAAAATCGCTTTCACCTTCCCCTCCGTATCGATGACGAACGTGCTGCGTTCAATGCCCCAATACTTCTTACCGTACATATTCTTTTCCTTGTAGACCCCGTACGCTTTGGAGATCGCCGCGCTCTCATCGCTGAGCAGTGGAAACGGAAGACCGAATTTCTTGATGAACTTCTGGTGAGACTCTTTGCCGTCCAAACTCACGCCGACGATCGTGCCGCCTGCCCGTACGATCTGTGACTCGACATCACGAAAATCACAGGATTCTTTCGTGCACCCCGGCGTATCGTCCTTCGGATAGAAGTACAACACCACTTGTTTCCCCTTGAAACTATCCAGGGTCACCTTCTTCCCCTGTTGGTCCGGGATCGCAAGCTCCGGTGCCTGGTCCCCGACTGCAAGTGCTTTACTCATAGATCCATCCTTCCTAAGGGATTAATAGCCACCGGGCGTACCGGTACCGAACGACGATCGACGCGGTGAATAGGGTTGAAGCTTGGCCTTGTTCTTGTTTTCTGGGTTTCCATACGGCGAAAGCGCCGGCGAGTCCCAAATGATCTTATCTCCGGGAGCCAAATCAGCCGCTTCCAAGAAATGCCGGCGAGCGACTTCCGTATTTCCGAGCGCATTCAACGCCAGCGCATAGTTATAATGGGCCTGACCGGATTGCGGCGCTGCGGCAACCGCTTCCTCAAAATAGTGCTTTGCTTCCTCGAATTGTTGAGTCTGATAGGCCTGCGTCCCCTGTTCCGTCAGCACCATCGCATGAGGTCTCACTTCACCCTCCAGGACGAGCGGTACGAGAGGCTTGCGCTTGTGCGAACAGGCCGTGGTCCCGACGAGCGCCAGCACGACACCTAGGATCAGGAGCTGTTGAAGGGTCTGTTTCATGCGAAACTACCTCTGCCGTTAAGATTTTGTATGCTTGCGCGTTTCTTCCTCAAACGTCTTCCGGTACAGCACGTCCCACTCAGCACTCCCCTCGACAATGCCTCGTGAGTACGATGCCAGCTTGGCCCTTACGTTCCGGTCGATCTCCTGCTCCTGCGCCAACTCGACGCCCAGCACTCGCTTGATCTCCTTCAGAATGCGCTCATCGGAGCTCTTGACTGTCGTTCCGGCGTGTTGCTTCACGGCCGTCAGAATCACATGCGAGAGATGACTGACTTTATCTTCGCTCAGCATGACAGACCGCCAACCACTCCGCAACAGACTATCCGGCATCAAGCTGCCCGATCACTGACTCCCTCACTGCCTCACAGAATGATACCTCTCTCGCGCACCAATTTCTGCTTCACCATCTGGAACATCTTCTGATAATCGACTTGCCCTTGTTCGATTTGCTGTTCGTAGGCTTTCAACAACTGCCGCACGTCCGCATTGACTCGATCTTCCACTGATAACTCGTGGGTGATCGCCTGCTCCAGGGCCTCAACGAATGTTTTGCGCTCACCCGTAAGTTCAATGTGCCCTTCCGCGTGAAGATGGCCGGCGACACGTTCGGCCATATGGCGTACACGCTCTCTCGAAAGTCGCATCGCGCTCAGCTCGGCTCGAGAAGGATCGTCGGTGTATCCATGACTTGCCGAAGTCGGGTCGCATCGCCGACGATTTCTCCAATGATGTTCACCCGATCTGCAGGAACCGGATCAGCGCCCACACTCATTGGGGTTCGTCCGAAAAAGATGGCCAGAACTTGCCCCGCTCCCCAAAATGCAATATCCCCGACCTTGACCTGAGTCGTTGCCGTTTCTCGATGATCGTGGACTCCGGAAATCGGAAAATAGAACTCCTCTCCCCACGTATTGATCGCTGCCTTGACCGGGAGAGCCGCGTATACTTGGTCCGCCGTCTTCGTCTTTCGAAGTTCAGCCTCCAACTGTACGCTCCCCACGGTAATACGGATTCGCTTTGCCGATGCCGTCATAATCGAGATTGAACTCAAAAACCTTGTCGTTCACTCCAATAATGTGGTGTCGATCCGCGAACTCTAGCTTGTCTCCTACACGAAATCAAGGCTACAATCCTCGGCCATGCTCACCTCCAGCTTCATCTTCCTTCCAGGAGTGGGACGTGCCACCGAGCGACGATGG